>JAFXVS010000018.1 GCA_017534815.1 Bacteroidaceae bacterium | reverse complement strand
ACCTGAACTTCGATAGATTCACCAATCTTCGTGAACTCAGATGGGTGCTTTACCTTCTTAGTCCAAGAGAGGTCTGAGATGTGGATGAGACCGTCGACACCTTCTTCCACCTCAACAAACACACCGAAGTTAGTGAAGTTGCGCACCTTGGCAGTGTGCTTGCTGCCAACAGGATACTTCTCATCGATCTTCTCCCATGGATCTTCTCTCAACTGCTTCACGCCGAGAGACATCTTGCGCTCTTCACGGTCGAGGGTGAGGATCACGGCCTCCACTTCGTCGCCCACCTTCATGAACTCCTGTGCAGAGTGGAGATGTGCGCTCCAAGACATTTCAGATACGTGGATGAGACCTTCTACGCCAGGTGCAATCTCGATGAATGCACCGTAGTCAGCCATCACAACCACCTTACCCTTCACCTTGTCGCCTACCTTCAAGTCTGGATCGAGAGCATCCCATGGGTGAGGAGTCAGCTGCTTCAGACCAAGGGCGATGCGCTTCTTCTCGTCGTCGAAGTCGATGATCACCACGTTGAGCTTCTGGTCAAGCTGAACGATTTCCTTAGGATCGCTTACGCGGCCCCAAGAAAGGTCTGTGATATGGATGAGACCGTCAACACCACCGAGGTCGATAAATACGCCGTAGTTGGTGATGTTCTTAACTGTACCTTCAAGGATTTGACCCTTTTCGAGCTTAGAGATGATCTCCTTCTTTTGAGCCTCAAGTTCAGCCTCGATAAGAGCCTTGTGGCTAACAACCACGTTGCGGAACTCCTGATTGATCTTCACAATCTTGAATTCCATGGTCTTGCCAACAAATGTATCGTAGTCGCGGATAGGTTTCACGTCGATCTGAGAACCTGGGAGGAATGCCTCTGTGCCAAGCACGTCAACAATCATACCACCCTTAGTGCGGCACTTCACGAAGCCCTGTACGATTTCATCGTTCTCCAGAGCAGCGTTCACGCGCTCCCAAGAGCGAGCCTGACGAGCTCTCTTGTGAGAGAGTACCAACTGACCTCTCTTGTCTTCCTGATTCTCAATGTAAACCTCAACGGTGTCGCCCACCTTGAGATCTGGAGCGTAGCGGAACTCGCTGCGTGCGATAACGCCCTCGCTCTTGTAACCGATGTTCACAACAACTTCGCGGTCATTGAGGGCAGTCACCGTGCCTTCCACCACTTCGTTGTCGTTTACGTTGTTGAGAGTGCCTTCATAGGCAGCCTTCTGCGCTGCTTTGTCAGCTGCGCTCACGCCGTCGTTCTCGAATGCCTCCCAATCGAAACCTTCCAGCGGTTTGATGTCTTTAGTTTCCATAAATAATAAAAAATGTTTGTTTAATTAATAAAGTTAGACATTATGTTGATAAAATCTAATTCCTTATGTCTTGGCTTTTTCCCCTCCGGACTGAAGCCGAACGTGGATTTTGCCACAAAAACGGCTGCAAAGTTAGTGATTTTCTGACACATGGACAAAAGAATCGACGTTTTTTCCTGATTCATCCGTCACTTTCACTCAAAATCGAAAAAAATCCAACTTCCAAAAACAAAAAAATAACCAAATAACCTTTGTACTGAAAACGTTGACTTTTACGTCTGAGAAATTGTACAGGCAGTACTATAGTCGATGAGCGGGGCTTTGTCATGTGTGCGTGTGAACCTTTGTCATGCGAAAGAGTGGGGGATTGTCAGCAACGGCACCCCTTGCGTTTCCAAGAAACAAGGAATGCCGGAAACCGTTTCCAATGGATGCAGATTGTTTGGAAACATATTTTTATGCGTCCTCCATACGCCGTAACTTTGTAGCGAAGTTGAAAATGGTTAAAGGTTATAGGTGAGAGGTTATAGAAGCCGGCAAACCTCAACCCGACAACCCCACCCACAATCAATTCAATAACCAATAAGCAATAACCAATAAACATTCAAAAACTCTAAACTTTAAGAACTATGGGACTTTCTTATCAACCAAAAGCAGTCACGCTCGCCTTCAAGGACGGTAAGCCAGTGACGTACAAGGCACAGCAGGTGACCTATCCGACCATCAAGTCGAAGGACTTGCTCGCCTACGCATCCAACGCGGCCAACGTGCCCCTCGCCAACATCGAGTGCTGCGTGCAGGGACTCATCGAGGCCATCGCGTACTTCTGCATCAACGGACACCGTGTGGTGCTCCCAGAGGTGGGTGGATTCTACCTGGGCGTCAAGTCCAAGACGGTCAACCTCTCCGAAAACCTCAAGGTGACCCAGGCCGTGCAGTCTGTCCGGCTCCTCTTTGCCGCTGGCACTGAGCTGCGCGACATGATGACCGAAACACCTGTCGAGTCCATCCGACCATCCAACGGCACCGAACACACCGACTTCGCCAATACCGGCAGCGGAACTGGCGGCAACACAGGCGGCGGCAACACCGGTGGTGGCAACGGCGGCAACTCTGGCGGCAACACAGGCGGTGGCGGTCTCCCCGGCAGTGGAGGGGAAGGATGATGCTCTAAACTCTAAACACTAAACTCTAAACTTTAAAAACTATGGTACGTAAAACTCGCTCAGTAAAGGGACGTGTGAACTACTTCAAGCGTCCGTTCATCCTGCACATGAAGCAGGAGAAGCCCACGGTCTACAAGATCCAGATCTGCCGTGGAAGGGTCGTGAAGGAATCGGACTTCATCGCCTATGCGGCCAATGCGGCTCATGTGCCCGAAAGCATGATGATTACGGCCAAGAGGGCCATCTTCGAAGCCATCAACTACTTCGTCCTCAACGGACACGCAGTGCAGCTCGAAGGCCTCGGCTCCTTCAGCCCGCGCATCAACTCCAAGACCACCCAGAACCCTGAGGATGTCAGCGCGGAACTCATCACCCGCAAGTACATCAAGTTCAACCCCAGCGGTGAGATTCAGGCACTCTGCGCAGCCGAGAACATCTCCTTCGAGGAGAACAAGGCGCTCACCAAGCAGTACATGAACCAGTACGCGTTCCGTGTGCGCACGGCAGAGGACGGCTTCAAGTACCTCGTCAGCATGGACGGCAAGCTCATCACGAACGATGATGAAATCCTCCAGTTCATCGACGACCCGACCGCCACGCCAGAGGAATCAGGTTGGCACTGGATGCCAGGAGACCTCAGCCTCTCCGCAGCTTGGGGCACCAAGGAGGTGGACGTGGCGCCACACCGCATTCCCGACCCATCGGGCACAGGCACCATCGTGGACTACCAGACCATCACCTCCGGAGACGGTGAGCTGAAGCTTACCACTCCTGCCGACACAGGCGGCACGCTCTCGCCCATGCCATTCGCATACGTGGCGCCAGAGCCAGCGGAGCCCTAACCCATGAGGTGGTCGGTCAAGGAAACCCTTGCAGCCTTGGCACTGGCAGTAGCGAGCGTCCTCGCCATCTGGGCGCTCCTGCTGCCCCCCCAAGGTGAGATAGACCAATCCGTCCTCTTCAGCATCGCCCAGTTCCTCATCTTCTCAGCCACCCTCCTCGGAGTGGATTGCGCGATAGACAAGATCAAGAACCTGCTGAAACACAAGGATGACCAATGAAGCAGAAAAAGGTTATTTGGTTATTCGGTTATTTGGTTATTTTTTTGTTTTTGGAAGTTGGGGAGGAAATGATAAAAAAGAGGGGCTCATGCGCTCGCATGAACCTCTCTTTATATGATTTGTCTGATATATACTTAACCCTTTATGCAAGTTTGCGGGCTCCGTCGCCAATCACCACGTCGATGACAATAGGCTTTTTGCCGTACTTCTCATAGAATTCCTTCACGGCAGTCTTCACGAAGTTGTCATAGAGTTCTTCGGCCACAAGGTTGATGGTGCAGCCGCCAAAACCGCCGCCCATGATACGTGAACCCGTTACAGAACAATCTTTGGCAATTTCGTTGAGGAAATCGAGCTCTTCACATGACACTTCATACTCTTTCGAGAGGCCGTGATGAGTCTCGTACATCTTCTGTCCGACTGTTTCATAGTCACCCTTTTCGAGTGCATCGCAGACTGCCAGCACGCGGTCTTTCTCTCCCAACACGAAAGTGGCACGTTTGATGTCTTCTGCAGACACCTTGCCCTCAATCTCCTTGAGTTCTTCCCATGTGGCTTCACGCAGGGTGGTGATCTCCTTGTCTGGGTGGAGTTCCTTGATCGCCTTCACGCAGTTCTCGCAGGATTGACGGCGGTCATTGTAGGGTGAACCCACCAGCTCGTGCTTGACGCATGAATTGATAAGTACGAGTTTATAACCCTTTGGATTCCAGGGGAAATACTCGTATTCGCCAGAGCGACAGTCGAGGCGCATCAGATTGCCTTTCTTGCCGAAGACGGATGCGAACTGATCCATGATGCCACAGTTCACGCCAATGTATTTATGCTCTGTTGCCTGTCCCACTTTGGCGAGGGTCATCTTGTCTATCTTATTGTCTCCGAAGAGATCGTTGAGTGCATAAGCATAGCAGCTTTCAAGGGCTGCTGAAGAAGACATACCGGCTCCGTTGGGCACATCACCTGCAAAGGCTGTGTCAAAACCCTGTACGGGCACACCAAGTGCCATCATCTCACGAGCTACGCCGAAAAGGTAACGGAAGTGGCTTGCACGTGGTCCCTTCTCATCATCGATGGAGAACTCTGCATAATCCTTCAGGTCAATGGAATAGGCACGGATGGTGCGTGTGCCATTGGGGCGGAGTTCTGCAATCATGCCTTGTTCTACAGCTCCAGGGAACACGAATCCTCCGTTGTAGTCAGTGTGTTCTCCAATGAGGTTGATACGGCCAGGTGATGCGTAAACGGAGCCTGGCTCTCCGCCAAGATGCTTGATGAAACGTGTACGAACGTCGTCAATTTTCAATCTCATAGTTGTTTGTTTTTCAGTATTGTGTTAAAGATAAAAGCAACATTCCCTCGCCCATTAATTGTCTCAGGGCGAGGGGAATGTGCATCATTTATTGTACTCCAAATTTGTAAATGGTCTTCTGTTTGTACTTCTCGCCTGGCTTCAGCACCGTAGATGGGAAGTAAGGACGGTTAGGCGAGTCTGGGAAGTGCTGGCACTCAAGGCAGATGGCTGAACGACGTGGAGCTGTGCAACCTTGCTGGATGGGGTTGCCTGATCCCCAGTTGTCCGTATAGACCTGCATGCCAGGTTCGGTTGTGTACGTCTCGAGTACGCGGCCTGATTTGGGGTCTGTGATACGTGAAGCGAATGAGAGCTCGCCCACTTCCTTCTTGTTCAGCACATAGCAATGGTCGTAACCGTGACCGTTCTTGATTTGCTCGTCATCGGCATCGATGTCCTGACCGATGGTCTTGGGAGTGCGGAAGTCGAATGGGGTGCCTTCCACCTTGAGGATTTCACCCGTTGGAATGCAGGTGGCATCGACTGGGATGAAGAAGTCTCCGTTCACTTCCATGATCTGATCTTCGATGCTTGGCGTTGGGTTGGCAATGCCCTGTATCGAGAAGTATGCATGGTGTGTCAGGTTGATGACCGTCTTCTTGTTCGTGGAGGCGAGATACTCGATGATCAGTTCGTTTTCATCCGTCCAAGTGAACTCTACGGAAATCTTCACTTCGCCCGTGAAACCTTCATGTCCGTAGGGGAGGATGATGTTGAGCGTCAGGTTCTGTTCGCCAGTCTGGAAAGCTTCAAACACCTGTGCGTGAAGTCCAGTAGGACCACCATGCAGGTGGTTGGGACCATCGTTGACAGCAAGCTGATACTCTTTTCCGTTCAGGGTGAACTTGCCCTTCGCGATGCGGTTGCCAAAACGACCAATCAAAGTAGAGAGATAAGTCTCTGGTGAATTGATGACGTCATCGATGTTGTCATGTCCCTGAATGACGTTGGCAACCTTGCCGTCCTTGTCGGGAACCATGATGGCAACGATGGCGCCACCGTAGTTGGTGATTGATACTTCATAACCATCCTTGTTTACAAGGGTGTACAAGTCGGTCTTCTTGCCCTTGACTACCTTCTGGAAGTCCTCGGGCTTAAGACCACTCAATTTGGGCTGAATAGTGCTCATAGGTTTATTATTTTAAATTGATATTAATAAATCGGTTTTAGATTTCCCTTTGCAAATTAAATGAAAATATTTCTACTAAACGAACATTCTCCCAATTATTTTTCAGATTTTAGCGTTTTTTGACAAATGAGGGGCGTTTTTTTATGAAAGTGGGGCAAAGATGACAATAAATCATGGATAATTCCTAACTTTGTGCCGAAATCTATATGATGACAGGAATATAAGAATACATATTAACAAAAGAAACAATGAAAAAGGTATTATTGACATTCGCTGCCGTGATGATGTTGGCAGCATGTAATCAGAAACCAGATGCTACTCCTGGAGCAGAGAGCAGCGAAGTAAGTAACGAAGTCGTAAGCAACGACACTATCAGTCAAGAGATGAAAGAAGCAAACATGCAAGAAGTACAGGCGTTTTTGAAGGAGTGCAGCGCATTCTTCATTGCCACAGCCGACGGTGACCAGCCTCACGTGCGACCCTTTGGCGTTTCAGAGATTATCGATGGCCGTCTCTACATCATGACGGGCAAAGTGAAGGACGTTTACAAGCAGATGGCTGCAAACGGCAAGTTTGAAATTTGTGCGTTGAAACCTTCGGGTAGCGAGTGGATGCGTCTGAGCGGAACGCTGGTCAATGACGAGACTTTGTCTGTCAAGGAAGAGTTCCTGAACCGTAATGAGGGTCTGAAGTCGATGTACAAGGCCGACGATGACAACATGGCCGTTCTCTACATCACCAACGCCACAGCCCGTTTCTGCTCCTTCTCGGCACCCGAGCGGAAAGTCGGCTTTTGATTGATTGTGAAGAAACTCTCTTTGAGTTCTCAAATCGCACGTTAGTGTGCAAAAATGCAGGAAAAATGGGAGGGAATATTTCTGAAAAGAAGTGTTCCGTCCTTTTTTATTATAAAATATGTGTAAGATATCATGGAAAATTCGTACCTTTGCAAAGTTTTTCGTTAAGCATGATTAGATTATAAGATTTTCTAACAGATATGAAGCATCAGTTACGTAGTGCCGTGTGCACTGAAGGTCGCCGAATGGCTGGAGCAAGAGCTCTTTGGGTAGCCAACGGCATGAAGCGTGAACAGTTTGGCAAACCAATCATTGCCATCGTCAATTCTTTCACTCAGTTTGTGCCGGGTCACACGCATCTGCATGAGGCGGGACAGATTGTGAAGGAGGAGATTGAAAAGTTGGGTTGTTATGCGGCTGAGTTCAACACGATTGCTATTGATGATGGTATCGCGATGGGTCATGACGGCATGCTTTATTCATTGCCAAGCCGCGACATTATTGCCGACTCTGTGGAATATATGTGCAATGCCCACAAGGCTGATGCGATGATCTGCATCTCGAACTGCGACAAGATCACTCCGGGCATGTTGATGGCAGCCATGCGTCTGAACATCCCTGCCGTTTTTGTGAGCGGTGGCCCAATGGAGGCTGGTAAGTATAAGGGCGAGAATCTCGACCTGATTGCTGCGATGGTGAAGGGTGCTGATCCGACGGTGAATGATGAGGAACTGGCTGAGGTGGAGAACCGTGCTTGTCCTGGTTGCGGTTGCTGTTCTGGTATGTTCACTGCTAACTCGATGAACAACCTGACAGAAGCCATCGGTCTTTCTCTGCCTGGCAACGGAACGATTCTTGCCACCCATGTGAACCGTAAGGAACTGATGAAGGCGGCTGCCCGTCAGATTGTGAAGAATGCCCTCGCTTATTATGAGGATGGTGACGAGAGCGTGCTCCCACGTTCGATTGCCACTCGCAAGGCTTTCCTTAATGCGATGACATTGGACATTGCGATGGGTGCTTCGACCAACACGGTACTGCACCTCTTGGCTGTGGCTCAGGAGGCAGGAGTGGATTTCACGATGGCCGATATCGACAAGCTTTCTCGTAAGACGCCTTTCCTCTGCAAGCTGGCTCCGAACTCACAGAAATACTCTGTTCAGGAGTGTGGTCGTGCAGGTGGTATGCTGAACCTGCTTGGCGAACTGGCCAAGGGTGGGCTCATTGACACTTCTGTGAAGCGTGTGAACGGTGCCACTTTGGCAGAAGACATTGAGAAGTATTCGATTCTGAAAGACAATATTGACCCAGAGGCAAAACGCATCTATAGCAGTGCTCCTGCTGGTGTGTTCTGTAATCAGCTGGGTGTTCAGAACACCAACTACGAAACACTTGACACAGACCGCGAAAATGGTTGCATCCGCGACATCGAGCATGCTTACACGAAGGACGGCGGTATGGCCATCCTCTTCGGCAATATCGCTCAGGATGGCTGTGTGGTCAAGACGGCAGGTGTGGATGAGAGCATTTGGAAGTTCTCTGGCCCTGCTGTGGTGTTTGACTCTCAGGAGGACGCTTGTGAGGGTATCCTTGGTGGCAAGGTGAAGAAGGGTGACGTGGTGGTGATCACGCATGAAGGTCCTAAGGGCGGTCCTGGCATGCAGGAGATGCTCTACCCAACTTCTTACATCAAGAGCATGCACATGGGTAAGGAATGTGCGCTCATCACCGACGGCCGTTTCTCTGGCGGTACATCAGGCCTATCTATCGGACACATTTCTCCAGAGGCTGCATCGGGTGGCAACATCGGCAAAATTGTGGATGGCGACATCATCGACATCGACATACCCAACCGTAGCATCAATGTGCGTCTGTCAGATGAAGAATTGGCAGCCCGTCCACAGCAGCCACTCAAACGTAATCGTGTAGTATCAAAGGCTCTCCGTGCATACGCCCAAAGTGTGGCAAGTGCAGACAAGGGAGGCGTAAGAATCATTGACTAAGATATGGAAAAAGTAACAGGTGCAGAAGCGATGATGCGTGCCTTGGAGCATGAGGGGGTGGATGTCCTCTTTGGCTATCCGGGCGGAAGCATCATGCCGACCTACGATGCACTCTATGATCATAAGAAGACGTTGAACCACATCCTTGTTCGTCATGAGCAGGGAGCTGTTCATGCTGCTCAGGGCTATGCCCGTGTGAGTGGCAAGGTGGGATGCGCCATCGTGACTTCAGGTCCTGGTGCCACCAACACGGTGACAGGTATTGCTGATGCAATGATTGACTCCACGCCGATGGTGGTCATCTGCGGTCAGGTGGGTGTCGCCATGCTGGGTACAGATGCTTTCCAAGAGGTCGATGTGGTGGGC
Source organism: Bacteroidaceae bacterium (assembly GCA_017534815.1). Taxonomy (GTDB): domain Bacteria; phylum Bacteroidota; class Bacteroidia; order Bacteroidales; family Bacteroidaceae; genus Minthosoma. The sequence continues at coordinate 96,754 of JAFXVS010000018.1, read as the reverse complement.
ATCACGTCGCCTGTGAGCAAATGGAGCTACCAGATTCGTCGTCCAGAGGATGTGGCATGGGCAGTTGCCCGTGCATTCTACATTGCCAAGAGCGGACGTCCTGGTCCTGTGGTGCTCGATTTTGCCAAGAATGCTCAGACGGGCTTGGTTGAGTATGAACCTGCTCAGGTGGATTTCATCCGCAGCTATGAACCTGAACCAGATGTGAACATGACGGATATTGAGCGTGCTGCCAAGATGATCAACAACAGCGTGAAGCCATTCGTGCTGGTGGGTCAGGGTGTGGAACTCGGCAATGCGACTGAGGAACTGCGCACGTTATTGGAGAAGGCTGATCTTCCTTGTGGAACGACCTTCTTGGGACTTTCAGCCATTCCTTCCGACCACCCATTGAACATGGGCATCTTGGGTATGCATGGTAATCTTGGTCCTAATGTGATGACCAACCAGTGCGATTTGCTCATTGCCATCGGTATGCGTTTCGACGACCGTGTGACGGGCAATCTCGCCACTTATGCCAAGCAGGCAAAGATCATCCATTTCGACATTGACCGTGCTGAGTTCAACAAGAACGTGCCTGTGGACTTGAAGGTGTGGGGCAACTGCAAGGAGACGCTTGCCGCTGTGACGAAGTTGGTGGACGAAGCCAAGCATACTGCATGGATTGAGGGTTTCAAGCCTTACGCAGAGAAAGAATATGAGAAGGTGATTGACAAGGCGCTCCATCCAACTGAAGGTCCGCTTTTGATGGGTGAGGTGATTCGCAAGGTCAGCGAGGCTGCTGAGAACAAGGGCATCATGGTGACCGACGTGGGTCAGAACCAGCTGATGGCTTGCCGTTATTTCAAGTTCACTCAGAAGCGCTCTGTGGTGACTTCAGGTGGTTTGGGCACGATGGGCTTTGGTCTTCCTGCTGCCATCGGTGCAACGTTTGGTGCGCCTGACAGAACTGTTTGCCTCTTTGTGGGTGATGGCGGTTTGCAGATGACCATTCAGGAACTCGGCACCATCATGGAGCAGGGTGCGCCGGTCAAGATCATCCTTCTGAACAACAACTTCCTCGGCAATGTGCGCCAGTGGCAGGAGATGTTCTTCGCCCATCGCTATTCGTTCACACCGATGCTCAACCCTGACTACGAACTCATCGCTAAGGGTTACGGCATCCCAGCCAAGACGGTCATCGAAAGGAAAGACCTCGATGCTGCCATTGCGGAAATGCTGGCTACCCCTGGTCCATACCTCTTGCAATGTGCCATCAAGGAAGAGGACAACGTGCTTCCGATGACACCTCCTGGAGCCAACATTGACGAGATGTTGCTTGAGTTATAATGCAAACGACAAAGAAAACTTTTGGAGGGCAGTGTGGCGAATGCTCCTCATGTGGCAAGTGCCAGCGTGTACTCGAACAGGGTAATCCTCCTAAAGAAAAAGAAATAAAAGTACAAACTCCAACAATGGAACAAGATACAAGTACAAAACTCTATACCTTCCTGATTTACTCAGAGAACGTGCCGGGTCTGCTTTCCCAGATTACGGCTGTGTTCACCCGTCGTCAGGTTAACATCGAGTCATTGAACGTGTGTGCATCCAGCACGCCAGGGGCACACAAGTACACGGTCACTGCCTACTGCGATGAGCGTATGGCACGCATCCTTACGTCACAGGTGGAGAAGCGAATCGAGGTGCTTCAGGCACATTTCTACACGGACGACGAACTCTTCATCAACGAGACGGCGCTCTTCAAGCTGAGCACGCCTGCCATGATGAAGAATCGTGAGGTAAGCAGTTTGGTGCGCTCCTACGATGCCCGCATCATTGAGGTGAACAGCACCTACTCGGTGGTGGAGATCACGGGCTTCACAGATGAAATCATCGAACTCTTCGACAAATTGCAGAAGCTTGATTGTGTCCTGCAGTTCGTGCGTTCAGGTCGCATCTGCATCACGAAGAGCCGTGTGGAGCATTTGGACGAGTATCTGGCTGTGCGTGAAGCTAAGAGACAGGCAAAAAAATAAATACATTTATATATAATAACCAGCAAGGATCATCCTTGCACAATTAAACAAAAAGCAAAATGGCAAAAATGAATTTTGGTGGCGTTATCGAAGAGGTAATGACACGTGAAGAATTCCCACTCGAGAAGGCTCGTGAGATTTTGAAGGACGAGACTATCGCAGTGATTGGTTATGGTGTACAGGGTCCTGGTCAGGCTTGCAACCTCCGCGACAATGGTTTCAACGTGATTGTTGGTCAGCGTCAGGGCAAGACTTTCGAGAAGGCTATTAAGGATGGTTGGGTACCAGGCGAGACACTCTTCTCTATCGAGGAGGCTGCCGAGAAGGGCACGATCGTGATGTGTCTGCTCTCAGACGCAGCAGTGATGTCTGTATGGCCAACTCTGAAGCAGTACCTCACTCCTGGTAAGGCTCTCTACTTCTCTCATGGTTTCGCTATCACTTGGAACGACCGCACTGGTTGTGTTCCTGCTAAGGACATCGACGTGATCATGGTGGCTCCTAAGGGTTCTGGTACATCACTCCGCACCATGTTCCTCGAGGGTCGTGGTCTGAACTCTTCTTACGCAGTATATCAGGACGCTACAGGCAAGGCTCTTGACCGCACACTCGCTCTGGGTATCGGTATCGGTTCTGGCTACCTGTTTGAGACGACTTTCCAGCGCGAGGCTACTTCTGACCTCACTGGCGAGCGTGGTTCACTCATGGGTGCCATCCAGGGTCTGCTCCTTGCTCAGTACGAAGTGCTCCGTGAGAATGGTCACACTCCATCTGAGGCATTCAACGAGACTGTTGAGGAGCTCACTCAGTCACTCATGCCTCTCTTCGCTCAGAAGGGTATGGACTGGATGTATGCAAACTGTTCAACTACTGCACAGCGTGGTGCCCTCGACTGGATGGGTCCTTTCCACGATGCCATCAAGCCAGTTGTTGAGAAGCTCTACGCATCTGTGAAGTCTGGTCACGAGGCTCAGATCTCTATCGACGCCAACTCAAAGCCCGACTACCGCGTAGGTCTTGAGAAGGAGCTCGCAGCCCTCCACGACTCTGAGATGTGGCGTACTGCTGAGGTGGTTCGTCAGCTCCGTCCTGAGAACAACTAATCATTTTGGTCTTGCAAGAGACCTCAGAAAAAGGAGTGTGTCACACCGACACACTCCTTTTTTTGCAGAATGACCCTCTGGGCAAGTTGCCGAGCGGCTCGGAAAGCAGAACTATCCCTCGGAACAAACCGCCGGGAGCCCCGGAAAGCAGAATTGACCCTCTGGGCGGACTTCCGGGAGTCCCGGAAAGCAGAATTGACCCTCTGGGCAGACTTCCGGGAGTTCCGGAAAACAGAATTGACCCTCGAGGCAGACTTCCGGAGGTTCCGGAAAGCGGAATTGACCCTCGGGACTGATTTCCGGGAGTTCCGGAATCAGTAGAGATATATCCTGTAGTTCTTCACACTGCCGGGGGCACCCTGCTCGGCACGGGGCAGGTATTCGAGAGCAGTGACAGTCTGTTCGCTGCCCAGATCGATAACGAGGAGATGGGGCAGGGCGGCACTCTTCTCAGTCTGCCAGTAGGTCGATTCCTGCAGGTCGTACACCTTGTCGCCAGTGTGGTTACCGTTCTCTTCTTCGCTGTTGGCGTACTTGGTCGTCCATGGTTCGCGGGAGATGCGCTTACCGTCGGTACCTTGCAGATAGAGCTCGGCAATGGCCACTTGTGACTTGCCATCTTGAGTGGAAGTGCATTCGATGGCAAGATAACGACCCTTCTTCTGTCCGTTGAACTTGACGGTCTGCCAGCCGTTGCCACCATTGAATGCACCTGTGGCGGCAGGAGTGGCGGAGTTGAGGTCGGGCTTGTCGCCGATGTTGTTGTGCTTGTTCGACTTCTCCAACTGGAGCTTGTTCAGTTCAGGCTCAGCCTGTCCCCATACGACAGCCTCTTTTGGACCGACAACATCGAGGACGATGATTTCGTTCCGTCCCTTCTTCAGCCAGCAACCTGGCACGTAGAGTGTCTGCTGAGGACCAATTGACCAGATGCGACCGAGGGCGTGACCGTTCACATAGACCTGTCCCTTGCCCCATGTCTCGAAGTTGAGGAAAGTGTCGCCCACCTTGGTGAGGTTGAAGTAGCCGCGATGATAGCCGGGCTTGAACAATGCCGTGAGCTTCTGCGACTCCTCATAGTTCTGGCTCAGTGCCAAGCCTGGGACGCTCCCCTTAGCGTTGCTTTTGACGTTCTTCACCATGTCGAGCGCGGCTCTGGCAGTTTCGTAATCATCAGGGATGGCGACGTTGGTCCATTTCTTCGGAGTCAGAACAATCTCAGCATCATCTGTTTCAGAGCTCAGCGTGACATTGCCGACGATGCCCTTGAAGTCTTTGATGGCGCGTCCGAAGTTGATGCGACCCATGCCCTCGACGATGATGGTCAGGTCGGCTCCCTTCTTGACGGCAGGGATGGTGAGCGACTTCTCATTCTTCACGCGGTCAATCTTGCCGATGTACTTGCCATCGATGAACACTTGAGCAAAGTCGTGGAACTCTCCTGTCAAGACACTTGGGGTGGTGATTTCCGGCAATTGGGTGGAGTAGATCATCGTTCCCCAGCCCATATCCATCTCCTCGAAGGTCTTGATGGCACCAGTTTCTGATTTGCCATTGGAGGCCATCCCTGTCATGAGGGTGGCGAACTCCTTCAACTCGAACTTCGGCACAGTGATGATAGGTGCCACATCCTTAGGAACAGCAGGCAGTTTCTTATCGCTGTACTTCTGCATCATCTCGCGCAGTTCGTGGTATTTTTCGGTAGTATGGCCATATTCGTTGATGGGGGCATCGTAGTCATACGACGTCACATCGGGCGCAAAGCCTGGAGAGTTGGCACCTGCCCAGTGTCCGAAGGAAGTTCCTCCGTGGGTCATGTAGAGCGAGAAGCTGATACCCTTGGAAAGCATCTCGTCCATGCCCTCCACCATGTCCTTGGCAGGACGTGTCTCATGACGAGCGCCCCATTTGTCGAACCATCCACTCCAAAACTCCGAGCACATCTTGGGTGCATTGGGACGAAGTTCGCCCAAACGACGGAACTGGTCGTTGATGTTCGCACCTGTACCGAAGTTCATCGTCCAAGTGAGGTCGTCGAGGCCGTTCTTCTCGAAGTTGGAAGACCAGTCGCACTGGAAGAGTGCCAACTCGGAACCGTAGATGCCACGCAGACAGTCACGAATCTCAGAGACATAAGGTTTGTCCTCGCCATAGGAACCATACTCGTTCTCCACCTGCACCATGATGATGGGACCGCCGTTCTGTATGGTCAGCGGAGCCAGTTGCTCACCCACCTTCTCTTCGAAGATTTTCACACGCTCCATGAAGTAAGGGTCGCGCTCTCTGAGTTTGATGTCTTTCTTCTTCAGCAGCCACCAAGGCAGACCGCCCATTTCCCATTCGGCGCAAACGTAGGGGCCAGGACGCACGATGACATACATGCCGTTCTTCTGAGCCAGTCGGCAAAACTCAGCCACATCGTTGTTGTCGGTGAAGTTGAACTCGCCCTCACGCTGTTCGTGGATGTTCCAGAAGATGTAGATGCAGACGGTGTTCATGCCCAACGCCTTGCACATCTTGATGCGGTGCTCCCAATAAGGCTTGGGGATACGTGGATAATGAATCTCGGCAGCCTTCACGACGAAGGGTTTGCCATTCAGTAGGAACGTGCCGTTGCCAGCCTCGAAAGTACCCTTGGCTTTCTGAGCGAAAGCAGGTGTGACCGTCATCATGGCAGCCACGAGGGAAAACAAATAGATGATTTTTCTCATTATATAAATAGGTTTAAATTAGATTTCTCCCGACAAAGTTACTGTATCTTTCGATTTTCTACAAACTTTTTCATCATTTTCTTGTGATAAAGCTAAAAATGACGTACCTTTGTAAGGCAAAAACTAATTATTTACCCAATAGTCACAATTTACCAATATGTCGATTTGGATTATTTTCAAGCTTCTGGGATCGCTGGCGCTGCTCATGTTCGGTATGAAGGCCATGAGTGAAGCCCTCCAGAAGATGGCAGGTCCGCAGTTGCGCCATGTGCTTGGTGCCATGACCACCAACCGTTTCACTGGTATGTTGACGGGTACAGTAGTCACGGCTTCTGTACAATCTTCAACAGCTACAACAGTGATGACGGTTTCGTTTGTCAACGCAGGTTTGCTTACGCTGGCTCAGGCCATCTCAGTCATTATGGGTGCGAATATCGGTACGACACTGACGGCTTGGATTATGGCTGTAGGTACATCAGGAAGCCAAGTCTCTCCATTCGATATTAGCATCGTGTCCTATATAGGCTTCTTCGTTGGTATAGTGCTCATCTACATGAAGAAGCATCGATATATTGGTGATTTCCTGTTTGGTATCGGTCTGTTGTTATTGGGTCTAACCACATTGAAGGCTACGGGTATGTCAATGGATTTGGCTAACAATGAGACCATCACATCATTCTTTAAGTCGTTTGATCCTGACTCCTTCTTGACAACGCTCGTCTTTCTGCTCTTGGGTGGTGTTATGACATTTTGTGTTCAGTCATCTGCTGCCGTGATGGCCATCACGATGTTGTTGTGCTCCACAGGTGCCATGCCAATTTATCAAGGTATTGCTTTGGTGCTGGGTGAGAATATCGGAACAACTGTGACCTCAAACCTTGCTGCCCTGTCGGCTAACACACAGGCTCGTCGTGCCGCTCTTGCCCACATGTTTTTCAATGTGTTTGGTGTCCTATGGATTCTGTTTGTCTTCCGTTATTTCATCGACATGGTTTGTGGATGGGTGGACTACGATGTTGAAATGACAAAGGAAAGTGTCAATGATGTTGCATTCCTTGCTAATGCTGGTAAGTTGAATTTCGTATTGGCTGCTTTCCATACCACGTTCAATGTGGTAAACACCGCCATCCTCATCTGGTTTATTCCTCAAATTGAGAAATTTGTCTGCTGGGTTATCAAGCCAAAGAAGGTGGATGAAGAGGAAGATTTCCGCTTGCATTTCATTACTGCTGGAATCATGAAGACGCCAGAACTTTCCGTCTTTGAAGCACAGAAGGAGATTCAGGCTTTTGCTGACCGTATGCAGCGCATGTTTGACATGGTACGTGAATTGCTTGTGCTCTCGAGCACTAATACAGCCAACAAAAAGGGCTCACAAAACAAAGATTTCAACAAGCTGTTCTCGCGTATTGAGAAATATGAGGATATCTCGGATAATATGGAATTGGAGATTGCCAAATACCTGGATCAAGTGAGTGATGCTCATTTGTCTGATGAGACGAAGGCAAAGATTCGTGCCATGTTGCGTGAGATTTCTGAACTGGAGAGTATTGGCGATTCTTGCTACAATCTTGCTCGCACCATTAATCGCAAGTACAGCAGCAAGCAAGAACATTTTAACGATCAGCAATATGACAACATCCACCAGATGATGGATCTCACAGAATCAGCTCTCACACAGATGAACGAGTTGATGTCTGGTCGTAAGGAATCTTTCGATGTTAATCGCACTTTTAACACGGAGAACGAAATCAACAACTTCCGTAACCAGCTCAAGTCGCAAAACATCAGCGACGTAAACAACCACAAGTACACCTATGCTGTCGGAACAGTATATATGGACATCATCAACGAGTGCGAGAAACTCGGCGACTACGTGGTCAATGTGGTAGAGGCTCGTATGGGCACACGCTTGAAAGGAGTGTAAAATTTGTATTTAACTGAGCGACTCATCTCGCGATTTATTCTTGACTAACTGACTAACTAACAACATTATGGAACAAGTTTTTGCTTACATTATTGGGCTGGGTGCAGCCGTAATGATGCCGATTCTTTTTACGCTGATTGGTTTATGCATAGGCATGAAGTTCGGCAAGGCTCTAAAGAGTGGACTCTATGTGGGAGTCGGCTTTGTAGGGCTCAATGTGGTCACCAAATTGCTCACAGAGAATTTCAAATCTCCCTTGGAGAATATCTCCGACCTTTACCAGTTGGCGCTGAAGGTGTTTGACATGGGATGGCCAGCAGCAGCAGCTGTCGCATATAATACAGCGGTAGGTGCGTTGATTATTCCCATCCTGTTGGGTGTTAATTTCTTGCTACTCATTACGAAATGTACGCGCACGGTGAACATTGACCTGTGGAACTACTGGCACTTCGCTTTCATCGGGGCGGTTGCATATTTCGTGATGGATGAGTCACTGGCATGGGGTTACTTCGCAGCCATTGTATGCTATATCATCACTTTGGTGATGGCTGATTTAACTGCCGAGAAGTTTCAGACACACTACGATCTGCCAGGCATATCCATTCCACAACCTTTCTGCCAGAGTTTCACGCCTTTTGCTGTAATAATCAACAAGGGGCTTGATCTGATTCCTGGCTTCTCCAAACTCGACATCGATGCAGAGGGCTTGAAGCGTAAGTTTGGCGTTTTGGGTGAGCCATTGGTGCTGGGTGTCATCGTGGGCGTTCTCATTGGCGTTGCCGCCCAGTTGGACATCAAGATGATATTGGCACTTGGAGTGACGATGGGTGCTGTAATGGAACTGATCCCTCGCATCACGAGCCTTTTCATCGATGGGCTGAAACCCATAGCGGAGAAAACGCAGGAGGTGGTGAAAAAGAAGTTTAAGGGGAAAGAAATATATATAGGTATGTCACCTGCATTGGTGATAGGTCACCCTACCACATTGGTGTGCTCCGTGATTCTCATCCCCGTCATTTTGGCGGTGGCTGTGTTAGTTCCGGGCAATCAGTTCTTGCCGTTGGCATCGTTGGCTGGCATGTTCTATCTGTTCCCTCTCATCCTGCCTTACACCAAGGGCAATGTGGTGAAAAGTCTCATCATAGGTTTTGTCGCATTGGTAGTGGGACTTTATTTTGTCACAGACATGGCTCCAGCTTTCACGCAGGCTGCTCATGAGGTATATGCCTCCACGCAGAACGATGCTGCTAAGATACCGGAGGGTTTTGAGGCTGGTGCCCTCGATTTTGCGTCGAGCCTCTTCGGATGGGTTATCTACAAATGTGTAGCTTATCTAAAATGGGTGGGCGCAGGCATTCTTGCAGCTATCACCATCGGTATGGTGATTTGGAACCGCATCCGCATCAACAGGAAATAATTCAATAACCAAGAACTTAAAATAACTAACTAACAACTAACAATGGAAAGGATTTTACTACTTACAACATTGGCTGCGTCTCTTACGATGTCGGCACAGGTGAAGGTGAATTTCCAAAAGGCCTGCCATCCTGATGACGTTAAGCACTATGACACGAAGACTCTTCGCGAACGTTTCGTGATGGAGAAGGTGATGGCACCTGATGAAATCAATTTGACGTATTCAATGTACGACCGTTTCATCTTCGGCGGTGCCATGCCTGTCCACAAGGATCTGAAGTTGGAAGCCTTTCCTGAGCTCCGTGCTCCTTACTTTCTCCATAACCGAGAGATCGGCATCATCAATACGGCTGGTGATGGTGTGGTCATTGTCGATGGTGTTGAGTATCCGTTGAACGAACGGGAGGCGCTCTACATCGGTCGTGGCAACCTTGGCAAAGACAAGAACGGCAAGGGCATCGAATCGAATCAGGAGGTTATCTTCCGTTCGAAAGACCCGCAGAAGCCCGCCAAGTTCTACATCAATTCAGCGACTGCTCATCAACACTATAAGACCCAGTGGATTACCCTCGACGGTCGGAAAAATGGCAAAATGCAGTCACTCAAGGCCACGGTGATGCGCAATCTGGGCTCGCTGGCGGAATCCAACCAAAGAACCATCTACCAGCTCATAGTCAACACCGCTTTGGAGGAAGGTCCATGCCAGTTGCAGATGGGGCTGACACAGTTGCAGGAGGGTAGTGTTTGGAACACAATGCCGCCACACACTCATGGTCGTCGCATCGAAGCCTATTACTATTTCAATCTACCCGCCGATCAAACCGTCAGTCACATTATGGGAGAACCACAGGAGAGCCGTGTTGTCTGGCTCCACAACGAACAAGCCATCATGTCGCCAGAGTGGTCTATTCATGCTGCTTCTGCTACCTACTTCTATACTTTTATATGGGGTATGGCTGGCGAGAACCTTGACTATAACGACAAAGATGTTATCAATGTCATTGATCTGAAGTAGCTTTGCCAAAACTTCTTATATCATATAAAAATGACAGTCTTAGTTCGTTAAACCAAGGCTGTCATTTTTATAATGATTTCTGATATTGTTATTTTTACAATCCTTTCCCGTGGCAGTTCTTGTACTTCTTGCCGCTGCCGCATGGACATGGATCATTGCGACCAATCTTCGGTCCGTTGTTTACAATCGGACTGATGGGCTGGCGAGCGCGGGTATCAGTTTGGGCTGCTTGAGCCTGCTGGCGTTGTGTCTCAGATGGTTCGTCGAGGTTCTGGTGAGTCTCGGTGAGGTGCTCATGTCTTGGCTCTTCCATGGCTGAAGCGGGTGCCTGATGTACATCACGCTCTTCGGCGATAGGAATGGAGCAACGCATAAGCACGGAGATGGTGCCATCGTTGATTTCGTTGACCATTGTGTCGAAGAGGTTGACAGACTCCAGCTTGAAGATGAGAAGCGGGTCCTTCTGCTCGTAGGAGGCGTTTTGGACAGAGTGCTTGAGCTCGTCGAGGGCTCGCAAGTTCTCCTTCCAAGCGTCGTCGATGGTGTGGAGGAGAATGGCCTTCTCGAAAGCAACGAGAATGGAGTTCCCTTCCGTGTCGTAGGCTTCTTTGAGGGGAACGCTGATTTGATAGACGCGTCGGCCATCGGTGATGGGCACGAGGATATTCTCATATCTCGAACCGCTGTTCTCATAGACCTTTTTGATGACGGGGAATGCGACAGCTGCGAGTCGTGCGGTGCGCTTCTTGAAAGAGTCGATGACGATGTCGAATGCGTTATCTTCGAGTTTCTCGCGACTCTCATTCTCGAAGGTTTCCATATCGAAGGGGATTTCCATAGCGAAGATGCGGAGGAAATCTTCCTTGCAACTTTCATAGTCACCGTTGTGGAGGATATGAACGACGCGATCCCAAATCATGTTGGAGATGTCCATACCAATGCGCTCTCCCATGAGGGCGTGGCGGCGACGCTCGTAGATGACTTTGCGCTGCTTGTTCATCACGTCATCGTATTCGAGCAGACGCTTACGGATGCCGAAGTTGTTTTCCTCGACTTTCTTCTGAGCGCGCTCAATGCTCTGGTTGATCATCTTGTGTTCGATCATTTCTCCGTCTTCGAAACCAAGGCGATCCATGACTTTGGAGATGCGGTCGCTGGCGAAGAGGCGCATGAGCTTGTCTTCAAGCGACACATAGAAAACGGAGGAACCTGGGTCACCCTGACGTCCGGAACGTCCTCGCAACTGACGGTCTACACGGCGGCTCTCATGGCGCTCTGTGCCGATAATGGCGAGTCCTCCTGCTGCTTTTACTTCATCGGAGAGCTTGATGTCGGTACCACGTCCTGCCATGTTGGTGGCGATGGTCACAGCTCCGAGCATTCCTTCTTTCTCGACTTTGTTGCCGTCGGCATCGGTCTCGATGTATTTTCCCATTGTGCTCTGACCAGCCAGAGCCACAATGTCGGCTTCCTTCTGATGGAGTTTTGCGTTGAGCACCTGATGAGGTATCTTGCGCATGTTGAGCATACGGCTGAGCAATTCAGATATTTCGACAGAAGTAGTGCCGACGAGCGTGGGACGTCCGCTATTGCGCATCTTCACAATCTCTTCAATTACGGCGTTGTATTTCTCGCGGTTGGTCTTGTACACACGGTCGTTCATGTCCTTTCGGGCAATCGGACGGTTGGTCGGAATCTCCACGACGTCGAGCTTGTAAATGTCCCAGAACTCACCAGCCTCGGTGATGGCGGTACCAGTCATACCCGCCAGTTTATGGTACATACGGAAATAGTTCTGCAAAGTGATGGTGGCGAAGGTCTGCGTGGCGGCTTCGACCTTTACGCGCTCTTTGGCCTCGACTGCCTGATGGAGACCGTCGCTCCAACGGCGACCTTCCATGATACGGCCTGTCTGCTCATCGACAATCTTCACCTCACCGTCCATGATGACATAGTCGTCGTCCTTCACGAACATGGTGTAGGCCTTCAACAGCTGTTGGATGGTGTGAACGCGCTCAGCTTTCAACGCATAATCCTGCATAAGGGCGTCCTTCTTGGCGAGACGCTCTTCCTCGCTGTCGAACTTCTCGTTCTCCAATTCGGATAACTGCGTGGTGATGTCTGGAAGCACGAAGAAGGTGTCGTCTTTCACGATGTTGGCTATGAGCTGATTGCCCTTGTCGGTCATTTCCACCGACTTCAACTTTTCGTCCACCACGAAGAACAGAGGCTCGATGGCTTCTGGCATGCGTCGGTTGTTATTCTCCATATAAATTTCCTCTGTCTGCAACAGACCAGTTTTGATGCCTGGCTGCGAGAGGAACTTGATGAGTGCATTGCTCTTGGGAAGACTCTTGTATGCACGGAACAATGAGAGGAATCCTGCAGTCACATCCTCCTTGTTGTCTGACTCGATGAGTTTCTTAGCCTCAGATAGATAGTTCTGAGCCAAACGACGCTGAGCCTCGACGAGCTGTTCCACGATGGGGCAGTATTCCTCGAACATCTGCACGTCGCCCTTGGGTATTGGACCAGAGATGATGAGTGGGGTACGGGCATCGTCAATCAGCACGGAGTCCACCTCATCGACAATGGCGTAATTGTGGATGCGCTGTACGAGGTCTTTCGGAGCCATCGCCATATTGTCACGCAGATAGTCAAAGCCGAACTCGTTGTTAGTACCAAATGTGATGTCGGCCTGATAAGCTTTGCGACGAGCCTCGGAATTGGGCTGATGCTTGTCGATGCAATCCACGCTGAGACCATGGAACATGTAGAGCGGTCCCATCCATTCGGAGTCACGCTTGGCCAGATAGTCGTTCACCGTCACCACATGAACACCATTGCGGGAGAGGGCGTTGAGGAATACGGGGAGGGTTGCCACGAGGGTCTTACCTTCACCTGTTGCCATCTCGGCGATTTTACCCTGATGAAGCACGATACCACCAAAGAGCTGTACGTTATAGTGAATCATGTTCCACGTCATCTCATTGCCGCCAGCCACCCAGTGGTTGTGCCAAATGGCCTTGTCGCCATCAATATCCACAAAGTCGTGCTCGATGGAGAGGTCGCGGTCGAAATCTGTGGCAGTCACGATGATGTCACCATTTTCAGCTTCGGCAAAACGGCGTGCCGTGTCCTTCACGATGGCATAAACTGTTGGTAACACCTCGGTCAATCCCTCTTCGAAAAGGTCAAGCACCTCTGCTTCCTTTTTGTCGATAGTCTCGAAGATAGGTTGACGCTTATCGATTTCAGTTTCTTGAATCTTGTTCTTCAGTTCAGCGATCTCAGCACGCTTGTCCTTTACCTTGTCCTGCAACTGTGCCTTGATTTCATCGACTTTGGCGCGCAGCTCGTCGTTGCTGAGTTTCTGAATTTCAGGTTCCACAGCCAGCACCTGCTCCACAATCGGGCGAATCTCTTTTATGTCGCGAGCCGCCTTGTTGCCAAACAATGTGCTGAGAAGTTTATTTAATGAAAATCCCATATTGTATTTTGTTTTATATTCGTTGATGATTATTGCTTGTTTTACTGCTATACCTGTCTCATTGGTTTTTCTTAGAAGAGCGGTGGTGTAGAACAAGCATTCGGTGCCCTGATGCGGATGTGATGCGCAACAGTTGGCGCAATGCAATCTACCGTGACAGGCGTTGCCACCTTCTCGGCCTTTATCGTATATCCAAAGAAAATCAAAGGGAACTCAAAGAAGGAGTCGCGTTGCATCCTTCTGGTGTCGCGATCCTCATTGACGAGGTTCCATCCTGGCGTCACCTGCACAAGAATGTCGCCAGAGCATTTAGGATTGAAACCGTTGCGGATGGTGCTGATGCCTGGTGTCCACGCCCCTTGCGTGATGCGATGGGAAGTGAATACATCCCTTACGCCGCTGAACTGGAAGAGGAAATCCTCGCAATGCTCCAGCACTTCTGCCAGTTTCAGCTGCTTCTGCTCCAAGAGTTTATGGCTCAGATAGAATTGGTTGCCGTAGCAACTCTCCACGTACTGCCCGTTGCCATACATGGCACAGAGGTACATGTTCAGCAGCGTGGCGCAGCGGTTGATGTTGAAGTCACCCGTTGGAATGCGGTATTTCGCCAGTTCCTCTGAATTGTCCACCTCATCATATCCTGTGGAAGTGAGATAAATGAGCGTCTTGTCCAATCCGACTAACTGGTCAATCTTCTTCAGTAGCGTCGCCAGCTCATCGTCCAAACGGATGTAGGTGTCCTGTAATTCTGTGGTTGTGCTGATGATATTGTCAGCATGGAAATTTCCTGCATAATAGCAGACCGACAGGAAGTCCGTTACCTCATCCATGCCAGCATTGCCGCTCTCCATACAGGCTCGTGCGGCTTTTGTCACCTCCTCATTCACCAAACCAGAAGTCTTGAACACCCTGAATCTGCTGTCACCCGTGAAGCGGTGAGAGAAGGACTTCTGTGCTGTGGCCAGATAGTAATTGTAGGTTCCAGCGGCATCGTTGGTAGGTTTCCAAGTTAAAGAGGCAATCTTGTCAGCGATGGCATTGCCGTCAAGATAGCGGAACCATGTGGGAGCCTCTCCGTAATAGGTGGTTCCAGCCCAGTTGCCGCTCTGATTGTCCATCCACATCGCCCAGTCGGCAGCATGGCCGGCAGCAAGGATGGCGGCTTCCCTGTTAGGAGCCACACTATAGACAAAGGCTTTTCCTTTCGTGGCGGCTTTCAGTTCATCACCGATGGTGCTGACCAGCAGATGCTTGGGAGATGAATAGTCGCTGGTGCCCACACCCTTGTAGTTGCGGTCATCCACGCAATAGTTCGTGTGCAGTTCGGCGCGGTTCATCCATTCCTCAGCGATGATGCCATGATTGTAAGGAACGGTTCCCGTCACTACCGATGCGATAGCCGAAGCACGGTCAACAGGAGCGTGCTGATACTGCACGTTTGAATATACTTGACCCTGCTCCAAAAGCAGTTTGAAACCGCCATCGCCGTAGAGCGGCATGAAGGCATTCAGATAGTCGGAGCGGAGTTGATCGATGGTGATGCCTACAACCAAGCGTGGCACAGAGCCTGTCTGTGCCATTGTGCCAGCCATTGCGATGGAGGCAAAGAATGTTGTAAGTATCTGTTTCTTCATCTTTTTCTGTGATAAGCAAAATGAGCTTGGGACAGGGCTCTGATGAGCAAACTGACCTCAAGCAGCCACATGGCTGGGTTGAACGACTGCGGACATAAGGTCATGATGACCAGAAATGCCGACAAGACTGCCAAGTTGATGTACGCCATCCGATTGTGGCGATGCGTTCGATGACAATAGATAATCCATCCGGCATAGAAGAGGGGTAGGGGGTTCAGGATGATGACGAGCCAGTTGCTATCTACAGCTGGATGTTCGGACAGGAAGAATAGGAATGCCACCAGCAAACCTGCCAATCCCTGACACACATGCATCACCACATCTAACCACATCACGTAGCGACGGTTCCTCAATTCATAAGCGAACAATGCCATCGTACCCAACAGCAGGAGCGAGAACACAAACAATGGTGATCCTACAGTATATGCTTTCTCGGGTTCGTTCGTGTCTTCCAACACAATGGCTCTTCTGTTGATGTACTCCACTTGTGTGCCGTCCTCTCGGATGATGTGTGCAGCGTCTGACTCTCTTTTCAAGACGTCGGGGATGAACATCATGATGCGGTCAGTCACCTTTTGGTCAATCTCTGAACCTAAAATGAGGTCGATGCCAAATGCTACCCAGGGTGAGGTTTCCAGACAATGGTGCAACATCTCCCTCACCGTGATTTCAGGGTTGGTCACCTTGGCATATTCAATCTTTCCGTTCACGGCCTTCTCAATCACATCGCGGGCACGCTCTGTGCAGTTGTCGTACAGCCAATTATAACGGTATTCCTGATTCTCTGGACGGAGGTTCTCCAAGAGCAGAAGCAACAGACGGTTCGCTTCCTCCTGACTCAGATTCAGCACCTGTTCCGACACACCGTTGCCCAACATGCCGTAACGATATTTCAGGAATTCAAATTCCTCTGCATCAAGCAGGTAATCCGTTTGACCCAAAAGGAACTTCAAGACGAAGTTGTTGGCATTGTAGTCGAAGCATCCGTAGTTGAACACTACATCCTTGTTGATGGTGAAGTCCCTCACACGCAAAGCCGTATGTCCAAACTTTGCATACATATCCTTGCCAGGCGTGCAAGTCAAAAGGGAAACCTCGATTGAATCCAACCGAGGCGTGATGGTGGCGGAATCCTCAGCCACAGCCATTTCCTTGTCCGTCTGTGCATCTTGAGCCGACACGGGGAACCACGTCAGCATCAACAACGTTAATATGAGAATATGTCGTACGAGTGTAACCATTTTTGCGGTTGCAAAGGTACGAAAAATAATCTGAATAACGCGTCTATCTCCCCATTTATCTCACTTTTTGTCCTAAACTCGTGAAATAATATGTAATAATGTGGTTATTTACGCTTGTCCACACCCAGATAGAAGCCTGGTTCGGGAGGCTGGTTGTAGCCTACATTCTCTGTGGCGACGCTTAGCCGGTAGGGGATGTCGAGCATGAGACAGGGGTAACTGTATGCAGTAGGAACCGTGGTGGAATAGATGCGGAGTTCTGTACTGGCGTTGTCGCGTACGATGACCTCCTCGCGCCAGTCGCCGAGAATGTCGGCAGAGAGGCAGGCGTTCTGCTTGCTACCGTTGTTGAAGGTGCATCCTTCCGACCTAAAATCTTTGAGGGTCTCCACCTTCTGATTGTTCCAGTTGAACTTGAGGACAGCATTGCGGTCGAGCAGCTCGCGCAGTTTGTCGCCGTCCCACCATACAGCGCTGTTCTGAGGCAGACGTGCGTTGGGACAATGCAGCTGCCCCTTCACATCAAAGTAGCCAAGCTGAGCAGATGACCACATCTCCAACCCCTTGTTCGTAGGGTCGATGTCGGCAGCCATACCTCGTCCCACATCGCTGGAGGAACATATCTGGAAGATGATGCGTCCTGTGCGGGCGTCGCGGAAGGTGGAACCGTCACGCTCGTTCTCGTGTACATCCCATATTTGCAGTTGCGTGCTGTCGGGATAGAAGGCGTACTGATGAATGGCATCACCGTGTCCTGTACGGGTCGTGTAGAGTGGGGAACCGTCGTGATCTACAGCCATTGCGCCGTAGGTGATTTCATCACACCCGTCACCATCCACGTCTGCCACACGCAGGTTGTGGTTGCCTTGACCCGAATAGCCTTGATGTTGTTCAGAGTCGAAGAGCCAGCGGAGCGTCAGGTCTTTGCCGTTCCAATCGTAGGCGGCCAAATAGGACTTGGTGTAGTAGCCCCGGCACATGACCGCTGAGGGATGCTTGCCGTCGAGATAGGCTACGGCGGCGAGGAAACGGTCACTGCGATTGCCGTAGTTGTCGCCCCACGACGAGACATCGCCACGAGGTGGCTGATAATCAACCGTCTTCAGCGCCTTGCCCGTCTGACCGTCGAACACAGTCAGGTATTCAGAACCCGTGAGGATGTGTCCCACGGTCTTTCCCTTTCCTTTTCCTTGCCCGTTGTCCACCCAGTTGGCATTGGCGTCGCCGATGACCTGCCCTGTGCCGTCGATGCTCCCGTCGGCTGTCTTGACGATGAGTTCAGAGCGTCCGTCGCCATCGAAGTCATAGACGAGCATCTGCGTGTAGTGAGCTCCAGCTCGGATGTTGGGGCCGAGGTCGATGCGCCAGAGAGGATTGGCGTTTTGGGGTGAGGTCTTAGAGGCGAGATTGGGTTTGTAGCAGTCGATGATGACGTTGCCTGTGTAGCCCTCGTGGCTGTTGTCGCGAGAGTTGGAAGGATCCCACTTGAGGATGATCTCGTATTCGCCGTCGCCGTCCACATCGCCCACACTTGCATCGTTGGCCGAGTACGTATAGCGCTGCCCATTGGGCGTCACTCTGTCGGCGGGCTTCTCCAAAGGGATAGAGATGTAGTCCTTCAAATCGGGTCGGTAGGTCTGCTCGTAGATGAATTGACGCTGGTCTTTGATGGCAATCAGCTTGATTTCTGCCTCTGTTTCAGGTGCTAATGTTTTGAAGAAGGTAGCATCCCATATATTCTGATTATTCAATGGATTACCATTCATGTAAACGTTGAATGGAACTTTCTCCTCTCCTTCCAATCTCCGCCACGAAACGACCAAGCTGTCGCCATCTCTAAGCAGCACCATTCCACGCCCCAATTTCTCCTTCTGAATGTCGGGAGCATAAGCGGGTTGAGCCAACAAGGTGCTGGCCGTAAGTATTCCCATCATCAGGGACATCAATATACGTTTTCGCATCATCAATCATGTTTTGGTTTACGGCGGCGAAGGTACGGAGATTTTTTGAGATTCGCAAAAAAACAAACAAAAAAATGACAAGTGACAAATGACAAAGTGACAATAAGGTCTTTCCCGACCTCCCAAAATGGTGGAGTAGAATTTTATTATTATATTAATATAATAATATTCTTAATATTATCTACTTTCCGCACATTGGAAGGTGCTTATTGTCATTTTGTCACTGTCACTCGTGTCACTTTTTTCGATAAGGCCTGCTTATTGCTCAATAAGGCAGGGTTATTGCTCAATAAGGCAGGGTTATCGTTCAATAACGCAGGGTTATTTCTTGGGGAATATGATCTGGTAGTTTCCGCTCAGGTGCATGAAGGCGAAGAGGCGGAGGAGACCATCGTAGTAGGCATCGAAGTAACCGTCCTCGAAGGGCTCGTGCTTGGCGTTCCAGAGGGCATCGACGAACTCTTTGCTCTTGTCGTGGTTACACATCATGGAGGCTGCTGCGGTGGTGGCTACGAGACCGATGGAGTGGCGGAGCTTGCGGAAGCCGCCTGCACCAAGTATCTCGTTCTCCTCGGGCAGGGTGCCGTCGGTGCGGTACTGATCCATGAAGTCGTTGACGCCCTGTGAGTAGAAGAAGTTCTGGATGGTCTCGCCGTAGTGCTGCTGCCATTCCTGGTCGGCGCAGCTCCACTCGTAGTCGAGGGTGATGTTCATGGGCACGCGCCAAGAGTCGTAGCGGAAGTTGTTGCTGGCGTTGCGGCGTCCTCCCCATCCCTGCATCTCGCTGCCGTCGAACTGGCACATGTCGGGGTTCAGACCGGTCTTCTCGTTGATGGCCTTGTGGAGAAACTCGCGGCTCTTCTGCGCGCATTCTTTCCAATATTCTGCGCGACCGTCATCAGCCCACTTTGCCCACACTTCGTAGAAGGCTGGGATGTGGTAAGAGGGGTCGGTGTAGGTCTGTCCGCCGCCGTCGGGAGTGAAGGTGATGAGCTTGCTGTCTGGGTTGATGAGGTACATTTTCGCCTTTTGCGGAGCGGCATTGTCCTGCTGTTGCTGACCTTGTCCTTGTCCACCGCCAAAGCCGCCGAATCCTCCAAAACCTCCGAAGCCACCAGGACGCTGTGGAGCGTCGTATTCTTTCGGCATGGTGCAGTTGAGGATGCGCTGTGCCTCTGCCTTGTAGTTGATGCCTGTGTCGTCGCCCCAGCGGTTGGAGGCGAAGATGAGTGCTGTGATGAAGTAAAGCTCACCATCAGAAGCTGCACCAGGGGAATTCTGGGTGCCGTCGGTGCGGCAGCTCCATGCGAAGTAGCCCTCACGGATGCCGTCTTGATGCTGCATGTATTTTTTGCTCCATCGCCACAGACGGTCGAAGATGTCTTTCTTGTCAAATTGTACGGCGATCATAAGGCCGTATGACATACCTTCGGTACGTGCGTCGTGGTTCTTGATGTCGGAGACGTAGCCCATGGAGTCGCCCACTTCGAAATAGACCTTGTTGGGTCCGTAGAAGCAGTCGTTGAAGACTTCCTGGAGCTTGGCGTCCACGTCTTTCTTGGAGTAGCCCATCTCGACGAAGAGGTTTCTGTACTTCTTTGTCTCAAATGCCCCCTTCTTCCATGGGGCTGCAGCAAATGCCGCCTGTCCCGCCATCAACAGACATGCTGCAAGCGCGACCTTAGTCAATAGTTTTACCATTTGTTTTGTCGGTTAGATTTGAATGAATATTAATTTGCAAATTATCTGTATTAAAAGACCTAATTTGACATAAATAGTTTAAAAAGGTGGTACAAATATTCTTGATGTGTTAAAAAATGAAGAAAAGATGAGCGTTTGTTTGGTCAATCTCTTATAAAACCTTAATTTTGTCCTCGCTAAACTACATACTCTGTATGTATCAAGCACTTTACCAATGACGAATACAAAACAAAAACCTATATAGTAGTTATGAATTTTACAAAGTTAAGATTTGGGGCGCTTGGCCTCTTTGTTGTTGCGGCCTTGCAGGTTGCAGTCGTGAGCTGTTCTGACGACCCAGGTGTGGAGAATTACTACACACAGTCGAAAGAGTATGCATCGACGTATCTGCAGAATCGCAGCCAGTATTCTGAGTATTTGAAAATCCTTGCACGTGCCAGAGGCGAGTACGATCTCCGCCTCGTGGACATGTTGGGCACTTATGGCGACTACACTGTGTTCGCTCCGACGAACGAGGCGGTGGAGAAGTATCTGGCAGGGCGTGGTCTCACGTCGGTGGACGAGCTGTCTGTGGCTGACTGCGACACCATCGCGCTGAACTCCATCATCGAGGCTGCTTATTTCTCGACCGACGTCAATGATGGTCCATATCCGAAGTCAAACATGCTGGAGCACATCCTCAGCATCAACTCTTATAAGGAATGGGATGCAGAGAAGCAGGATTCTGTGTTGGGCATGTATGTGAACCAGGCTTCGAAAATCACTCACGCTGATGACTCTGTTGCCAACGGCGTCGTACATACAGTGAGCACGGTAGTTGGCTCTCCTAACGACCTGATTGGTGCCGTCATCCTGCAAGATCCCGTTTGTAAGCTCTACAGTCAGGCTCTTCTGGTGACGGGCATTATGGACACGTTGCAGGATCATTACGTGGATGAGACCTACGGTTGGAAGACCGACAAGGATCGTATCGACTCCTGTACATGGACGAACCCAAGTTTGTTGATTCTTACGGCGTCGGGTAATGAGCGCGACAATGTGGCTTATCCCATCAAGCGCTACTTCAACTACACCGTCTTCTTGTGTCCAGACTCTATCCTGAGAGATAAATATGGCATCGAGACGTTGGATGACCTGCGTGCTAAGGCTCACGAACTTTACGACCCCGTTTATCCAGATGATGTGGACGTCACCGATGAAACTGACCGTCGCAATGCGCTCAACCGTTTCATATCCTACCATATCCTTGATCGTTATGGTGAATACTACACCCTCACCAGTATGAACAACGACCAGCTACAGTACAACTTCAATCGTATGAAGTATGACATTTGCGACTGGTACGGCACGCTGATGCCTCATTCGCTGATGAAATTCTCTTTCCCATCGGGTACGAAGCCAGGTCTGTACATTAACCGTCGTGGTGTCCGCCATCATGCCGACGAACGTGGTGGCTACAACCGTGGTGCCAAGGTGGAGAAGAGTAACTACAAGGTGGTTAGAACTGGTTTGAATGGTATTTACCACTACATCGACGAAATCGTTGCATACGACCTCACGATGCAGAATACTGTTATGAACGACTGCATTCGTCTCGACTGCACTACTTTGTCTCCTGACTTCATGACCAAGCTTACTGATGGTGAGGTGGCACGTGGTCACGGAAACGGCAGTAACAAGTATCCTGGCGGTTCGAACAACTCCGACCCTGCTAACAACCAAGGTCGTAATGTCGCCTTCAAGCCAGGCTATGTGCGCAACTTCGATTTGTCTACTCATACCAAGATGCATGTCCGTTGTCGCTCACTTTACTACGGATGCTATGAGGCCGATGAGGTGCTCTTCAAGGGACGTTACGACTTCACGCTCACGCTTCCAGCTGTTCCTGCTGGCACGTACGAGGTTCGTATGTTCACTAACGCTGGTTATGACACACGAGGCATCATTCAGGTTTATTTGGGTGATGATCCAAACAAATTGGAGGCTCAAGGCATCCCATTCGACATGCGCAAGAACGGTGTGGAACTGTTCAACTGGAAAGCTGATGCTGATTTGGGTGACGAGGACGCTGTGGCTGCATTCGACAAGGCTATTCACAATCTCGGCTGGATGAAGGGTCCAAAGTGCTACACGGCGGGAAATCGCACGACTCCTCCATCAGACGGCGACCCGAACCTCCGCAATGGCGACTCCAACGGAAGGCAGATCCGTAAGATTTTCGGCACTTTCACGACTGATGGTAAAAAGGATCAATATCTGCGCATCCAGCAGAAGATGGAGTCTGAAAACAATGAGCTGCCGTTCGACTTCATCGAGCTGTGCCCAAGCTCCGTTTACAACAGCGAGTACTTTACCGAATCAGTTTGGTAAACTATCCATAAAACCATCACGAAACCATCGGATGGATAAAAGAAGCCCCCTGACCAATCGGCCAGGGGGCTTTATTATTATTATATGTGTACAAATATATATGTGTTCAAACTTGCGTGTCACAAACGTTCTTTCTCGCTACTTCGTGATGGGCTTGTACTTGGGCACGAGCACCTTCATGAGCGCCCAGGCGATGAGGTAGGCAACGGCGCAGTAGCAGAAGACGATCATGTAGCCTGCGGGCTTGCCGGTTACGCCGAAGAACTCGAAGGCTGTGCCTTGCTCGTCGGCGTAGGTGAAGAGGAGGCCTGATCCCCAGTTGATGGCGAAGGAGCAGAGGCCACCGAACATGGTCCCGATTCCGGTGATAGAGGCGATGGCTGACTTGGGGAACATGTCGCCGATGGTGGAGTAGAGGTTGGCTGACCAGGACTGGTGTCCGGCGCCTGCGAGGCCTATGATGATGCATGGCCACCAGACGGAGGTGCCGGCCAGTGGCTGGGCGAACATGGCGAAGATGGGGAAGAAGGCGAAGATGAGCATGGCGAGCATACGTCCAGAGTAGGGCTCCATGTTCTTCTTCTCGACGAAGTATTTGGGCAGGTAGCCGCCTCCGATGCTGACGACGGTGACGATGAGGTAGAGGACGAAGATGAGTGCCTGTCCCATGGGGTCGGAGGATTTGTAGCCGAGTTCGGAGAAGTAGGCGGGTGCCCAGAAGAGGAAGAACCACCACACGCCGTCGGTGAGTAGCTTGCCTACGATGAATGCCCAGGTCTGGCGGTAGGTGAAGCATTTCATGAAGGAGATCTGGAGGGCGTCGTTGGCTTGTTGGCGAGTGGGCGTGGCGGCTGATGGCTGGTCGGGGGCCGGGGCGTTGTTGTCTTGCTGGATGTAGTCGAGCTCGGCTGCGTTCACGCGGCTGCTTTCGGATGGCTTGTTGTAGAGCACTGCCCAGAGGATGGCCCAGATGAAGCCGATGCCGCCGATGATGATGAAGGCCATCTCCCAGCCGAGGTGCTCGGCGAGGACGGGGATGGTGAGTGGAGCTGCGAGGGCTCCGACGGAGGCTCCGGCGTTGAAGATGGAGGTGGCGAGGGCTCGGTCTTTCTTGGGGAAGTACTCGGCGGTCACCTTGATGGCTGCAGGGAAGTTGCCGGCTTCGCCTGTGGCGAGCACGATGCGGCAGGCGAGGAAGAGCCATACGCTGACGGTGCTGATGAGGAGGGCGAGGTCGGTTCCGGCTTTGACGGCGCGGAGGGCTTCTTCGTTCTCAATGCCTGTGATGGACATGGTGACGATGCCGCAGGCTGCATGGAGGCATGCGCCGATGGACCAGATGATGATGGCCCAGATGTAGCCTTTCTTCGTACCCATCCTGTCGATGAATTTTCCGGCGAAGAGGGAGATGAAGGCGTAGAAGATGGAGAATGCGGCGGTGATGAAGCCGTAGTCGGCGTCAGACCAGTGGAAATCGATGGCGATGAAGTCTTTCCATGTGAGTGAGAGCACTTGGCGGTCCATGTAGTTGACCGTGGTGGCGAGGAAGAGCATCGCGCAGATGACCCAACGGTAGTTGGTCATTTTGTTGGTTGTTGAACTCATAGTTTTTGGTTGTTTATTGATTAGTTAAATTATTTTCGAGGAATATCTCCACTCCCGCTCCTTGGCAGTCGGCGCCCATGGGTGGATTCTTTTTCAGCAGACGGAGACGGACGGAGTGGGCTGCGGGGTGGTCGCGGAGGATGGCTTTGGCGATGCGTCCTGCTGCATGCTCGACCAATTTGGAGGGCTGGGACATCTCGCGCTTGATGGTGGCGAAGATGTCGGCATAGGAGATGGTGCCGTCGAGCCTGTCGGTGTCGATGGCTGTGGTGAAGTCGGTTTCCACTTCGCAGTCGATGATGAAGTCTGCTCCGATTTTCCGTTCCTGCTCCATCACGCCGTGGTAGGCGTAGAGCCGAAGTCCGCTGATGATGATTTTGTGCTGCATGGGTCGGGGCATTATTCTGCAGACTTGGAGTCATCCTTGAAGTCGTCGGCGAGGTCGTCTCCGTCCGTCGTGTACTTCTTCAGGGCACGTGCCACTCCGTTTGTCCACGTGTTGATGTTCTCGTTCTCCAGTTGCAGAGAACTGACCAGCTTGATGACATTGGTCAGTGGCATCCTGTAGCGCAACACGCCACTGATGAGCTTGGCGTAGTTCCAGTACTCCTTGTTGAAGCGTTCGGACAGTCCCTCGATGGTGGTCTTGTAGCCGCGCCGGTTGACGAATGTGAAGTCGTAGCGCTTGCTGCCGTCCGGGTCGATGTGCTTGATGATGTGTCCCTTGGTCACGGTCTTGGGCAGGGCGATGCCGTCCTCGTCGTCGAGCACGCCGGTGAAGATCTCATAGGGATAGCCGTCGAGGAGTCCGACAAATGCAACCCACTTCTCTTTCTTGTTTTGAAATTTGACCACATCGCACTCCAGGCTGATGGGGCGTTTCTCAGTAATCTCGAACTGTGGACGGAAGGAATAGATTTCGTTGTCGAGCAGAGTCATCAACTCTTCGCGCTCCTTGTTCACTCCAAGTGCGGGGTCGGTGGCTTTCAAGGCCTTCTTCAACTTCTTGTCGCCAAACTCCGCGATGGTGTTCAGGATGGTTGCAGATAAAGATTGTACTGGTGACATGTTTGTTTTTGTTGCAATAATTGTAAAGTAGAGGCAAAAATACAAGGATTTTGCGACATGACAAAATAAATGTGGCAGGAAATGCTTATCTTTGCATAATTGAAATCATAAACCGTTAAATTGTACACTTTTATGGAATCATTTATCAATAGACGCACCATCCGCAAGTATAAGCAGGAGGACATTCCGCAGGAGAAGATTGACATGCTCCTGTTCCAGGCATCAAGAGCTGCCACAATGGGCAACATGCAACTGTACAGCGTGGTGGTGACTCGTTCGGAGGAGATGAAGGAGAAGCTCTCTCCGCTGCATTTCGGTCAGCCGATGGTGAAGGGCGCTCCTGTGGTGCTCACGTTCTGTGCAGACTTCAACCGTTTCACAAAATGGTGCGAACAGCGAAATGCCGATGCGGGCTATGACAACCTGCTGTCGTTCATGAATGCAGCCAGCGACACATTATTATATGTACAGGCATTCTGCACCTTGGCGGAGGAAGCGGGCTATGGCACTTGCTACCTGGGTACGACGCTCTACAATCCGCAGGGTATCATCGACCTGCTGAAACTGCCCAAACTGACGTTCCCCATTGCCACCATTACGGTAGGGGTTCCTGACGAGTGCCCTGAACAGCCCGACCGCTTGCCACATCTGGCGTATATCCACGAAGAGACTTATCACGACTACACACCGAACCAGCTGGACATCATCTATTACTTCAAGGAACAGTTGGAGGAGAACCAGAAGTTCGTCGAAATCAACAAGAAGGAGAATCTCGCGCAGGTCTTCACCGATTGCCGCTACACCCGCAAGGACAATGTGGCGATGTCGGAAGGAATGCTGCAGACATTGAAGAACCAGGGGTTCCTTAACATGGTCTAAAAATCTTAGTTAACTTAGAATGGTGCTCTTAGTTAACTTAGATTATTGTTCTTAGTTAACTTGGAATATTTGGCTGCCCCAAAAACACATTTTCAAACATCCTGATGGAACACAAAAAGTAAAGGAGAGGACTCACCACGAGCCCTCTCCTCCCATTAAACATAAGTTATCTATAGGAATTGGTTAGTATGGATTCTTTATTACTTTAAACCTATTGTAATGCTTTAATTTTCATTGTCAGTTCTTCCACTTCCTCACGCACCTCATCATCTGTCTTGATCATGTCGGAGATTTGCTTCAAGGCGTGAACCACTGTGGCGTGATTGCGATTGCCAATGATATGACCAATCTGCATGTGGGATTTGTCGGTCAGTCGTTCGGCCAGATACATGGCCAGTTGACGTGCATGAGCGACTCGTAGGGTGCGTGAACGTGAGTCAATTTGGCTGACCTTCAAGTTGAAGTGCTCGCAAACGGTTTGCTTCACATCCTCGACGGTGAGTTCCTTCTTTCTGTGCTTCTCGACGAACTGCGGCATGAGTTTCCGTACCAAGGTCATGTTGATGTCGCAGTTGTACACTACAGAGTTGACCATGAGCGAGTTGATGATGCCCTCGAGGTCACGCACGCTCTCATCAATGTTCTCAGAGATGAACTTGAGCACGTTGGTTGGAATTTTCAAACCTTCCTTCTCCACCTTGGCAGACAAGATGTCAAAACGCAGACTTTGCGTAGGCTTCTCTATCTCTGCCTGCATGCCCCACTTGAAACGGGTGAGAAGTCGGTCTTCCAAGTCCTGGATGGCAATAGGAGGACGGTCGGCAGAAAGGATGATCTGCTTGCCGTTGATGTGCAGATGGTTGAAGATGTAGAAGAAAGTGTTCTGGGTCTTGGCCTTTGTCTTGCCAGCGAGTTCCTGCACATCATCAAGAATCAGCACGTCAATGCTTTGGTAGAAGCGGATGAAGTCGTTCAGTTTGTTTTGTACGACAGCATCTGTGTATTGTACGGTGAAGAGGTGAGCGGACAGGTAGAGCACACGCAATTCTGGGTGCAGCTCCTTGATGCGCAGGCCAATGGCATTGATGAGGTGTGTCTTGCCGCAGCCAGAAGGACCATAGACGAAGAGGGGATTGAATGTCTTGGCAGGATTGTTAGCAATAGATTCGCCCACAGAACGTGCCAGACGATTGCTTTCACCTTCGATATAGTTTGCGAAATTGTAGTCGGGTATCAACTGAGAATCGAGATCCTGCACCTGAGGAGCGGTCACAACATCTGGCGCTTTGCGTGCATCTTTACGAGTCGGACCACTGATCACCTTAATCGGCATTGTTCCTTTCTCCACGATGTCACCACCTTTCCTGTTCTTGACCAGTTTCACATTATAAAATAAAGAGGTGACGCTCTTGCCAAACACACGCTTGAAGGTAGAAGCCATGAGATTCAAGAAGTGCTCCTCCAAATATTCCTTGACGAACTCGCTGGGTACATCGAGTACCAGCTTACCGTCTTCGAGACTATTCAGCTCGACGAAGGCAAACGAGGCCGCGAATTGTTCAGGGGTGATGTTATCTCGAATAATCTCGAGGCATCGACCCCAAAGAACTTTTGGATTTTGTTCTGTTTCTACCATTTTAGCGTTTTGGTAATTCTCATGTTTTGATTTTCGAATGCAAAGTTCGCCATTTTTTTTGATATGGCAAAATTTGTTTTTTGAGTCGTTTTCAAGGACAAACTAAAAAGTGCTTCATTTCAGCCATTTACGTTTGTCAAGTTGTCTGCGCTCTTGATTTATATTGTTATTTTCTTGTAGCTTGATAATTAGACTTTTATGTATTTGTTTCACACATGAAACAATTGACGATAAATGTTTTTTTATGTTGCTTAATTATTTGTTTTTGATAGTCTTTCACTCCTTTCGGAAAAGCACTTTACAAAGAAGGATGTTGTTTGAACGAAATTCAAATAACATCCTTCTTCCATCTTTTTTTGACTGTCCCGTTATTTGTCTTTTTTTCCGAAAAGAGAGAAATGAACGTAGCGTTTTGGGTGCAATCTGAAGTCCTCAAGCAGACGTGATGAGTTCTGCATGGTGGAGTCAATATGCAATGCAATAGAGTTATCATTCATCAGCATACCCAACGAATTGTCTTTACTGTTCATGGCTGTGTTCATCTTGAATGTCATCTCCTGCACACCCGTCATGGTTGCGTCAGCTTTCTGTGCCATTCCAATCATGTCAATCTGATTTAGATTGCTTGTGGTGGTTTCCAGATTAGAGCAGATGTTGTTGGTTTTTGCCATGAGTTGTGGCACATCATGTCCGAGCAGTCCGTTCAGACGTGTGGTGGTCACACGGAGATCGGCAGAAACGGCTTCCATGTTGTGAAGCGAGGAGGCTATGGCCGGGTCATTGGTCAGCGTGTTCAGGGCTGTCAGGATGGAATCCATCTTGGGTAAGAGGGCCTCCACTTGTGGCAGCATATTGCCAGCTTCTGTCATCAGGTCTACCAACGGAGTGCCTTGGATGGTATCGCCTGGCTGAAGGAATGCTGTAGGGTTGGGTCCCAATTTCAAATTCATCATGGCACTGCCTAACATCTCTTTAGTCATATAGACACTGGTGCCTTGTGGTATCTTGAATGTTGGGTCAATGGTGATTTCGACTGTCAAGTTCTGACGAGCAGGATTGAAGTTGATGGCTTTCACTGTGCCCACCTTCAGTCCGTTGGCACGTACGTCAGATGCTGTTGGCATACCCTGCACGTCAGCTATCTCCACAAAATAAGACACTTCATCGTTGAAGAGCTTGAGCCCCTTAAGGAAGATGATGCCTACATAAACGATGATGGCGGAAAGTACTGCCACCAAAGCGATTTTTATTTCTTTACTGATTTTCATATCTTGTTGTTTTGTCTATTTAAAATCTCTAACTTCTATTGACGGACCTCTTATCTCTAATTTCTACAAGCCTCTTACCTTTCAACTACTCCTCAAATGTCACGATGAATGCCTGAGGGAATTTATCGAGAATGGACTTACGCAGTTTCTGGGCGTCTTCCATCGTAGTGGCAGAACCATAAGTGTATGTGTATCTTCCATCTTTTTCATGCATCTCACATTGCAATCCCTTGAATCGCTTGTCGTTGCTTTTCAGTTGCGAACTGAGCGAGAAAATTTGCACCTTATACACGATCTTTGTGGTTCCATCAGATGCCACAACAGCAGGTGTGGCTTCCGTTGTTGGTTGAGTGTCGTTTGCCGTCTGTGGTGGAGTGACTGTTGGTTTTTCTAACTTCGAATCCTTGCCCGTTCGCTGTGCTTTATATTTCGCGATGGCGTTATAAATACTTTTGGCCATCGTCTGGCGACCTTCAGCAGACATTAAGAATTTCTCTTCCGAAGGGGTGGAGATATAACCCACCTCAAGTAGTACGCTCGGCATATAGGTGAGACGTAGCACAGCAAGGTTCGCCTGCAGTACACCCATATCATTTCTTCCTCCTGTATGCACCATCTCGTTTTGTACCAATTTGGCGAAGTTCACGCTTTCCTTCATGTCATGATCTTGCATCAATTCGAACATGATGTTGCTTTCGGGCGAAGGGTTGTAGTTGTATTTCTTGGCGGCCTCACCTTCGAGGGCGATGACCGAATTTTCTCGTTTCTCCACCGCCAGATTTGTTGAAGCTGTGCGCAGGGTGAGGGTGTAGGACTGCACTCCTGTAGCCTTACGTGCCGTTTTTGGCAAGGCATTAGTGTGGATACTCACAAAGAGATCTGCCTTGGCCTTATTCGCGATTTCCGCACGCCGTCCCAACTCAATGAACACGTCTGTACTTCTTGTGTAAATAAGTTTCACGTCTGGACAGTTCGCCTTCAATAATCTTCCTACCTCCAGTGCAATGGCCAAATTGATGTCCTTCTCACGATTGGCAGACGAAGAGCCTATGGCTCCAGGGTCTTTTCCTCCGTGTCCAGCGTCAAGTACCACCACAAATTGTCCTCCTTCGGTCATTGCCGAGGCGGGTAGGGTGTATAATAGTGCTCCTATATATATAATAATGTGTAAGAGTTTTCTCATATTCGTTGAAAATCGTTGCAAAGGTAACACATTTTCAATTATCTTGCAAATGGATGCTGTTAATATTGCAAAAAAGTATTACCTTTGCAGCTGTGTAACATTTATTATCAATACCTAAAACAATGTGATTATGAAAACTAAACTTATTCTTGCCTTGATGCTTGTCTTCACGATGAAGTCAGCTACGCTTTACGCGCAAACTAACAGTACTGAACTTGAAGAGGGTGGTACAGGCCCTTACAAGGCAGTCATGTACGAAGTCGAAGGATTTGCAGAACATACTGTGTTTGCCCCCAAAGACTTGTCAAAGTTCGACGCCAAGAATCCGCTGCCAGTGCTCGTTTGGGGCAATGGCGGATGTGCCAACTCACCTCGCGGGCATGAGAAGTTCCTCAACGACATCGCTTCATATGGCTACCTCGTTCTCGCCACTGGTGTCATGCCAGCACAGGACGCTCCTCGTGGCATGGGTGGCGGCATGGGTAGCCAGTCTCGCTCCGAACAGCAAGTAGAGTCGATGGACTGGGCTTTTGCTCAGAATGCTGACAAGAACAGCCCTTACTATCAGAAGATTGATACGAAAAACATCTGTATTTCTGGTATGTCTTGTGGTGGTTTGCAGGCGCTCTTCAACTGCTTCGACAAACGCGTCACCTCCATCTTGATCTGCAACAGCGGTCTCTTCAACGGTGGCGGCAACTCTCCTATGGGCGGTATGCCAAGCGTGCCGAAGGAGAAACTTCAGGACATTCATTGCCCCATCATGTATATGCTTGGCGGGGACTCCGACATCGCTTATGCCAATGGTATGGATGATTTTAAGCGTATCTCTCACGTGCCTGCTCTTGCTGCAAATCTTCCCGTTGGACATGGAGGAACTTACAACCAGCCTCATGGCGGTGAGTTTGCCATCGTTGCCCGTGCATGGCTTGACTGGCAGCTTAAAGGAAACAAGGAGGCTTCAAAGATGTTCGTGGGCGACAACCCAGGCATTCTGCAGCGTGAAAACTGGACGTTGGAGAAAAATGCCAAAATGAAATAATTGTTTTTAGAATGGAAGACCGACGGCGAAATGGAAGGCAAAGTCGCGGTTGAGGTCATGGTGGAGAATGGGGTAGTGGGCACGACCTGTAAAGGCAGGGTCGATGGCTTTCATGCCTGCATCGAAGCGGACGATAAAGAAGTTGGCATCCATGCGTAGGCCAATGCCGTAGGCCAGCGCAATCTGCTTCCAGAAGGTGCCGAAATGGAATTCACCGCCAGGTTGGTCTTTGTAAGCACGGATAGTCCAAATGTTACCGGCATCGACGAAGGCCGCGCCGCTGAATTTCCAGAAAAGTTGGGCGCGATACTCCAGATTGAGGTCGAGCTTGAGGTCTCCCGACTGGTTGAGAAAGTTGATTCCTTTGTCTTTGCCGTTGTAGGTGCCGGGGCCGAGCGAACGGACAGACCATCCGCGAACGCTGTTGGCACCGCCTGAGAAGTAGCGCTTCTCAAAGGGCAACTGGTTGGAGTTTCCATAAGGATAGGCGATGCCGACGGCTCCATGCAGAGCGACGGAGTTATTCTTGTCGATGCGTATGCTCTTGGAGAAATCCAAGTCACCACGTACATATTGGGCAAAGGCGATGCCGCAGAAGGTGTATTGGCCGTCGCCGTTCTTTTTGCCGTTCACCATGTGTGTGGCGAGGCTGAGCAAGTTGCCGGAGGTCTCGATGTTGAAGCGGATGGTGTATGCATTCTTTCCATAAGTCTGTTCGCGTGCTCCGAGAGAATTATAGGTGTATGTATAACCCGTCTTGGTGATGAGCAGATTCTCGTAATTATATTTCAGGATAGCGTTGGTCTTGCCGAGGGAGTCGAGATATTGCTCCTTGAAGGTCTTCGATATCCAGGGCATATAGACGTAGTTCACTTCCAAGAGGTCAAAACGGTTCTGTACGTGCTGGTTCTTGCTTGTCCAGCGGTATCGCCATGCAGCGGAGAGGACTCTGCGTTGGAACTCTGGACGGTTCTGCAGATTGTATTGCAATGCTATCTCGGAGGATGCGTTGTGTTCTGTTCCCCATTCGCGTTTAACATAAGGGAACAGGAAGATAGGGAAACCCAGAGTGGACTCGGCGCCAACCTCGACATAGTTACTGCCTTCATAGCCTTCCAGCCCAGTGATGGCTTCGTATGCTCCACGGATCTTGAACATGAAAGATTCGGAGCCTCGGAAGAGGTTCTTGTTCTGATAGGATGTAGAAAGGGCTGCTCCCAAGTCGCCAGCTGAGTTGGTCGCCTCGACATCGAAGCCGAAGGAGTGAGGTTTGGCGTGATTAACCAAAATGTTGCAGTCGAGGGTGTCTGTACCTGGACGTTCCGTCAGGTTGATGTTGGAGAACGAGATGGCTCCCAAGCGTGTGTAGTTGGTGTAGGTGCGGCGGAAGTAGCTGTCGTTGTAGAGCTCGCCGGGCTTAACCATCGAATGGCTGATGAGCATTCGTTTACGGAAGTGCAGATTGTCCTGATGCAGAAAGTCGTAACCCTTGTAGTGGATGCTGTCGATGGGCTCGTTCTGATTGACGATGTCTGCTAGAAAACGGACAGAGCCGATGGTGTATTGCTTATGTTCTGTGGCCTCCGTACGGCCATTGTCCTGTTGTAGTTTGACACGCATCAGTACATCCACCTCTGTTGAGTTCTTGGCGGTGTCGGCGCTGAATCTGATGTCTTCTTTTGTGAACTTGTAGTAACCATTGTTTCTCAAATGGGAAGCGATCCTGTTCCTCTCTCCGTTTAAGGCGGTAACCTCGAATGGAAGTCCTGGCTTCAGCAGCGACTGAGCTGTGTCTTCCACCATGATAAACTCTTCCAACCCTTCGTCCTCTACGATGCGCTCAATGTTGCGCATAGTGTAGCGTTCATTTGGATGGACATTGTAAAGTACTTTCATCTTCTTGCCCTTCACCATCTTGAACTCCTCCACTTCCGCCTTCATGTAGCCTGCATTGTTAAGTACCTTCTCGATGTCATCCATCATCCGACTGGCCTTCACGCTGTCGTAGAGCACGGGAGCCTCGCCCAATCTCCTCCAGAACAGGCATGAACGCTTGGTCGTGTCTGTGCCCGAGAGCATGTATATTTTCAGTGGCACCTTTGCGCCAAACCACTTCGAGTTCGTTTGCAGCGTGTTGTAGTCTGCCAACATGTAGGTCTTCATCACCTCCTCATTGTCGCAAGTCACCGCCACCCCTGTCAGCATGTGCTCACCCTCTGGAATATATTTGTCCACTGAACACGAGATTGTCATGCACAGTGCCCCTATAATAAAAATATATGTAAGAAGGGTCTTCACGTATGAGAACTGCTAATTTTTTGCAAAGGTACGAATTTTTTCACTTTTCATTCTCCCATTCTTTCATTTTTTCATAATTCTTCGTACCTTTGTACAAAAATCTGTAGCATGATTAGCAAGAACAGACTTAAGTTTGTGCGTTCGCTGGAGATGAAGAAGCATCGGAAGGCGGAGGGCGTTTTTGTGGCAGAGGGTCACAAATTGGTGGGCGATCAGCTTGATGTGTTTCAATGCACCTACCTTACCGCTACGGCTTCATGGCTGTCAGCGCATGCGGCTTGGGTGGACAATCAGCGACACAAGGGCATCGAGATTGACGAGGTGACGGACGATGAGTTGCGGCGAGTGAGTTTTCAGGAAACGCCCCAACAGGTGCTTGCCATCTTTCGTCAGCCTGTCTATGAAGTGAATCCTGCCGACGTGGCAAGCCGCCAACTCTGCCTCGCTCTCGATGACGTGCAGAACCCTGGCAACCTTGGCACTATCGTCCGTTTGGCAGACTGGTTCGGTATTGAGCACATCTTCTGTTCTCGTGGCTGTGCCGACATCTACAATCCAAAGACCGTGCAGGCTACGATGGGCGGCATTGCTCATGTGCAGGTTCACTACGTCGATTTGCCTGAGATGCTTAGTCATCTGCCTGCCGACATCCCTGTTTATGGTACCTTCCTTGATGGTGACAACCTCTACGGGAAACCTCTTGAGAATCGTGGAATCATCGTCATGGGCAACGAGGGCAATGGCATCTCGCCTGATGTCGCCGCCCACGTCACCGATCGGCTCCACATCCCCAACTATCCTGCAGGTCGTCCGACCTCCGAATCTCTCAATGTTGCCATTGCTACTGCCATCGTGTGTGCTGAATTTAGGCGAATAGCGCAAGATTGATACGCCTCACATAAAAAACTCCAGGTTCCTTGACAGAATCTGGAGATTTTTTTTAGCTGTGCGATATCTTATTTGAACTCGAACAGGGTGATGAAGCCAGTCATGGTGAAGACCTGGCGCAGGTCGTTGTTCAGACCGCGGATGTAAACGTGTTGGCCATCAGCCTTGGCACTCTTCAGGATGCTGAGGAAGATACGCAGGCCGCTGGAGGAAATGTACTGCATCTGGGTGCAGTCAAGGACGATGTCGTGTCCTGTACTGTCGATGAGGGGCTGCACATCCTGTTGTACCTGTGGGGCAGAGGAAGTGTCGAGGCGACCTTCGAAATACATTACATACTCGTTGTTCTCTTCTTTGAATGTTGTTTTCATAATGATAATTTTTATTGAATGTAACTTAATTTGTATATTTTGTACTTTATAACGGATAGATGAGATTGACGATCAGGAGGTTGACAGCAAGGATGATGATGTTCATCCAAAGGCCAATCTTGAGGAAGTCGCCAAAGCGGTAACCTCCAGGACCATACACTAACATGTGGGTGGGAGATCCGATGGGGGTGGCAAAACTGCATGAAACGGCTATCATCAATGAGATGATGAAAGGCAGTGGGTTGACACCCATGGACACAGCAGCTTGATAGACGATGGGATAGAAGATGGCGCCTGCTGCCGTGTTGGAGATGAATTCTGTGAGGAAGGTGGCTGCCAGACACATCATGGACATTACCAGCAGCGGGTTGTCACTACAGAGATTCATCATTCCGCCAGCCATGACCTCAGCGATACCTGTATTCTGAATGGCAGTACCAATGACAACGCTGCCAGCGAAGATCATAAGGATGTTCCAATCTATGGCTTTCATTGCTTGGGTGGGTGTGCAGCATCGGAACACAAGCATGGCGATAGCGGCAAGCATAGCGCTCTGGAGAAGCGGCATGACTTCAAGGCTCGACAGCACAATCATAGCAATCATGATGAGACTCGACACGATGGTCTTTCCTCCGATGTTGGGGATGATGGATGAACCATCGAAGAATTGCAGCCCGCGCATGATCTCAGCATTCTTACTGCCCGGCGGGCATTCGATGAGCAGCGTGTCGCCCACTTTCAGTTCGATGTCACGAGGACTCTCCTTGATGCGTTCACCCTGACGTGCCACTGCCACCAGCGTGAACCGGTGGTCGTGTTCAATGGTCGTATCTGATATGCGCTTTCCGACCAGTTCGCAGCCCTGCATGATGTAAGCTGTCCGCAGTCGACGTTTCTTATCCAGTTCGTTGATGGAGAACACGGGATGGTCGGCATTGACCAGTCCAAAACTCTTGTGCAGACGAAGAATTTCATCTACTCGTCCAGAGAAGACAAGCCGATCGCCACCCATGAGAAATTCGTCAGCAGGTACGGGTGATATGACCTCATGATCGAAGCGTACAATTTCAATGAGCTTTCCGCCTTCAATGGCATCCAGCCCAGCCTCCTTGATGGTCTGTCCGATGTGTCGGCAGTCGGCTGGTACAAGCATTTCGACGGTGTAGTCAGCGGTTTGCTCAAAAGACTCATCGGCGCTGCGGCGTTCGGGCAACAGCTTGCGCAAGGCTATTATCGACAAGATACCCACAAAGAGACAGGCCAGACCAGGGATGGTAGTCACAAAGATGTTGAGGTGCTCACCAGTGTCAGTGGCGTAGAGTCCTGAGATAATGAGGTTGGGAGGTGTGCCGATAAGGGTGCAGATGCCGCCCAATCCTGATGCGTAGCTCAGAGGAATGAGCAGTTTGGATGGTACGGTGTGAAGTTTCTTTGCCCACACCTTGACGATACCCACGAAGAGCGCCACGACGGTCGTATTGCTCAACACGGAACTCATTACCGCCACTGGCAGCATCAGCCGTACGATGGCTGTCGGATAATTCTTAGGCGTTCCTAACAGGTAGCGCACAATCCATTGCAGTACACCCGTATGCACCAGTCCAGCTATTACGACGAACAGTACACCGATGGTAACTACAGAACCTGACGAAAATCCGCCCAACGCCTCTTTCGTGTCGAGCACGCCAGTCAATATAAGTATGGCGATGACGCCCAGAAAGGCGACGTCCTCGCGCAGTTTCGTGAAGAGCAAGGTCAAAAACATCACCAGCACGGTGACAATAGTGACCCATGCGCCAAGGTTCAGTCCACAAAAGACCAAGTCTTCCATTGCATTAAATGCGTCCATTTATCTCTATTTCTTTCTAATCTTTAATCTCCAAACTCTCAACTCTATACTCTAAACTTTACAGTAGTTTCTTGCGGAGTGTCAGCACATTCATGTTGTCCTTGCGCTCGTAATTGATGCTGTCCATGAGTTGTGTGATGAGGTGGATGCCCAAGCCACCGATGGGTCGTTCCTCTGCCGACAGTGTTGTGTCCACAGGACGGTGAATGGTAGGGTCGAACGGCATGCCGCTGTCGCTGATGACGAACTTGAGACGCTTGTCGTTGGCGATAGCCTCAATTTGGATGTCGCCAGTGACTCCCTTAGGGTAGGCGTAGTTCATCACATTCACCACAGCCTCTTCCAGTGCGAGGTTCATCTGCATGGTGGTGCCCATGTCGAATTCTACAGCCTCGCAAACCTCATCAACAAACTCAGCCAGTTGCGGCACCTGATTGACGTCATTGTTCAGCGTGATGCTTTTCTGAAAGCGCACTTGGTTTTCGGGTTTGGTGTATCGGATGGTGAGCATGGTCAGGTCGTCGCTTTGTTCGGCATCGCCTGTGAAGTCATGCACAGCATCGGTCATTCGCTCAATGATGTCCTGCGAGGTGGAGTCGATGAGGGCGTTCATGATGCGCTCTTCTCCAAAGAGATTATGATTCACGTCCTCAGCCTCGGTCAGACCGTCTGTGTATAAGAAGATTGTCGTGTCGGGATTGATAGTGGTCTCCTGAATGGAGAATTTCCAATTGCTCATCACGCCGATAGGGAGGTTGCTGTCGCAGGGAAGGTAGGCTTTCTGTACGCCCTCTGATGTGTGGGTCAGGAGGATGGGCGCATCATGTCCCGCGTTGGAATAGCGGAGGCGGCCTGTGGGCAGGTCGAGTACGCCAATCAGAAGGGTGACGAACATGTTCTGTTCGTTGTCTTCAGCCATGCGGTTGTTCATCTGTGCGATGATCCGGTCGGGATGTGGTTCATGAACGGAGAGGGTGCGGAACAGCGACCGTGCCACCGCCATCACCAGAGAGGCAGGAACGCCTTTGCCCGATACATCGCCGATACAGAAGAACAGTTTTTCGTCGCGGATGTAGAAGTCGTAGAGGTCGCCACCTACTTCCTTGGCTGGGGTTAACTGTCCGTAGATGTCAACGTCGTCACGATCAGGGTAGGGCGGGAATATCTTGGGCAGCATGGCTCGCTGGATGTTGCTTGCCACCTTCAACTCGCCTTCGATGCGTCCCTTCTGCTCGTTCACCCGCTTGAGTTCGTCCATCTGCCAAGTCAGCGACTTCTGCATCATGCTGAAAGAATGGCACAACCTCATCATCTCGTCCTTCGTTTTCACGTTGGGCAGCGTAGCTTCCATATTGCCGTGTGCCACCTCATTCACAGCTTGTGTCAGTTGGGTGAGGGGTAGGGTGAGCCGTCGCACACCTTCACGCAAGATAAATATGAGCACCAGAATCATGAGCAGAATGAGTGCCGCCACAATAAGTCCAGCTTGTCGGGCATTTTTGAAGAACTCGTCAGCGCTACACATGATGGCCATCGACCAGTCTGTGTGCTTCACGGGCTTGAAGAAGACGAATGACTTGCCTAAGTGGGGCGAGTTAATCTGCAACATGCCGTTGTTTCCTTGCACCATCTCCTCGCCGATCTGTGCCAGTATGGGGTTACCTATCTCTTCAGCGCCTTCAAAGATGGTTTGGTTCATCACAACCTCCTTGACGGGATGCGTGATGAAGGTGCCGTTACGTGAAAGGACGAAACTGTAGGACTTCTCGTAATACTTCAGCGAGTCCATCATCTGTGACAGCCATTCAAGCGACACGTCGGCAGTCAACACGGCATAGACCTCTCCGTCTTTATTCTTCAGCGGATAGCTGTAGGTAGTCATCATCATCTCGCCGCCACCTGTGTCGCAATAGGGCTCGCTCCAATAGCCTTGCTTCAGTTGCTTCGGCATCTGATACCACTCCATCGTCGGATAGTCGTAGGTTTTTGTACCTAATTGTTTCGACTTGATAACTCCTTCTTTATTAGATGTCTGATTAATGTTATTTGGAGCTTCCCTATAACTGTATGGAGAGAAATAATAGCCCTGATCGGCGTAATAGTTTGGCTCGAAGGCAATGGCGCTGCCTACGATGATGGGATTGTCTATCAGCATTTCACGGGTGATACGGTACATCTCCTCGTGGGGCTCATTCAGGTGCAGCGTCACCTCGTTTGCTTTGTTCTTAACAGCCGTCTCTACAGCGATGAAGACGGCATCTATGTGCTGCTCGGCATTGTCCAGCATCAGGTTCGCTCTCAGTTCCTCCTCACGCAGGATTCCTTCACGCACAAACACATTTGCAACAATCGCTGTGACCACCAGAATAATGGTCACAGTCAGCGTCACCCAGAGGCTGAGACGGGCCGCAAAAGTCTTAAAGCGCCAAAACACGTGTTTCATATATATGACTTATTTTCGGCAAAGGTAAGAAAAAATCATGAAAACAGAATAGTGAAATGTGAAAAAACTCAGTTACGACTCATCTGAATGGCTGTTAATATGGATTTTTCACTTTCCATTTTTCACTTTTTCGTTAAAAAACACTACCTTTGCACCTTCCAACGACAAACACTCACATATACATATTATATAATATGCAAAAGATTATCATATTAGACTTTGGTTCGCAGACCACCCAGTTGATTGGTCGGCGTGTTCGTGAGATGAACACCTTCTGCGAAATCATGCCTTACAACAAATTTCCGCAGGATGACCCCGATGTGATTGGCGTCATCCTCTCGGGTTCACCCTACAGCGTCTATGAGGAGCGCGCTTTCAAGCTCGACTTCTCCCAGATCCGCGGCAAGTATCCCATCCTCGGCATCTGCTATGGCGCCCAATTGATGGCTCACACGTTTGGCGGCAAAGTGGAGCCAGAAGGCACCCGTGAGTACGGTCGTGCCAACCTCGAATTCATGGAAGCCGGCAATCCGCTCCTCAAGGGCTTTGCTGACAACAGCCAGGTTTGGATGTCACATGGCGACACCATCACCTGCCTGCCCGAAGGTTTCCGTTGCATCGCTTCCACTGCCACCGTCAAGTACGCAGCCTATGCTGCCAACGACGAGAAGATTTGGGGTGTGCAGTACCATCCCGAAGTGTTTCACTCCATCGACGGCACCAAACTCCTGAAGAACTTCGTGGTGGACATCTGCGGAGGCAAGCAAGACTGGTCACCAGCCTCTTTCGTTGACCAGACGGTGGCCGAACTTCGTCAACAGGTGGGCGATGACAAAGTCATTCTCGGACTCTCAGGTGGTGTCGATTCCTCTGTGGCAGCCGTGCTGCTCAACCGTGCCATCGGTAAGAACCTCACCTGCATCTTCGTCAACAACGGCCTCCTCCGTAAGAACGAGTTCACCGACGTGCTGCGTGACTACGAATGCCTTGGACTCAACGTCGTGGGCGTCGATGCCTCCCAGAAGTTCTACACAGAGCTGGCAGGTGTGTCCGAACCAGAAAAGAAACGCAAGATTATCGGTGCAGGCTTCATCGAAGTGTTCGAAGCTGAAGCCAAGAAGATAGCAGGTGCCAAGTGGCTCGCTCAGGGCACCATCTACCCTGACCGCATCGAATCGCTCAACATTACAGGCAAGGTCATCAAAAGCCATCATAACGTCGGCGGTCTGCCTGAGAAGATGGGTCTGAAACTCTGCGAACCCCTCAAGTGGCTCTTCAAGGATGAGGTGCGCCGCGTGGGTCGTCAGCTCCAGATGCCCGAACACCTCATCACTCGCCATCCATTCCCTGGTCCTGGTTTGGCTGTGCGCATCTTGGGTGACATCACTCCAGAGAAAGTACGCGTCCTGCAAGATGCCGACGACATCTTTATCCGTGCACTCCGCAACTGGAACCTCTACGACCAGGTTTGGCAGGCAGGCGTTGTCCTCCTCTCCGACGTGAAGAGCGTGGGCGTCATGGGCGACGAACGCACCTACGAGTATCCTGTGGTTCTCCGTGCTGTCACCTCTGCCGATGCCATGACGGCTGACTGGGCGAAACTCCCTTATGATTTTCTTGCCGACGTCAGCAATCAGATCATCCGTAACGTCAAGGGTGTCAACCGCGTCTGCTACGACGTATCCTCCAAACCACCAGCAACGATAGAATGGGAATAAAGGCAGTGACCCTGCCGATGATTTAATTGACAGAATAAGTTTTTACAATCCGTTGATGAACGTGTCGAGATACGCTTTGCGCTGAGGAATATAGGCTTTCATAGCCGCAACGGCTTCGTCCCACTTCCGGTCATTGCGATTTCTTGACACGGATTTCGAGGGAGGAGGAAAGATGAGGAAATTGGCAGCTGCAGAGGCTGCCAATTCTCTTTCACGTTGCTGAATGCGTGCCAAGGCCTCCCGACACAAAGTCTCTTCCAACTCTGCCCACCGTTCTTTCAGCATAGTGACAAAAAGCGGGTCATTGAAGAGGTATTTGTACCACAGGCAATCCCTGTGGAGATACTCTTTTGTCAGAACATAAGTGCCGTAGTCGAAGTCCCATAGCGGTCCTGCATACAGCTTTCCATTGCGATTCTTGTAGCAAAAGACGCTGCGTTCCTTGTCGAAGTCTGGATTGCCACAGAAGGCTTGAATGATGTAGTAGTCCACGAAACTCGGCATGTCAATCAACTCGTGTACTTGGTCGAAGCGACCCTCTTGAAGGTGCTTCTCCAACGTGTTGATGTAAGTGGAGATATAGGCCACATGCTCAGCTGTACACCATTCCTCGTCGGGCGACTTGATGCAGATAGGCCACTGGTTGATGGCTGTCTTGAATTGGTTGATCTCATCAAACCACTTGTCCACCTCCACCAAATAGCCGCCGGTCAGGATGTCAGCGTCCTCTTCCTTAATCTCCTTGATGTTCAGACGGTTGCTCTCTACCTTGATACGCTCAGTCACATAGTAGTTGCCCACATGGTGACCATTGAACACCAACTCCACAAACTCTCCGCTGGGTGTCCATTCCAAATGGGTGGTGAGCTTTCCCAAATGAAAAGTCAGGTCGTTACGGATGAGTGTGGGGTCGTAATAGTTGGCGAGGAACGCCCAATGCTTGCTCTTCTTCATCCCCAGCCAACTCCGCTTGCTGCTGAACTTCAGGTTGAAAGGTAGCTTGGGGCGTTTGAAAGTGGAGTTGCCTCGTCCCTTGATGAGAACCTCGTCCGTGAAGTCGTCATATTCACCCATGCCATGAAACGTGATGCTGGCCGTCTTCCAAGTTTCCTTGTCCGTCAGCGTCTGGCCGTCTTCCGTCCTGATTTCCACAATCGGTAGTCCCGTGTATGTGGGCAGGTCATCTTCGACATCGTTAGCCACATACAGATTGACCTTCTGGCTTGTCCCATCATCATCGCTGCACGCCACACACAACATGGCACACACAACTGACAAGATGAAATATTTCGATGAAAACAACTGCATGTTTAGCCTCGCTGTATTACTTCAGCACAGCCTTCACGTTGGTCAACATATTCTTGTGTTGCTCGTCAGACTTGGTGATGGTAGAGGTGAGGGCAACGTTCTCGGCCTTGCCCTTGGTGGAGAAAGTGCCTGAATAGATGATGTCGCTGTCGTTGTAGAGGGTTGCCTCGACAAACACCTTGTAATTTCCCTGTGGTACAGCCTTTCCCTGCTGGTCGGTGAAGTTCCATGTAAAGGTTTGAAC
Source organism: Bacteroidaceae bacterium (assembly GCA_017534815.1). Taxonomy (GTDB): domain Bacteria; phylum Bacteroidota; class Bacteroidia; order Bacteroidales; family Bacteroidaceae; genus Minthosoma. The sequence continues at coordinate 54,370 of JAFXVS010000018.1, read as the reverse complement.
GCCATCGGCCTGTGGAGTGGCTCCCGTGACGGCATCCAACTGTTGGTCAGTTTTCTCGCTGGCTTTCGATGCCTTCACCCATGTAGGCACACAGGCTGGACGCATAACGTAGCCACGTTGTGGTTGTGCATTTCCACGGGCACGTCCCTTGGTGGTGAACGAGGTGACGAAGAGAGTCTTCACGACCTCCCCCTTGTCGTTCTCAATCCAGACGGCATACTGGTTGGAGCCAGGGCCAGCCTGCTTCTGGTAGTTGAATGACACTTCAAGGCTCTTGCCCTGACCCTTTTTGCTTTGTCCCATAACGGGAATCGCCAGCAGCATAGCTGCGAGAATGGCGATGAAAAACTTCTTTTGTCTCATAATTACAATCATTTTGTCGTGTTTAATGTCAAAACCGTGGCAAATATAATGATAATTCCCAGAACATTCCCCACTTTCCCCTCAAAAATATGTGTATTTGTTCCTATCTGGGGTCGCATTCACTCATAATTTTCAAAAATCGGATTCAAAATCTTCAAAAAGAGGGATTTGGGCATAAAAGGGGAATGTTTGTAAAGTTATGGAGGTCTTAAGTAAGGCCTCCATAACTTTTGGCGGCAGTCTGAAGGGCTTCGTCAGTCATATACTGTTGATACAGGGTGCAGCGGGTGACAATCGTCTGTGGTGAGCAACGTTCACCGATCACCAGCACCAGCGCCCAGCCCTTCATTTCGTCAGCAAACTCCTCATTCACAAGTGCCAAATGACCATCCACCACAGTCATGTCAAGTCGTGACACTTCACGCATGCTGAAGCGCGTCCTTGGCATGTTATGTTCGATGTGCTGTTCTGCAGTATAAAACAAAAGCTTCTCGTTGCGAAGCCATTCAGCAGCCCTTAGGTCGGTTATCAAGGCGGGAACGCCATCAACCCCACCCAGTTCCTGCTTGATTGCAGGCAGTGTGCCATCACTCACTGGTATTCCTGGCATCAGAAACGAGGCATCCCTCATGTGCTTGGGCACATACACAGCAGACAACCTGTTCGTCAGCGATGCAAAATTCAGATAAGCCGTCTGACGTTCGGTGAACGTAACTTCACAATTGAGCCTCAGCATCTTCCACAATGCAATGGTGTGCCGCATCTTCTGCCGCTGAACAAACTGTGCCAAGGTGTTGCTTCGCTTCTCGTTCGAATTCGAGGATCTGGTAATCATCTTTCCTTGTTTCAGGTAAGTGGTTACACCAGCCGTGCGTAGGCTGCCAATCATCATCAATCCTTTTCCTACACTTTTCTTTTTCATATTTATTGTCTCCTTTCTTCTGGGTTATATTAACTTCGTCTTTACTTTACCTCACATCACGTTCACCTTCCTTTGTTGTTCAATTGTTCCTCTATTGTTCTTCAGTTGTTGTACAGTTATTCACTGAACAACAACTGGACAACAACTGAACAACAACTGGACAAAAGCCTACACAAATGGACTGCAAAGGTAAGTATTTCTTTTCCATCTTCCAAGTTTTTCCATATTACATTTGCAATATTTCTCTTTTTTTCTTCTACAATAACCCAGCCTTATTGCCAAATAACCCGCCTCTGCTGAAAAATAAGCGTGCCTTATTGAAAAAAGTTCCATAAATATTGTGATGAAGAAAGATTGATTGTAAGCATTCGATAAACGAGATGTAATAATACTTGTATTTTTTGTACCTTTGGCTTCGCCGTCATCGCTTGCGCTTTCGTAACAACGTGGATAAAGAACGTACTCTCGTTCGGAAGAACTCGAATAAATTTGGTTTTTCTCTCGATTTTCACTACCGTTGGCTACGCCGAAGGTACTATCGTTCGACAATAAAAGTGAAAAAAACAATTTTCCCTTTGTATTGTGCTCACTTAATCGTACCTTTGCACCATAATTTGTAAATGTATGGGATTGTTGAAGAAGAAAAATCCGAGAAATTGGCACGTGAAGAGTGGACAGCCGCTGACGGAAATGGACAGGAGAATCTTGTATTTCCAAAATAAGGGCTGCCTGGTGCCGAAACGTGAGCTGATCAAGACACCGGAGCAGATTGAGGGCATCCGCAGGGCGGGTGTGCTGAACACGGCGGTGCTGGACCTGGTGCAGGAGAAAATCCGCGAGGGCATGAGCACGCTGGAGATTGACCAGCTGGTGTATGACTATACGACGCAGCACGGGGGCATCCCTGCGCCGCTGAATTATGAGGGCTTCCCGAAGAGCTGCTGCACGAGCGTGAACGAGGTGGTGTGCCACGGCATCCCGAATGAGGAGGAGATCCTGGAGGAGGGTGACATCATCAACGTGGATTGCACGACGATTCTGGATGGCTACTTTGCTGACGCGAGCCGCATGTTCATCATCGGCAGGACAACGCCGGAGCGGGAGCGACTGGTGCAGGTGGCGAAGGAGTGTATGGAGATCGGTGCCGAGGCTTGCAAGCCCTACACATTTGTGGGTGACTCGGCGGCGGCGATTACGAAGCATGCGCACAGGAACGGCTGCACGGTGGTGCGCGACCTCTGCGGACACGGTGTGGGCAATGCCTTCCACGAGGATCCTGACATGGAGCACTATGGGAAGAAGGGCACGGGCATGCTGCTGGTGCCGGGCATGGTGTTCACGATCGAGCCGATGATCAATGCGGGTGGCTGGCAGGTGTTTGTCGATAGTGACGATGAGTGGACGGTGGTGACGGATGACTACAGCGACTCGGCGCAGTGGGAGCATACGTATGTGATGACGGAGGAAGGATTGGAAATACTGACGTATTGATATGTATATACTGGCAATAGAAAGTTCGTGCGACGACACGAGTGCGGCGGTGCTGAAGGATGGCATCTTGCTGAGCAATGTGACGGCTTCGCAGGCTGTGCATGAGGAGTATGGTGGCGTGGTGCCGGAATTGGCGAGCCGCGCGCATCAGCAGAATATCGTGCCGGTGGTGGATGCCGCCATCAAGCGGGCTGGCATCACGAAGGAGGATCTGAATGCGGTGGCCTTCACGAGAGGGCCGGGTCTGATGGGGAGCCTCTTGGTGGGGGTGAGCTTTGCGAAGGGTTTCGCGAGGAGTCTGGGCATCCCGATGATTGACGTGAATCACCTGCAGGGGCATGTGCTGGCGCACTTCATCAGAGAAAGCGAGGATGACCACGACCAGCCCACGTTCCCTTATCTGTGTCTGCTCGTCAGCGGTGGCAACAGCCAGATTGTGAAGGTGAATTCGTATAAGGATATGGAGATTCTGGGTCAGACGATTGACGATGCGGCTGGCGAGGCGATTGACAAGTGCTCGAAGGTGATGGGGCTGGGCTATCCGGGCGGCCCGATCATCGACAAGCTGGCACGTCAGGGAAATCCGGAGGCGTTTGAGTTCTCGAAACCTGACATCGCGGGCTATGATTATAGTTTCTCGGGTCTGAAGACGTCATTCCTCTATCATCTGAGAGACTGGCTGAAGGAAGACCCGGACTTCATCGAGCACCACAAGGAGGATTTGGCAGCATCGTTGGAAAAGACCATCGTGGACATCCTGATGAAGAAACTGCGCAAGGCGGTGAAGGACACGGGCATCAAGCAGGTGGCTGTGGCTGGCGGGGTGAGCGCGAACAACGGGCTGCGCAATGCGTTCCGTGACCATGCCCGACGCTATCACTGGAAGATTTTCATCCCGAAGTTCTCCTATACGACCGACAATGCGGCGATGATCGGTATCACGGGCTACTTCAAGTATCTTGACAAGGACTTTGCATCGATAGATTTACCTGCTTACGCGAGAGTCAATTCTTAACTCTTAATTTTTAACTCTTAATTCTTAATTATTAATGAAAGAGGTTCGTTTCTTCTATGTGCCTGACGCTGCGAACGTGAATGAGTTGTCCGAGGATGAGGCTCAGCATGCGGTGCGTGTGTTGCGGATGGAGATGGGCGACGAGATGATGCTGATGGACGGCGAGGGCGTGTTCTACCGTGCCGTCGTGACGGAGGCGACAAGAAGCGCTGCCTTTATCGCATCGAGGAGACGCTGCCTCAGGAACGTCAATGGTTGCCACATCTGCATCTGGCGATGGCTCCGACGAAAAACATGGACAGGACGGAGTGGTTGGCAGAGAAGGCCACAGAGATAGGCTTCGACGAACTGACGTTCCTGCGGAGCCGATGGTCGGAGAGGACGGTCATCAAGACGGAACGCATCGAGAAGATTCTCGTGTCGGCGATGAAGCAGAGCCACAAGGCATGGAAACCTGTGCTGAACGAGATGACAGACTTTAAGGCATTTGTGCAAGCCATCAAGAAAAGAGAGGAGGAAAGCGGCAAGCCGATGCAGAAGTTCATCTGCCATTGCCACGAGGAGGAAGGATTGGGCGAGAAGGTAGCACTGAAGGATGCCATCAGGAGGGGCGAGGACGTGCTGGTGATGGTGGGACCAGAAGGAGATTTCTCCATCGAAGAGGTGAAAGAGGCGGAGGAGATGGGATTCCAGAGCGCCACGCTGGGCAAGAGCCGTCTGCGGACGGAAACGGCGGCGCTGGTGGCTGTACACATCATGAACATTATTAACCAATAATATTATTAACCAATTAAAACCGAAAGCATTATGAAGAAAATTCGTTTCATTTCGATGATGGCTCTGGTCATCATGGCATTGTGCTCCTGCACCAACACCGAGTATCAGAAGGCAATCCCGGCAAACGCCACGCTGGTGATGAAAGTGGATGTCCAGTCCATCGCCGACAAGGCTGATTTCAAGAACTCGAAGTATAAAATGCTGCTTGACGCCGCCATCGCTTCGTCTGTGAAGGGCGAAGATCTGAAGGTGGTGAAGGAATACATGAACGACCCTCAGAAGATGGGCTTCGACCTCAGCACGCCACTCTACATCTTCCTGGTGGGCGAGGAGACTGTCGGCATGACCCTGAAGACGGGTGACGAGGCCGACCTGAAGGAGTTCCTCGACATGCTCAACAAGCAGGGCATGGCATCGAAAATCTCAGAGAAGGATGGATTGACGACCGGCACGCTGGTGGATGAAATCAGTTTTGCCTACGACAAGAACACCTTCCTGCTGTTGGCATCGATGGAGAACAAGGGTGCATCCAAGGCAGCCACCATGGCAAAAGAGCTGATGACCATGAAGGAGTCGGACAGCTTCGCCAGCACGGAGGCATTCAGCCGCATGAACGCTGAAGATCAGGATGTGTCGCTCTACTTGAACGGCAAGTTGAGCAAGGCTGCTCTGAAGGATGCGCTGGAAGCCGTCATGCCATCGTCGGTGGACATGAAGGATATGGATGCGCTCATGAGCCTGAACTTTGAGGATGGCCAGGCTACGCTCAAGGCCAAGGTTTGGGGTACCAACGACCAAGGCAAGGCGATGATTGAGGAGGCTGAGAAGAACGTCGGCAAGATCGAGGGCAAATATCTCGACCGCGTGGCAGACAATGCGCTGATTTGGGTCGGCATGAATGTGAAGGGTGAGTGGATGCTGGATAAGATTAAGAACAACAAGTCTCTGAAGGAAAGTCTCTTCATGTTGGAACGTGCCATCGACATTGAGCAGATGCTGATGTCAGTGGATGGCGATATGGCTGTGGAATTCCAAATTGACGACATTGTGGAGCAGGACAATCCTGAATACATCGTCTATGCCAACCTGAAGAACTCAGACTTCCTCGCCGACGTTGATGACTGGATGGAGACGATGAAGGAATATGAAATGTCAATGGTGAAGAATGGCGAGAACCAGTATGAACTCACCACGGACGAAGCAACGTATTTCTGGGGCGTTCAGGACAAGGATCTCTTCCTTTCGTCAGAGAATGCCAGCCGCAAAGGCAATGGACTCAATCCGTTGCTCGAAAAGAAGTCCGACATCAAGAACAGCAAGGTATATATATATGTGAACCTGGCGAAGATCCCGTTCAAGGAGATGGCTCAGAAGGACAGGGATATGGCTGCCGTGGCTGATGTGCTTGACAAACTGAAGTCCATCGTGCTGAAGAGCGAAACGACCGACGAGGGCATGCTGGTTGTTGAACTGAAGGACAACGACGAGAATTTCTTGAAGCAATTACTTAAATGAACAAGATAGAACTGATTGACACTCTACCTAATGTGTTCCAGAGTCGCTCTGACATCGAGAGCGACATCTGGCACAAACGGGTGGATTTTGAGAAGGGAAAATTGTATCTCGTGGAAGCCAATTCGGGCACGGGCAAATCATCGCTGTGCAGTTACATCTATGGCTATCGCCACGACTATCAAGGACAGATTCTTTTCGACGGCGAGGACATCCGCAAGTACTCGGTGGCTCGCTGGACGGACATCCGCAAGAAGCACTTCGCCCTATTGTGGCAGGAACTGAGAATGTTCCCCGAACTGACTGCGTGGGAGAATGTGGACATCAAGAACAAACTGACGGGTCATCAGACGAAGGAGCAGGTGCTGGAGTGGTTTGAGATGTTGGGTATCTCTGACAAGCTGAATGCCAAGATGGGACGCATGTCGTTCGGTCAGCAGCAGCGTGTCGCCCTCATCCGAGCCTTGTGTCAGCCCTTCGACTTCCTCTTTGTGGATGAGCCCATCAGCCACCTCGACGACACTAACGCTGCCATCATGGGTCGAATCATGACAGCGGAGGCGAAGAAGCAGGGGGCTGGCATTATCCTGACCAGTATTGGCAAGCATATCGACCTGCCTTACGACCAAGTGTTTAACCTCTAAAATGTGATGAAGATGAATTTGGTTTGGAAACTTTTAAGGCAGCACATCAGCATTCCGCAGTTTGTGGGATTCTTTTTCGCCAACCTGGTCGGCGTGGTCATCATCCTGCTGGGTGTGCAGTTCTATAACGACTACAGAGCTTTGGACAATGAGGACAGCTTCATGAAGGCTGACTACCTGATTGTCAACAAGAAGATTGGTGCGCTGTCGGGACTGACGGGCTCGCAGAACACCTTCGACGAGGAGGACATCAACGAGTTGAAGGCTGAGCCTTTCGTGGAACGCATCGGCGCCTTTACCCCCAGTTCTTATAATGTACGTGCCCGATTCGATGTGGAGGGCTTCGTGAGCTTCTCCACCGAGATGTTCTTCGAGAGCGTTCCCGATGATTTCGTGGATGTGGAGAGTGATGCTTGGCACTATCAGGAGGGCAGCGCCGACATTCCCATCATTTTGCCTAAGAACTACCTCGACCTCTACAACTTCGGCTATGCGCAGGGCAAGGGACTTCCTAAGCTCAGCGAAGGCATCCTTGGAGCGATGAAGCTCCAGATTCAGATAGACGGGAACGGAGAACATGGCGATTACTATGGTCGGATTGTCGGTTTCTCGCAGCGTCTGAACACGATTCTTGTGCCTGAGCAGTTCATGCAGTGGGCTAATCAGCAGTATGCCAGTGGAGATGCCACCAAAGAGCCGACGCGTCTGATTGTCGAAGTGAGCAACCCGACGGATGACCGCATCACGAGCTTCCTGCAAGACCACAACTACGAGACGGATGAGGATAAGCTGGATGCCTCGAAGACGACGTTCATCCTGCGCGTCATTGTCAGCATCGTCATGATGGTGGGCGTGGTGATCAGCATTCTTTCGTTCTATATCTTGATGCTCAGCGTCTTCCTCCTCGTACAGAAGAACAGTACGAAATTGGAAAACCTCTTGCTCATCGGCTATTCACCCGTCAAGGTTTCGTTCCCATATCAGGCACTTACCGTGGGGCTGAATGTATTGGTGCTTATCTTGGCGGTGGTCATCATGCTGGTGGTCAGAGGCATCTATCTCGAGATGTTCGAGAACTTCTTCCCTGATCTTGAGGTGCCTGGCATCGGACAAGCCCTCCTTGTGGGTGTGATTCTGCTGGTCATCGTCAGCATCTTCAATATCATCGCTGTACATGGAAAAGTGATGAGCATCTGGAAACGCAAAGAATAAGGAATGGAACGGATTTCTCAATTATTTCAAAAACTGACAGGCGTTGAGCCGCAACGCATCGAGTCCCTCGCCGGTGCTGGCAGCAATCGCCAATATTTTCGCGTATTTGGTGGAGAGGAGTCTGCCTCTTCTCACCTATCTCCTCTCATCGCCGTTATTGGTACCAACAGGGAAGAGAACGATGCCTTCATCACCTTGGCTCGTTTCTTCAAACAAAAGGGTTTGCCCGTGCCAGAGTTGCTGGCCGTGTCGGAGGATGGGATGGTCTATCTACAAGAGGATTGTGGCGACCTGTCCCTCTATGCTTTTATGGCGCAACATCGTCAGGAAGATGGTGCTCTCGATGCAAAGGCGCTGGAGGCTCTAAAAGCAACTATCCGAGAGTTGCCCCGTTTCCAGTTCTCAACGGTGGGGTGTGATGAGGCAGACGAGGTGTTCTGCCATTGCTTCCCTCAGCAGGAAATGGACAGAACGAGCGTCATGTTCGACCTCAACTACTTCAAGTACTGCTTCCTCAAACTCAAGGGCGTCGAGTTCAATGAATTCAAGCTCCAGCAAGATTTTGAGCGTTTGGCTGATGACCTTTTTGACGATCAGGAGAATACATTCCTCTATCGTGACTTCCAGTCACGAAACGTCATGCTAAAAGAAGGTAAGCCCTATTTCATCGATTTCCAGGGTGGTCGCCGCGGCCCCATATACTATGATGTCGCCTCTTTTCTCTGGCAGTCATCAGCTAAGTTTTCCGACGAAGTGCGCAACCTCCTTATCAATGAATATCTTGATGCCCTTACTTCCCAATTATCAACTTCCCAATTATCAACTTTCAATTATCAACTTTCAACTTTCCAACAGCGTCTCCACCTCTTTGTCTTCTTCCGCATCCTTCAGGTCTTGGGAGCATACGGCTATCGGGGACTTTGGGAGAAGAAAACTTACTTCGCCAACAGTATTTCGTTAGCCATTGACAACTTGGAGAAGGAACTCTCCATAGGCACTTGCGAACCCTATCCTTATTTAAAAGATGTGGCGCAGTCGCTCATCGCCCTCAACGCTGAAGAGCAGAAGCAGAGGGTAGGGCAGGGACACCTCGTTGTCGATGTATTCTCCTTCTCCTTCAAGAAGGGAATCCCCGATGACAAGAGTGGCAATGGTGGTGGCTACGTGTTCGACTGCCGTAGCACTAACAACCCTGGACGCTATGACGAGTACAAGCCTCTAACCGGACTAGACCAGCCCGTTATCGACTTTCTTGAACAGGATGGTGAAATTCTCACCTTCCTTGAAAGTGTCTATAAACTTGTTGATTTTCACGTGGCTCGTTACCAACAGCGAGGCTTTACCCACTTGCAAGTTTCCTTCGGATGTACTGGTGGACGTCACCGTTCCGTCTATTGTGCTCAGCACGTCGCCGAACATATCCACCAAAAGTTCGGAGTTGAAGTCCATCTTTGCCATCGTGAACAAGGCATCACTTCCAAATTCTAATCTCTTGCCTCTAGAAAATGAACGCACTTATTTTTGCTGCCGGTCTCGGCACCCGACTCAAACCTCTCACCGACACCATGCCCAAGGCGATGGTGCCCATCAATGGAAAGCCCCTCGTACAGATACTCATCGAGAAACTGAGATGCATCGGTGTGACAGAAGTCGTCATTAACGTTCACCACTTTGCTCAGCAGATTATCGACTTCGTCAATGCCAACCATTGCTTCGGCATCGATATCCGTTTCAGCGACGAGACCGATATGTTGCTCGAGACGGGTGGGGGACTCAAGAAAGCTGCCCGCCTTTTCTCCAACGACAAGCCCATCCTCGTCCACAACGTTGATATCCTCTCCAATGCGGACCTTGTGGGTCTGTACGATGAAGTCCTTGCCACTGGCACCACGACTCTCCTCGTATCTGACCGTCAGACCCAGCGCTACCTCCTCTTCGATGACACAGACCGACTCGTCGGATGGACTAACATCGCCACAGGAGAAGTACGCTCGCCATTCCCCGAAATCAAGGCCTTAGAAAAACAAACGCCCAGCGCATGGGCTGGGCAACTCAAAAAGTTTGCTTTCTCAGGCATTCAGGTTTTTCACCCTTCCTTGCTTCCCCTAATGGACTCATGGCAGGGCAAGTTCTCCATCATCGACTTCTACCTTTCCGTCTGCGACAAGGTGAGCATCCGCAGTCATTTCGACTCGCGTCTCCAGCTTTTAGACGTCGGTAAGCTCGATACCATTGCCAAGGCCGAGACCTTCCTTCAAAGTTAAATCGTCAGGAGAGAGTATCTGTGGTGTGTGGTAAGCGATGCGGTTACGAATAATGATGGTACCGCCGAGCCACTCGGTCATAGGAAGTTCACCCTGAAGAGGATAGTGGTTGACGACATGATGACTGAAGATTTCCACAACATAGTTGGTGTGGAAATCTTTTTCGTTAATATATACGCGGGATGCGGCGACTCGTCTCATCTTCTCTTTCTTCTTGGTCCGATGCTGTTCGGCGTGCGGACAGATGGGGCAGTCTGGATGTTGATATGCTTGCCGGTGCGGTTCTGCTGTCGGAATTCCTCAGGGGTGAGGCGGCGCTCAATAGGGCGAGTAATGGTGTCGGCGATGATGGTATCGGCTGTAATGGTGTCGGCAGACTCGGTGTGTTCAACCTCCTTGGCGTGCATACGGACAAGAGAGATATTGTCGATGAGGCAGAGGTTGCGCATGGTTTTCTTTCCTCGGTAGTAGAAGAAGCCGGTGAGGCTTTTGACATCATCAGCAGCACTGGTCTGGAGGGTGAGTTGCTGGAGCCCATCGTTGTTGATGACACGGGTGGTGCCTACATGCTTGCCGCTGGTGTAGAGGACTGAGAGCCCGACGTATAGGGCAATGTCGTAGTCCTCTCGGCGCTCCTTGATGAAGACGGGAGTGAGGGTAAGGATAAACTGATCACTGCGGCGGAAGCTGGTGTCGGCGAGGATGGTGAAGCTCTCCTTGTTGAGGAGGTTCTTGTTGCGGAGGGTGAGGAGGCGGGCAGAGTTCCATAGGTTGGTGGTATCGCCTCCTGTAGCGAAGATGGCCATCATGTCGTTGTTGCCGTTGACAAGTTGGATTTCGTCATTGACGATGGAATAGCGTTCCTTGAGGTTGGTGTAGATCTTGTGGAGTTCTTTAGAGTGGCGGTTGTAATAGACGATGGATGAGTCGAACTGGGCTTCGGTGATGCCGTGTTTGGCATAGACTGCGTTGATGTAGTCCTCAGCCTTGGCCTCGCGTTCATTGTCGGGTAGCTGGTTGATAATGCCCTGCATGATGTGGTAGTCGTAGAGGACATCTTCCATCTTGCCGCGTGACAGAACGTCTTTGGGACGGTCATCGCAGGCGGCGAGGAGGATGAGGGCGAGGATGAGTGGGAGGATTCTTCTCATGGGATACGTCAATTAACCGTTGAGCTAAATGAACTGCAATTCTTCAATCTTTGTGGAACTGGTAGCGACTGACGATTTTGTGGTAGAAAATGAGGAGGGCTACTATGCCGCAGGAGATGGCTGCGTCGGCAAAGTTGAAGATAGGGGAGAAAAAGACGCAGTGCTGTCCGGAGTAGATGGGCATCCATGTAGGCATTTCCCATTCGATGAGCGGGAAGTAGAACATGTCAACAACACGTCCGTAAAGGAATTCTCCGTATCCGTATCCGTAGGGTTGAAAGTCTGCGACCTCGGGAAAGGGCGGGTTGTTGAAGATGAGTCCGTAGAAGAGGCAGTCGATGATGTTGCCTGCCGCTCCTGCCGCGATAAGGGTGAGGCAGACTATATAGCCAGTTGGTCGTCGGCGTTGAATCTCGCTGTAGATAAACCATCCGATGAGGCATACAGCGACGATGCGGAAGAGGGTGAGGAAGAGTTTGCCTCCCCAGAGTTCCCATCCGAATGCCATACCGTTGTTCTCGACGAAAACGAGACTGAACCAGCTGGTGATTTCGATGCGCTCTCCCAGATACATGCCCGTCTTGACACAGACCTTGATAATTTGGTCTATGACAAGAACGGCCATGAAGAGGGCGATGGAAAGGATATGTTTGTTCTTCCTTGTCATAAATTCTTACCTCTCATTTCTAATCTCTATCTTTCTCAACACAAATGACTGCCTTGAAGTCGTCGAAGTCAATTGCTTCACCTTCAGGGTTGCCGAGTGTGATGGAGTTGGCCAGCACCTGTGAAGCAATGTTATCTTTGAAGGTGTCAAGCACAGCCTTAGTCTCAGGGGTCTCGGTGATGACGACTTGGATGCGGTCTGTGATTTCGAAGCCTTGTGACTTGCGGAGACCCTGAATCTGCTTAATGACTTTGCGGGCGTTGCCTTCGTTCTTCAAGGCTGGCGTGATGGTGATGTCGAGAGCCACAGTCGTCGTGCCTTCGTTAGCAACGCTCCATCCGGGGATGTCCTGAGACATGATGTCCACGTCGGCCAATTCAATCACTGCATCCTGTCCATCGGCCTGCAGAGTAACCTGTCCGTTGGCTTCGAGTTCGGCGATTTGTGCCTGCGACATCTCTGCCACGGCGTTGCTTACCGCCTTCATCATCTTACCGAACTTCTTGCCCATGACACGGAAGTTGCACTTTACGTTCTTCACGAGCATCTTGCCGTCCATCAGCTGGAGCTCCTTCACGTTCACCTCCTTCATGATGATGTCCTTCATTCGCTCGATGCGACCGCTGAAGAGGGCGTCTGTGTCGGGAATGGCAATCGACTGCAAGGCCTGAATTACAGGAATCTTTACCTTTTTACGGATAGAGAGTCCCATTGAGGTCACCTTCATGGCAGACTCCATCGCAACCTCCAGTTCGGAGTCGATGTAAGCCTCGTTGAAGGTCGGGAATTGGGCCAAGTGGACGCTCTTTGCGGAATCCTTGCCGGTAGCGCTGTTGAGGTCGCGGAAGAGTTGATCGGCATAGAACGGAGCAATTGGTGCGATGAGTCGGCTCAACGTGTCGAGGCAAGTATAAAGGGTCTGATAGGCCGAGAGTTTGTCGGTGGTCATCTCGCCACCCCAGAAGCGTGGCTTGTTCAGACGGATGTACCAGTTGGAGAGATTGTCGATGACGAACGATTGGATGAGACGACCTGCAGGGGTCGGGTCGTAGTCGTCGAAGTAGGCCAGTACATTCTTTACTAATGTATTGAGTTCGGATAGTAACCAACGGTCAAAGTCAGGACGGTCGGCATAGGCAATATCAGCCTCCTTGTACTCGAAGCCATCCACATTGGCATACATCGTGAAGAACGAATATGCTTGCTGCAACTTGATAAAGAACTGGCTCGTCACTTCCTTTACACCCTCGGGGTCGAAGGAGAGGTTGTCCCAAGGTGAGGAGTTGGTGATCATGTACCAACGCACAGCGTCAGCACCATAAGTTCCGATGCACTCGAATGGGTTGATGACGTTACCCAGACGCTTAGACATCTTGATGCCGTTCTTGTCGAGCACGAGGCCATTGGATATCACAGCTTTATATGCCACTGAGTCAAACACCATTGTGGCGATGGCATGTAGGGTAAAGAACCAACCGCGTGTCTGATCCACACCCTCGGCAATGAAGTCTGCGGGATAAGCGATGCCCTTGTCGATCAGATCCTTGTTCTCAAATGGATAGTGCACTTGAGCGTAAGGCATGGCACCTGAGTCGAACCAAACGTCAATGAGGTCAAGTTCGCGAGTGAGCACATTGCCCTTTCCCGACACCAGCTTGATGTCGTCCACATAAGGACGGTGCAGGTCTATCTTATCGTAGTTCTCCTGACTCATGTCGCCAGGAATAAAGCCCTTGTCCTTCAATGGATTTGAAACCATCACGCCTGCTTCTACAGCCTTTTCTATCTCGTTGTAGAGCTCTTCGACGCTGCCGATACAGATTTCCTCGTGGGTGTCACGATTGCGCCAAATGGGCAATGGCGTACCCCAATAGCGGGAGCGGGACAGATTCCAATCATTCAGATTCTCCAGCCACTTGCCGAAGCGTCCCGTACCAGTTGATTCGGGCTTCCACTGGATGGTCTGATTCAACTCAAACATGCGGTCTTTTTTCGCCGTCGATTTGATGAACCAAGAGTCGAGCGGGTAGTAGAGCACGGGTTTGTCTGTGCGCCAGCAATGAGGATAGTTGTGAATGTGCTTCTCAATTTTGAATGCTGTTCCCTCTTCTTTCATCTCTACACACAGCACCACATTCAAGTCCATATCCTTGTTGGCGGCCTTCTCATCATACTTGCCACCCTGATTGTATTTGGGGTCATAAGCGTTCTTGACGAAGTTGCCGCTATGCTTCCAATAACTTTCATTTACACAAAGACTTATAAACTCTTCGTTCATGTCATCCTTTACGAAATATTTACCCGTAAAATCGACCATTGGGCGCGTGTCGCCAGCCTTGTCGATGATGAAAAGCGATGGAATGCCAGCATCCTTAGCAACTTTGGCATCGTCAGCACCAAAAGTCGGAGCGATATGTACAATACCTGTACCATCTTCGGTTGTCACATAGTCGCCAGGAATGACACGGAAAGCTTCATCTTCCTTCACCACCACCTTATCGCCTTCTAAAGCACAGGGCTTCACCCAAGGCATCAACTGCTCGTAGTGCAGACCCACGAGATCAGTGCCCTGACCCTTCCAGAGAATCTCGGGCTTTTCATCTTCGCCATACTGGAAGTAGGCTGATAGTCGAGCTTCTGCCATGATGTATATGGCTTCCTCTTCTGTATATGGGTTTTTGCCTTTGATGGCTATATAGTCAATCTTTGGACCTACACAAAGTGCAGTGTTGGAAGGCAATGTCCAAGGTGTCGTTGTCCAAGCGAGAATGTAAACAGGAAGATTGTCAACTCCTACTAACCCCTCTAAAATGTCTTTCACCTTAAATTGCGCCGTCACCGTCGTGTCCTTCACATCGCGATAGCAGCCAGGCTGGTTCAGCTCGTGGCTCGAAAGACCCGTACCTGCTGCTGGCGAATAGGGTTGAATGGTATAACCCTTGTAGAGTAGTCCCTTGTTATAGAGCTGCTTCAAGAGGTACCATAGCGTCTCGATATATTTGTTATCATAGGTGATGTAAGGGTGCTCCAAATCGACCCAGTAACCCATCTTATCGGTGAGTTCTGTCCACTCGTTGGTGTACATCATCACGTTCTTGCGACAGGCATCGTTGTAGTCATCCACACTGATTTTCTTGCCGATGTCCTCTTTCGTGATGCCCAAAGACTTCTCCACAGACAATTCTACAGGCAGACCGTGGGTGTCCCAACCAGCCTTGCGCTTTACTTGGAAGCCCTGCATCGTCTTATAGCGGAGGAATGTATCTTTAATCGTTCTGCCCATCACGTGGTGAATGCCCGGATGTCCGTTGGCAGAGGGTGGCCCTTCAAAAAAGATGAATTGAGGACAGCCTTCGCGTTCCTCAATACTCTTGTGAAACATGTCTTCCTGTTTCCACTGCTCCAGAACCTCCTTATTCACATCTGAGAGGTTCAGTTTTGCTCTTTCTGTAAATTTCATCTATTTCAATTTTATGTCTTTGAGTTTCTGTTCCTTGCCACAGTAGCGGCACTTTAATGTCTCCATGTCCTTGCGATAGAAAACGGTCTTCATTGGCTCGTTGTTCGTGATGCACACAGGGTTGGCGCATTTCACAATGTTGGTCAGTTTCTCAGGGAGTGTCACCTCACGCTTCTCCTTCACCTCGTAGTCCTTGATGACCGTTAGTCGAATGTTGGGGCAAACGACTGCCAACTTGCTGATTTCAGCCTCCGAGAAGAACTTACCTGATATCTTGATGAGCCCCTTCTTTCCCATCACTTGACTCTTCAGGTTGTTGGCAATCACAACTTCCTCCTTGAACTTTTCCAAGTCGAGTAATTGTACAATCGTGAAAAGTTTGTTTGTTGGTATGTGATCGATGACGGAGCCATTCTCCAAGGCTGCCACCATCATATTTTCCTTGTTCTGTTCCATGGCCTATCCAATGATTGTGTTATCGTTCTTAATTTGGTCAAGAGTGATGCCCAGCACATCGCAAATCAGTGCCTCACGTGCATAGAGCCCGTTCTGTGCCTGGTCGAAATAATATGCGTGTTGGCTCTCGTCCACATCATATTCTATCTCGTTCACACGTGGCAGCGGGTGCAGGATCTTCATGTTCTCTTTACACTTGCCCAGCATGTTTGTTTTCAAGATGTAGGCATCCTTCACCCGCTCATACTCCATCAAGTCTGTGAAACGCTCCCTTTGCACACGTGTCATATAAAGGATGTCTGCATCGGCAATCGTGTCTTCCGTGAAATCTTGCTGCTCGATGTAGTTGATGTTATTTTGCTTGCAATAGAGCTTGTACTCCTCTGGCATCTCCAGTTCCTTGGGTGCGATGAAATGGAATGTTGGGTTGTACTTTCGCATTGACATCAATAGTGAGTGTACCGTACGACCATACTTTAAATCACCCACCATGTAGATGTTGAGGTTTTCCAATGTGCCCTGTGTCTTATAGATGGAGTAGAGGTCAAGCATTGTCTGTGATGGGTGCAGGTTTGAGCCGTCGCCCGCATTGATGATGGGTACGTTCGTCACCTCACTCGCATACAAGGCTGCACCCTCCAATTTGTGACGCATCACAATAACGTCGGCATAGTTGCTTACCATTTTGATGGTGTCCTTCAGCGTCTCGCCTTTTGATGAACTCGTCACCTTTGGATCGGTGAATCCAATCACCCTGGCACCCAAACGGTTGGCAGCCGTCTCAAACGACAACCTCGTTCTTGTGCTTGGCTCGAAGAACAGCGTGGCCACAACCTTGCCCTTCAATATCTGACGGTTCGGATGAGCTTCAAATTCAGCAGCCATGTCCAGCAGATACTGAATTTTCTCCTTCCCATAGTCAGCAATCGAAACAATGCTCCTATTTTCCATATATATCCTAAGCTTTAATACTTCAGTTCTCAAAAATCGCACAAAGGTACGAATTATTTTCCAAAACAAAGAGCGCCCTGCCAGATTATCTTTGTCAAACATGGAAAAAATCCATTGTCTGATTAAACTATTTAGTTTTTGACGTATCTATAGTGTTGTATTTTTACACATTATTTATTAATATTATCACTCTAACATCTAATTAAACAAAACTTATGAAGAGTTATTTGTAAACTTTGGCACTTAGTGCTACACTAATGAGTGCAACGGCCATGATGGCGCAGCCTGGTGGCGGATTCGGTGGTGGCTTTGGTGGCTTTGGCGGCTTCCAGCAACAGACGAAACTTGAAACTTCGCAGGAATGGAAAGACGTGAACTATGCTGGGGATGACAAGGCTTATCACACTTGCGACATTTATCTGCCCAAGCAGGAGAAGGCTTCTTATCCCGTGGTTGTGCATGTTTATGGCAGCGCATGGTTCTCGAACAGCAGCAAGGGCGCAGCTGACTTGGGTACTATCGTGAAGGCATTGCTGGATGCTGGTTATGCAGTGGTTTGTCCAAACCATCGTGCTATCAGCGATGCACAGTGGCCGGCACAGATCAACGACATCAAGGCTGTTGTCCGTTTCATTCGTGGTGAGGCTAAAAAGTACAAGTTTGACACTTCGTTCATTGCCACTTCGGGTTTCTCTTCTGGCGGCCATCTGGCATCTGTTTGTGCTACGACCAACGGCATTAAGGTCGCTAAGGTTGGCAAAGAGAGCGTGGACATTGAAGGCGCTGTTGGTCCTTATACCAAGGAGAGCAGTTTGGTGAATGCTGGTTGCGACTGGTCGGGTCCTGTTGACCTTACGAGCATGGATTGCGGCGAGCATATGTCGATGGGCAATTCAAGTCCTGAAGATCAGTTGCTGGGCGGAACAAAATTGTCGGAGGAACCAGACAAGTATTTGGGTCTGAGTGCGACTAATTATGTGGACAAGAACGACGTGCCAATCATCATCTTCCATGGTGAGAAGGATAATGTGGTGCCATGCTGCGTGGGCAAGAAGTTTTACGAATTGCTGAAGGCTGCCGGCGTGAAGACCGAGGCGACATTTGAGCCAGAGGGTGGTCACGGCATGGGCATGTATTCAGAAGCTAATCTGCAGAAGATGGTGAACTTCCTGAACGAAGCACGTGCAGCCAAGAAGTAAGCCAGCTAAGAAATAAAAGCACTTTGATGCATATATGGAAAGAGGTTGAGGCAATCTTGGCCTCTTTTTTTTGACTTTTAACCCTTCAAAGCCTCCTTTTTTCAATTCTTTTCCTTACCTTTGTGCCGTTTTTTCTAAACTATAATTAACGACAATGGAAATCAATAGTTGGTTTGAATGTAAAGTGAAGATGGATGTGATGCAGGATGATGGCATCACGAAACCTCAGTCTTTTATTTATCTGGTCGATGCGCTCAACTTCACGGAGGCTGAGTCGCGCATCATCGAAGAGGTGAAACCCTACACGAGCGGCAATTTGGATGTGACGGACATCAAGCGTGTGAAGTATGCGGAGATTTTCCCCTGCGACAGCGAGGTGGCTGACCGTTGGTATAAGGTTCGCTGCCTGTTCATCACGCTCGACGAGAAGACTCAGACGGAGAAGGAGATTGCCAACAACATGCTGGTGCAGGCTGGCACGTTCCACGATGCGGTCGAAAACTTTGTCAAGGGCATGAAGGGCTCGCTGATGGACTACCGCATCGCATCTGTGGCGGAGACGAAGATTATGGATGTGTTCCGTTACGTGGCACGTGAGAAGAAAGAGGAGTAGTTCGCATCAATATTCATGATAGCAAAGTTCATGGAGGAAGGATTCATGATAGCAGAAAATTTGCAGCAGGTCAAGGATACGCTGAAACCAGGCGTGTCGTTGGTGGCGGTGTCAAAATTTCATCCGGTTGAGGCCATTCGTGAGGCGTACGATGCGGGACAGCGCGTGTTTGCCGAAAGCCACGTGCAGGAACTCGTGGCCAAGCAGCCGGTTTTGCCTGATGACATCGAATGGCACTTCATCGGGCATCTTCAGACGAACAAAGTGAAGTATATGGCACCGTTCGTAAGTCTCATACATTCAATGGATTCTGTCAAATTGATGAAGGAGATTGATAAGCAGGGACAGAAGTGCGGACGCGTCATCGACGTGCTTCTGCAGATACATGTGGCAGCCGAAGAGACTAAATTCGGATTCACGCCTGAGGAGGTGGTGGAGATGTTGAGCACGGGTGAATGGCGGACGATGAGTCATGTGCGCATTGTGGGATTGATGGCGATGGCGACCAACACCGATGATGAGGCGAGGATTGGCAGAGAGTTTGAGTCAGTGGCACAACTCTTTGATGTGCTGAAGAATCATTTCTTCGTTGACGAGCCCGCTTTCAAGGAGCTGTCGATGGGCATGAGCGGCGACTATCTCATTGCCCAGGAACATGGCAGCACGATGGTCCGAGTGGGCAGCAAAATCTTTGGCGAACGGAACTACAATCTCTAATCTCTTAACCTAAAACCCTAAACTCTAAACTATAAAATGGCAACATTGAATCTGAACGACCGGCGACGTGATGTGGCAAGGGAAATTTGCCGCATCTACGGTGTGACCCTGAGCGTGGAGGCGCTGCATGCCTTCGCTAGCATTCTCGTGCCCACCAAGGTGCTGCGCGGCGTCAAGCTGGTGGCTGAGGGCGAGGTGTGCAACAGCATGTATTATTTGGATCGCGGGATGGTGCTCCAGACGTACAAGAAAAATCATGCGACTGTAACGGAGCACATCAGTCACGAGGGCGACATGGTCGTCTGCATCGAGAGTTACTTCCTGCGCGAACCCTCCCGCATCGTTGCCTCCACCATCGAGCCCAGCGTGATCTTCGCCATTCCCCGCGATGCCATGGAGGCCATTGCCCGGCATTCGTTCGAACTCTGCCAGCTCATCTTCAAGTTCTACGAGCGGGCGCTCATCATCTCCCAGCGCAAGGCTGACGTGCTCCGCTTCGAGACGGCCAAGGAACGATATGTGCGCACCATGAGGGAAAATCCCGAAATCATCCGCCGCGCCCCGCTCCACAATGTCGCCTCCTTCCTGCAGATGACGCCCGAGACCCTGAGTCGAGTCCGAGCCCAGGTGACGGAAGAGGGCATCAAGTGACCGCCCGACCGGCATCTGTTCCACGCATCAAATAAATTCCCGCTGACATGCTCTGGCTTTCACTCGCATTCCTTTCCGCCGCATTGCTCGGTTTCTACGACGTCTTCAAGAAGAAATCGCTCCGGGGCAACGCCGTCATTCCTGTGCTGCTGCTCAACACGCTGTTTTCTTCGTTGATATTTCTGCCCTTCATCATTCTGTCGCGTCAAGGGGTGATAGCAGAGGACAGCCTCTTCTTCACCCACACCTACGGATGGGCTGAACACAAGTACATCCTGCTCAAGTCGTGCATCGTGCTTGCCAGCTGGCTCTTCGCTTACTTCGGACTGAAGCACCTGCCCATCACCATTGTCGGTCCCATCAACGCCACGCGTCCCGTCATGGTGCTCATCGGCGCTTTGACTTTTTTCTCCGAACGGCTTAATGTGTGGCAATGGATTGGTGTCATCATAGCTATGATTGGGCTTTACATGCTCTCACGTTCCAGCCGCAAGGAGGGAATCTACTTTAAGCACAACAAGTGGATTGTCTATGTCGTGCTGGCCAACGTGCTCGGCGCCGTGTCGGGGTTGTACGACAAGTTCCTGATGGCCTCGCCCGAAAATGGTGGGGTGGGGCTCGACAAACTCGCAGTGCAGTCGTGGTACAACATCTACCAGTTCTTCATGATGCTCCTCATGCTCTTCCTCCTGTGGTGGCCCACCCACAAAAAGACCACTCCATTCCATTGGGACTGGTGCATCATCCTCATCTCCGTATTCCTCTCTGCTGCCGACTTTGCCTACTTCTACGCCCTCGGCCTCGACGGTGCCATGATCAGCATCGTCTCCATGGTGCGGCGTGGCTCCGTCGTCGTCAGTTTCCTCTTCGGTGCCATGGTCTTCCACGAGAAGAATCTCCGCTCCAAGCTCATCGACCTCGCCCTCGTCCTGCTCTCCATGCTTTTCCTCTTCATCGGAAGCCGATGAACGGAGAAATGTGTCATTATTTTTTCTTTCTTTGTTAATGGCGAAGAGTTTCATTACGACTAACGGTGGGTTTCATTACGACAAAAGGATAGTTTCTCGGTAAGAAACCACCCTTTTGTTTACTTGTGTCTAAAGTCGGCCAATAGAGCCTCCAAAATCTTTGGCTCGAGTCATTTTGCCATTTGGCTCGAGCCAATCGATGATTTGACTCGAGTCAAGGTTTTTGAGAGGCTTTCAGAACAGCGTTTCGTCGGGTTATTTATAAATTGTAATATCTATCTCCGTTTTGAATTTTCTTACATAGATAATATCTGTGAGAGCGAAATTCATGTGCATGAAGAGTTTGTGAAACTGGCTTATGAGATGTAAGTCCTTTGTCAACTTTTGATCAAGCCCTTCATTCCAATTAGGTGGTGGGCAATCCATGCCAATGAAAGAATCAAAGGAACATCCATGATCTCTGGGGAGTGTCAAGGTCAATACAGAAACACCATCGGCATATAATGGATTCAAATCTTCATCGCAAAGCGCATTCCACAAATCCTGACGATCATCGCCTTGTAAAGGATGCAATTCTGGATAAGTGTAATCAAAGTAGCATTTGGCTGTAAGTTCCAGTCCTTCACCATCAGTCTCTTCTATGCTTTGAACAACTTTATTCCAAATACGATGAACATGATCATACATATTACGAAGAGCCTCCGTTAGTGCATCATTGAATGCAATGATATCAGGCAGAAGTTCTTCTTGGCGAGCATGAACCCGCTTGTTAATAATTTCTCTTCGCAATGACAATAGAACATCGTCATCGGAGTCATAACAACGAGTACTATTGTATCTGTTTATAATCCTCTTCTCAATAGCCTCAATGCTATCATCACGAAGACTATAGTTAATTAAATCATTTCTGTTCATACCTTAATCCCATAAATTTCTAAAATATTTGCAAAATAAATCCAACCCTTCCTCAATAGTCTGCTCTTCTTCCTCGCTATACGTTGTAATTTGCTTCAGCAACTCGAATGCATCGATCATCTTCTGAATAACTTCATTCCAATCTTCCTGGTCCTCAAAATCAGCTGGCCATCCATGCTTTTTAAGGGCCTTGAATGCTTTCAACCTTGGTGCAATCTTTCGCGCCAAATAGTGGTATGTCCCCCAGACTTCACTAATCGGATAACCATTTATATAATCAACAGAATCATTCACTTTCTTATTCCATTTCATATTTCTTATATCTTTGTTCACGATGCAAAGATAA
Organism: Bacteroidaceae bacterium; assembly: GCA_017534815.1. GTDB lineage: Bacteria > Bacteroidota > Bacteroidia > Bacteroidales > Bacteroidaceae > Minthosoma. The sequence goes on along the minus strand of JAFXVS010000018.1, from coordinate 32,076 downwards.
AAGAAACCTCCGCCGTTTTGTGGCAGAGGTTAAAATGGATTCATGAGAATAGGTATTTATAATGTCTTTTCTGAATTAAAAGTAGCATAGTTGATACGTACTTGCCTGCCTAATGAAGGATCTGTAGCCAAGAGGATGTCACTCGATTTGCAATCGCCAACAAGAAGTCTGCACAAATAATCTTCATCTTCTGTTAGTTCTTGATGGTATTCCCCAGTTGTCAACACCACTACTATTCTGTCTAATCTAGGTTCTATACCATATTTCTCAAAAAGTTCACAAAGATACCTGGCCCCACTTGTCTTTTCATCAGCATACGACGTGAACACCTCTGAACTGAACAAGTCAGAATAGAACAATCCACAAAGCTGCTCTATACTCATATTGCTTCTCTCGTCTTTCAAAGCAGGAATTGCCTGAACGATGAAACGGCTGATGTTCATCATACGCTCATAGTAGTGAGCCATAAACTCCCTGCGAAACAGCCTCTTCCTTTTTGTCTTGTTCATCGATTGACTTATGCACCAAAAATACTCCTTGGCTTTGTTCGTCAATTCTTGTTTCTTCGCAGGTGTCAACTCTTTAACGGATGGGATGTAGCCACCATTTCTACGAATGATGGAGAAGCATTTCTCTGCTCGTATCTTATTATATATGTAGTCATCCCATCTGTCTTTGATATCTATATCACTTTCATCAAATCTAAAATATTCCTCCTGTTGTTCATCCACATAACCATAAAAAGATGTGTGCCAGAGGCAGCAAGCTGCAATCTCAGCATTGGTAGCCTTGACTTCTGGGGCAATAACAAGTTCCTTCGTCAACGAATGCCCCCACCAATCGCCTTCCATCGGGTAAGCATCTAGATGGGGTTGACAATCTTCGTCCCATTTACTCATGGAGATATTGCATACACCAGAATTTGTATCATCATGAAGCTTTGGGGTCATCAGGCGCAGCATATCAAAATGAATCTTATACCATCGCAAATCATACTCTACTTTTGGGTACATTCGTACTAACTCTGGAGCCACCTCTTCAAAGGAAACGCTATCGAGTAATTCTTTGAAAGTCATAATACGTTCTTTATCTATAATCACGACGCAAAGATAAAAGAAACCCCTGCCGTTTTGAGGCAGAGGTTATTTGAAATGTAGATGAAAGAATTGTTTTTTCTACTTGCGATGCCAATTAAGACCTCCATTGTTTGAATAATACAAACCTTTAGATGTTGTTGCCAACAAATTCCGTCCATCAGACACTAGCTGAATGAAAGAGCCTGCGAGATTGCCAGAGTATCTGCTATGCCAATTCCCTCCACCATTACTAGAAGTGAAAATACCTTTCGAGGTACACGCAATAATCTCAGATCCATAATCTATGAGATCAATAAATGTACCAGCATGGGTACCTGTATATCGAGTGTGCCAAGTTCGACCATCATTCGTTGAATACTCGATATAATTCTTTGGAACGTTTATACGGATTAACTCCCTTCCGTGCAAAATCATTTGTGCCATAATTTTTATTATCTTACAAATTCTATTATGTCGTTTAATTCTGAAATAATGTTTTTTACGATTTCATTTTCATCATTTCCAAAATCATTAATGTGTTTTTTAGCTAGCCAATAATTGTCACATTTCCATCCTTGTTTCTCTGTATTAAGAAAATTTCTGTATTCTTCAGTAAACACATATTTAGAGTTTGGGTATTGAACATCATAGTTTTTGTGACGAATAGCCAAATATCCATTATCTGCATTTGTAATTCGAATAACCAAGTTTTCAGAAAGGTAATAATGATCTTTCTTAACCATAGTAAGTTGAAAACACGGATTCGAAGTTAATAATTTTATAACTTTGGCACTATTCACTTTTAATTTTTTCTTAGACTGCTTCGTCTTTTGCCCCTCTTCAAAACGAATAATATCATTTTTTATATAAGATGAAAAAATCGTTTCCTTATTTATGGCTTCTTCGTGATGATCCAGAACAAATCCAATTGTCTTCCCCACAACCACTATCTCATCATATGAATAATGATATGCAGTATGTTTAATTGCAAGGATATGACTTTTGTCATACATACAATGATAAATGGAGTTTGGTACTAAAACTTCTAATTTCCCCTTATCAGTTATACGATTATATAGATCTCTACTTTGTTTGCCAAGTAATATGACCACTTTTGGCTCTAAATAATCTATCAATTTTAAGGTTTGCTTTGCACACTTTTCTTTATCTATCTTAGGTATCTCGTTTTCATGATCTGTTCCAAAGAAAATCATATTAGACAGGACAAAATTTTCGAAGTATTTTAGTAGGTTCTTATTATTTGGAGATTTTTCAAGCATATCGTTCAATCTATGCCACAAAGCCCATCCATTCCTTTTCTTATTATCATCTCGTACCTCTCTCATCACTTTGACAACACCTTCTTTATTCAGGCCTTCGAAGCAAGGATTACCTTTAAGTAATTCTTCTCCCGTCATATTATCTTTACCGCCACCGGATCCTGGATTAATTCCTAATATAAGTAAATCTGGTGATTGGGAAACAAGTGACAATGGGGTTTGTGTATAATAGCCCCATTTTTCATTTGAACTCTCCTTATTTAAAGTATCTGCAATTGGATTATACACATTAACCGTTTCCTTTGCCCAACTTGCTAGTTTTTCTTGAATTTGACTTTTATCGTTACTCATATTCTTTCTCTTTGTTATTGAATTGTTACTATTGATAATCTTATTTCTGTTTCTTCAGCAGTGAGTGTCTTAATTTGCCAAACGATATCTTTACCTGTCAGGCAATCAGCTATCTTTTCAATATGGGTAGTCGAATTGGACGAGCCAATAAGGGTTATTGCTAATTTCTTTGATAATTGCAACAGATTCATATAATCATTTCGGATAGTATCAATGATGCTTTGAAGCTGCTCTTTATCGTTAGAGCCCTTTCCCTTTATGCGAATTTCTGAAACATTATCAGCTTCATAGAGATATTCTAGGTCATGGTAGTCAATAGAAGCAAGACCATTCTGTTGTAGTATTCCACAAACAACAGTATCAATGTCTTTCCACTGATAGGGCCAAGGGCCTGTACAGGCATTATATTCAGCAATAGCAATTTTGCGTTTTTCATCAAAAACACGTCCAGCCTGTTCAAAATCCTCATCGGAGATTCTTCCTGCATCGTGGAGTTCACGGAGTGCAGCATAATTTTTATAAAGACATTGTTTCCTGCATCTTTCAAGATATACGAGAGACTTGCCTTTGATTTCTGCATAAGCGATTTCTCGCCTTGTGCTATCACCAATATAGCCACCAACATTAACGACAAAAATTTCATCGGCCAAATCTATCTTTGCCAAATGTTGACGATCCAACATGTCTTTCACGCCCTCTGTCCATACCTCATCATCTCCAGAATGACCAAACAGTCCCACGGAAATAACAATATTACCTTCAAGTGTCAGACGCTTTTGCGCTTCAAGAAATTCATCTTTGAAACGGGTGCTGCCACAGAGGGTTATAACCTTAAATCCGTTATTCATAAGCCTTATTCATTATTTTAGGTGCAACAAAGATACAACTTTATTTTGAATAATAGTGCATATTAACAATCTTTCGTATAATTATCCTTTGCCTTTAGGATCATAATAGGTCATCTCCCAGAAAAGACCAGCTACCAATTCCACTTCACTGATTTCAACATCTTTATCCACTCCTACTTTCATGCCTAGCACCTCGAGCATGTCTTTCTGATCTGCTACTGAGTAGCAAAAAACATTCTTCTCCCTAACATGACAATTCATATCAATGGACGGACTTGTATGTTCCCAACGAGAGACAAGCCGGATGTGACAATTCGTCGGTTTTGTCTCACATGCGGTTCAATGCTTATAAAGGTTCCTGAACACCTCAATACTAGCTTCAGAGAAATGCCGCCCACTATTCACCATAAAGAGGTGGTCTAAATGCGGTAGTATGCTTTCGAAATCATACTTTTTAAATAATTCTGATACTGTTATTTGCTTCATAATCTCAAAAATATTGTTTATTAAAAACCTATTTTTCTGCTTTCCCTTGTATCTAAGCGCTCGTTGTCGCAATATGAAGTGATTATGTCAATGTCGTTGTCCAACTTTCCATGAAGAATATTGCCGATGGTATAATGGCGGGCGATGTTCTCAATCTGGCCTCCACTGAAATCGTACTTCGTTGCAAGAGTACGTGTGACACTATCATCGAGAGTAGGGATCATTTCATGCCAGATGCTCATTCGAGCCTCAAGGGTAGGTTTCTCAAACTTGATTTTATAAAGAAAACGGCGCTCAAAAGCTTTATCCATATTACCAGCTAGATTGGTGGTGGCAATTAAAATACCATCAAAATTCTCCATTTCCTGAAGAATGATGTTCTGTATGGAATTCTCCATCTTATTGGCAGCAGTTTGCGCACCCTCCATACGTTGATTGATAATAGCATCAGCCTCATTGAAGAGAAGGATTGGTACCAATTTACTCTTCCTGACTTTGTTGCGGTAAACATCGAAGAGATTCTTGATATTTTTCTCGCTCTCGCCGACCCAGCAACTCTTTATCTGAGAAAGATTCACTTGTATAATATCACGCCCCGTCTGGCGGCCAAGTTGAAGTACCGTTTCTGTTTTGCCAGTACCTGGGGCACCGTAAAACAAACAGGTAAAACCGCAACGGAATCCCGACTCTTTCATACGAGTGTGAATTTCCTTGTAGTGGGTGTCCTCAATTAATTGACTCAACTCATTTATTTGTGACCGAATGTTATCGCCATAATAGAGTTTCTTTTCAACGATCTCCTCACTTTTAATCAAGTCCTCAAGTTTGTTCTTTCTACTTCTGTTAGTAATACTGAGTTCGCCAAAAAACTCATCCTTGGCTTTCTGAGTCATACGGAAAGAATCTCGATCCACCATTCCATTATCATTGTTGTATTCAATAAGATTATACCAGAAAAGTTTATGATGTCCACGGCTTAACTTTCCTCTGATGTTGCTCCAGTCTCTTTTGTTATCATACAGAAAATCCAATTGATAGTAACGGATATCGTCATCCTCTTTGTTGACGAATAGATGTGAAAATAATACAAGGAGCATTTCGACATCTGTATCCAAATCATAATCTTTTACTTTTTGTACATACTCAATTTGAGGATTATCTGCAAACAGTGACTGAATTTTCGAAGCCATTGTATCAAAGGTCAATTCGTTATTATCACGTTCTTCAAAGATATTTTCAAGTTCAGCAAAGAGTTCTAAGCATGTGAGATTCGTACATCTCCTGGGGACGTATTTTTCATCATGCTTGAATGCTTCTACCACATCAAAAGGCACTCGAAAACTAACTCTTTCATTCCTTTTACGGCGGCAACGAATCAATTCTCTACTTTCCAAAATGTCTGTATAGCGAAGAATACAAACTACAGGGCATTTCACATATTCACTTATATCTTTTAAATGAATGCAACTTTCATCGCTCCAATTAATGAACAGAGCAATCATCACGGACTGCTCTTTGGTCAGTTCGAGCTTTTCTGATATATACTTAATGTATTTATCTGCTTTACGATAAAACTCCTTGCTCAATTTGGATTCTTTAGCTAAATCCACAATCTGCTCTACTGCTGTGAGCAAATCTATGTTCTTACTTGTTACCATATTACTTTAATTATAATAGTTAAAAAATCAATTGTGATACAAAGATATTCATGGTCTCTGCCAACTCGTGGCATAGGTATGTAAAAACATCTTATTTCAAATAGTTTTTTTCATTTCTATTCTGATTTCGGTCTCGAATTTTCTTGCATATATGAAGTCCGTGATGGCAAATTCCAGATGTTCAAATAGATTATGAAAAGCACTTGTCAGATGTAGATCTTTGGTCAGTTCTCGATCAAGTCCTTCATTCCAATTCTTATTCTCGCCATCCATACCGATGAAACTTTCAAAAGATTCGTCATAGAATGGTAAACGAAGTGGATAAAGCGAAACACCATCATCATATAGTTTATTCCATCCTGCATCGCAGATGGCCTCCCATAACTCTTGCCTGTCTTTACCTTGTATAGGATGAAGCTTTGGGTATTCGTAACTAAGATAACATCTCGCCACGATCTCTGTTTCCCCATTGAAAGCCTTATTCTCCTTGATGCTATCCCACATGTGATGTGCCCTATCGTACATTTCGCGCAAAGCATCGGTGAGAGCATCATTAAAGGCAATAATGTTTGGCACTATTTCCTCTTGATGAGCCAGAACGCGATGGTTAATCATGTCCTTGCGTAAGGACAACAAGCAATCACAATCTGGGTAGTTATTCTTGGGAGAAACATATTCCCGCATAATTGCATCCTCAATGTATTGAATGTCATAATCATGTATATCAACCATAGTTCACGATTTTTTGTACAAAGAAAACAAAGACCTCCGCCAGTTGGTGGCAGAGGTCAAAGGAATTTGTTGTTTTTTTTAGAAAATTTTGCGATTGGGGTTGAATAAAAGTCTGATTAATGAGAAATGTTGCGAGAGTCAATATAGTGTAAAACTGAATACTCTATGTTTGTACCCTCGCCAAGAAAACTGATATCTGAGTTTCTGAGTCACTTTGAGGGGACCACTCTTTCGTATCGTACCTTTGCAATGTCTTCCGAAAATCAAAGAAATAGGTTGCAAGAAGCAGGACGGTCGCCTGCAAGAAGCAAGAAGCCCGCCTGCAAGAAGCAAGAAAAAGTGAAAGGAGAATGTGCCCAAGGAGTACCGAAAATAGTTTAGCGGTTATAGGTTAAGAGGTTATTGAGATTAATTATAACCATAACGATAACTTTAACCTTAATAGTATTGTCTCACGAAATGAATGACAAAAAACGTTGAGTTAACTCATTTCATCAATCGAGTTAACTCATTCGATGATTTGAGTTAACTCACGGTTACCTCGCGGTTCTAGATTTGCCCTAAGATTACCTCAAGTGTGGGGTGCAGCAAAGGCGGGTTATTGCTCAATAAAGGCTCCTTTTTAAAAACAAAGCAAGCGCAAACAAATCTCTTGTTCACGCTTGCTTCTATATGTCTTTATATGTTATCTCAGCCCATAGGCATGTTGGTTTTAGTAAAACATTATAGTATTTTCTTGAGGAAAATACCTTCATGCTCCGTATCTTACTGCATTAACTTCTGCTGCTATTTCCTCATCGGTCATGACCGGAGATTTGGGGCACGACTGGATAAAGCGCTCAACAGAAGAACGGCGTGTGCGTACCTGCCAACCCATTCTTGAAGCCAGAGCCTCCATAAAGCTTCTGTCTTTCACGGGAACTGATAATACAAAATCTTCCATCGTAATCCGTTCTTAATCACATTAACAGTTGCAAATTAACAACATTTTTCCTTTTTCTCCAAACTTTTTTCTTCATTTTTTTCATTTTTTCCTGCAAATCCATTCTTGTGTACGTACCTCAAGGTTCATTCGTGTCGCTTGGAATCAGAACAAGATTTTCCAGGTGGAGGAGATGCTGTAGCGGTTCTTCATGTAGTGGGAGAATGTGTGGTAGTAGTCGGCAATGATGCCCCAGGCATAATTGTCGGTGTCGAGACATTCGTAAGAAACGCCAAGTCCACACTCAAACTTGGTCTCATCGGGGATGGTATAGGATTTGATGCCATCTGTCAGCGTGATGCCGTCCATGATGCGGATGCCAGTAAATACACGGGTTCCCAAGCGTTTCTCCAACATGACGGGTGCGCTGAACTTCGTGCCAGCATTCAGATGGTAGATGTGCAGGACATCGCCTGTGAAGAGTTGCTCTGGTCCAAACACCTTCATTTGGGCATCTACGGCACGAGCCATCATTTCCACGGAAAGATAAGGGGATGTGTGCCATGAGAGATCCACACCCGTGGCAATGGCGGCACCCGACTTCAAGGTGGCATCCTCGAAGTGTATCTTTCTGTTGCCGATTTCCGTGCCTGCTATCAAGGAGATGCCCGTAGGCATGGTATTGAACTTCATGAGACGTATGACATCTTTGCGACGCACTTCTGAGGGATTGATGGCATCGGCTCCAAAAATCTTGTCAGTGAGGAAATAGGCCAGATTCGTGCTCACCATACCGATGCCTGCACCCATGTAGAGGTCACTCATCCAATGCTTGTTGTGACGGATGCGCATCACCTGCGTAGCAGTGGCAGTGGCATAACTGCCCACGCTGATCCATGGGGAAATGTAACCGTATTCGCGGCTCAGAATGCTGGCTGATACAAAGGCTAAACTGGTGTGTCCGGAAGGGAATGCGTGGTCATTGCTCAAATCTGGGCGTGTCTCCTTGACCGAATGCTTCAGGATTTCGGAGGTTCCGAACGAGATGCCCAATGCCATCGCATTGGCTGTAATCATGCGCTCCAATTTTGAACGACTTTTCACGCCCGCTGCTTTCAGCACCCAATTGGCCACCAGAGGAGCGCCTGCCACTCCATAATCCGTCCAGTTGCACTTGTCACCCATTGGCTTGAACTGGGAGGAATGCGTCATGAAATGATGATCTGTCCATGTAAGGAGCAAACCACGAGCCAAGGGCAGGAGTCCATCGGTCTTGAACGACATCTCCTGCTTCAACCGCTTCTCGTTGTGGGACTGAATCACCTGTTCCACCTGCTTCTGCTTCTCCATCTGCTCATACACGGCGATGAGGGAATCCATCTGCCCGACAAATGTCGGGTCGGGCTCTTCCGACTGGGCAAAAGCAGCCGAAAGAGGAACGAACACAGCCATAAGGAGCATCAGCAGACGAGGCATGGGGGTAATGTTTAGAGTTTAGAGGTGAGAGGTGAGAGTTTAGGGTTGAGAGTTGGGGGCTGAGGGAAAAAAGGAGTGAACAATGAAAAATCTAAGTCGTCCCATCATCCGACAGGCAGGATAGATTCTTCACTGTTCACTCCACCTATTTATAATAATATAAATTACTGAGCGAGTTTGCCATCAGAACCGAGCACATTCACAATCTTGTGGATGTACATCTTCTTCATGTTGTCGCGAGCTGGCTTCAAATACTGACGTGGATCGAAGTCACCAGGATGCTCAGCGAGATGCTTGCGCACAGCGGCAGTCATGGCGAGACGAGAGTCAGAGTCGATGTTGATCTTGCAGACAGCAGACTTGGCAGCCTTGCGGAGCTGCTCCTCTGGAATACCGATGGCGGCTTCGAGCTTACCGCCGTACTTGTTGATAGTCTCAACCTCTTCCATTGGAACAGAAGAAGAACCGTGGAGCACGATTGGGAAGCCAGGAAGCTTCTTCTCGATTTCGGCGAGGATGTCGAATGCGAGTGGTGGAGGTACGAGCACGCCGTTCACGAGTGTGCACTGCTCAGGAGTGAACTTGTGAGCACCGTGAGAAGTACCGATAGAGATAGCGAGAGAGTCGCAACCTGTACGAGTGGCGAAGTCAATCACCTCCTCAGGCTTCGTGTAGTGAGATTCTGCAGCAGAAACCTCATCCTCAACACCAGCGAGCACGCCAAGCTCAGCCTCAACGGTCACGTCAAACTGATGAGCATACTCAACCACCTTCTTGGCAAGAGCCACGTTCTCCTCGTATGGGAGGTGAGAACCGTCAATCATGACAGAAGAGAAACCATTGTCGATGCAGTCCTTGCAGAGTTCGAAGCTGTCTCCGTGATCGAGGTGGAGAACGATTTCAGGATGCTCGCAGCCGAGTTCCTTAGCATATTCCACAGCACCCTTGGCGAGGTTGCGGAGGATCACGCCGTTGGCATAGTTGCGTGCGCCCTTAGACACCTGCATGATGACAGGAGACTTTGTCTCAACTGCGGCCATCACGATAGCCTGCATCTGTTCCATTGTGTTGAAGTTGAAAGCTGGAATGGCATAACCGCCTGCAACAGCTCTCTTGAACATCTCGCGAGTGTTCACGAGACCAAGTTCTTTGTAACTGATCATAACTTATGTGTTTATAGTTATTAATAAATAATGTGTTTATTGTCCACTATATATAAACAATGTGTCTTCTAAAAACGCTGCAAAGTTACGGAAAAGTTAAGAGTTATGAGTTATGAGTGAAGAATTTTTTTGCTTTTCAACCCGCATTTTCGCTGAAAAAAGAAAAAATCCGCGCTTTTGTTTTGTCCGTATGATAAAAAGTCGTACCTTTGCACCGCTTTTAGAAAAGCAATTAGATATCAAACAATTTGTTACACCAGCAGTAGTATATTGACTGTATAAAACAAAAACAAAACAATGAAAAAAGGTATTCATCCAGACAACTATCGCCCTGTCATCTTCAAGGACATGTCAAACGGCGATATGTTCCTGTCTCGCTCCACAGCCAAGAGCAACGAAACTGAAATGTTCGAAGGTCAGGAGTATCCACTCATCAAGATTGAAATTTCTTCAACTTCTCACCCATTCTACACCGGTAAGGCTAAGCTCGTCGATACCGCAGGTCGCGTTGATAAGTTCATGAACCGCTGGGCTGTGATGAAGAAGAAGTAAGAGATACAGACTTCAGACAGTACAAGAATTTATCTTTGCATAGATAATAAAAAGGAGGCTTCACGATGGTGAGGCCTCCTTTTATTGTTGGTATAATTATGTGTGTCTTAGATGGACATGTTCTGCAGGAAAGAGATGAGCACACCTGCTGCCACAGCTGAACCAATCACACCTGATACGTTGGATGACATGCAGTAGTTAAGCACGTGGTTCTTGGGGTCGTACTTGGTGCTGATTTCGTTGCAGACACGGCTGGCCATAGGCACAGCAGAAAGTCCAGTCGCACCGATGAGCGGATTGATTTTCTTCTTGCTGAAGAGGTTCGTGATCTTCACCATGCAGATACCTGATGCGATAGACAAACCGAAAGCGAAGAAACCACCTACCACAATGCCGATTGTTGTCCAGTTGAGGAATGCCTGTACTGTCATCGTAGCACCTACGCAAAGTCCGAGGAAGACCGTTGCGGTATTCATGATGGAGTTGGAGATGGTATCGAACAGACGGCCTGTATCGGAACCAATTTCTTTCAGAAGGTTACCGAACATCAGCATACCAATCAGTGACACTGCAGATGGCACGAGGAGCGCCACGATGGTGGTCACAGCGATAGGGAAGATAATCTTGATGACCTTCTCGTTCTTCATCTTCTGACCAGAAGGAAAAAGCTTGTCCTGCTCCTTCATGTTAATCTTCAGTTCCTTCTCTGAGCACAGCATCTTCACCACAAGTGGAATAATGACAGGCACGAGCGCCATGTATGAGTAAGCCGCAATGGCGATAGGAGCCAAGAGGTGAGGAGCTAGCTTGATGGTTGTGAAGATGGCGGTAGGACCGTCAGCACCACCGATGATGCCAAGCGATGCAGCCTCTTTGATGTTAAACTGACCAGATGCCACTGCGATGATGAGCACTGCGAAGATACCCATCTGTGCTGCTGCACCGAAGATGGAGAGGCGAAGGTTGCGGAGCATGGGACCAAAGTCTGTCAATGCACCCACACCCATGAAAATTACTGGAGGCAGGAAACCTGTCTTGATGAGCATGTAGTAAAGGAAGTTCATCAAGCCAAGGTCGTGCGCAATCTGGGGAAGCGACATTTCCCAGATGTTCTCTGCCAGCACATTGCCTGCTGCATCGACAATTCTTCCAGCCTCATCAGCCTGATACACACCCATATCGCCGCCAGGGAAGTTGGCAATCAACACACCAAAGGCGATGGGGATGAGCAACAGAGGCTCGAAATGCTTGACAATGCCGAGGTACAGGAGCACGATGGCAAGCAAGTACATTACGAGATATGTACCATTGGCGGCAATAATGTCGCTGAATGCCGTCATTTGGTATATGTTATTGAGTATTTCTTCCATTGTTTGATTGATTAAGCCATTTTCATGATTGGGTCATCTTCTTCTACTGAGTCGCCAGAATTGACAAGGATGGCGGTGATAGTACCAGCTTTGTCAGCACGGATGGCGTTGAAGGTCTTCATGGCCTCGATATAGCCAAGCGTATCGCCAGCCTGTACAGCGTCGCCCACCTTCACAGGAGTCTCAGAGTTGTCTTTTACGAGGTAGAACTTTCCTTCCAATGGAGCTACGATGTCTTCACCTTCGCCAGCTGGAGCAGCGGCTGGAGCTGCACCTGCTGCAGGAGCAGCGGGAGTAGCGTCACCGTATGCGATTTCCACCTTGTAGTTCACACCGTTCACCTGAACAGTCACGCTCTTAGGACCTTCTGCACCTTCAGCTGGTGCGTTTTTGGCAGCCTTGCGCTTGGCGAGGTCTGCCTCGAAGTCAGCCTTAGCCTTACCGCTCTTATAAGCACGATACTGCTCTGGGTGCATAGCGAGTTCGAAGAGTTCTTCGTCGTCCTCACCAAGTTCCCAACCGTTCTGCTTCATCTCCTCACGGAACTCATCGAGTTTGTCAGGGAAGTATGATTGTGGATCTTGTGTTTCGAATTCGCGACCCTGCTCCTTGGCCATCTCAACGAGTTCTGGCGCTACAGGACCAGGCAACTGACCTGCCTTGCCGAGAATCATGTCCCAAATGGTGTCGGCAATCATGCTCCAACGCTGCTTGCCTTTCTCCATCTGCATCACGTTCATCAATGCGAGGTTCTTCACATACTGAGAGAATGGAGTCACGAGGCAAGGATAACCAACCTTAGGCCATACGTAAGCCACCTCGTCGAAGAGTTTGATGAGCAGGTCATCAGTCGTCAGTTCGGGCTGACCGTTCTTCACCTTCCACTTGTTGAGCGACTTGAGATTGTCCTCGAGGTCGGTCATCAATGAACCCATCATACCACCGGGAAGACCTGGCTTCACGAGGAGTGAGTTGTTGATGTGGTTGAGGTCGGGAATATAGTAGCCGAGGAAGTCGTCGCACATCTCCTGAATCTGAGTGCGAACCTCCATGTAAGCAGCCATATTGATTTCCTTTACTTTGAAGCCTGCGTCCTTCAGCATCTCCTGAACGGCGATGATGTCAGCGTGACCAGTACCCCAAGATAGTGGAGACATACCTGTATCGACGTAGTCGCAACCAGCATTGCAAACTTCGAGGATGCTTGCCATGTTGAAGCCGGGACCTGCGTGAGAGTGATACTGCACCACGATGTCCTTCTTCACGTTCTTGATGCCCTCCACAATCTTGCCGAGCGATACAGGACGACCAATGCCAGCCATATCCTTCAGACAGATTTCGTCAGCACCAGCCTCGATGAACTTCTTGGCGAGGTTCACGTAGTATTCAACAGTATGGATAGGGGAGTAGGTGATGCAAAGAGAAGCCTGGGCAATCATGCCAGCCTCCTTCGCATATTGAATGGAAGGAATCACGTTTCGTGGGTCATTCAGACCGCAGAAAATACGGGTGATGTCAGTGCCCTGAGCCTTCTTCACCTTGTAGAAGAGCTTACGTACATCCTTTGGCACTGGGCTCATGCGCAGTGCATTCAGCGCACGGTCGAGCATGTGGGTCTGGATGCCAGCCTCATGGAAAGGCTTTGTCCATTCACGTACAGACTTGTTGGGGTTCTCACCATAGAGAAGGTTCACCTGCTCGAAACCACCACCGTTTGTTTCAACACGGTCGAAACATCCCATCTTGATGATGGCTGGAGCCACTTTAACGAGTTGGTCAACACGAGGCTGATATTTGCCAGCACTCTGCCACATGTCGCGGAAGACCAACGAGAATTTTACTTCTTTTGCCATATCTTTTTATCCTTAAAATTATTTACAACTTAGTGATTTTGGTTGCGCGTCCCTTTCCACCAGTGATCTGGCTGATGGTGGCGTCAATGATAGCCTTTGTATTTGCGTCTATGCTTTCGATAGCCTTGGCAACAGGAGCCGCCTTCTTGGCCACAGTTTCTTCTGGAGCCCACTTATTTACAGCCCAGATGAGCAACTTGCCGAGATTGATCACGATGATGAGCACAAGGAACACAGTGACCATACCGACAACAAGGAGCTGTAAAGCCCCATAAATGTCATTTGTAATCATATAAAGTCAGTTTATTTAATCTTTCTACATTAAAAACGGTGCAAAGATACTGATTTTTCTCCACATATTTATAATATATATATCCTTTTTTGCAAAAAGCTGGAAAAATTCCTTGTTTATGTCCGTACTTAGTCGTAACTTTGCACCCGATTTCGGAAGTGATTCGTGGAATCAATTAGAAAAAGAGAGTATTCACTAATTTAAAAACAACTATGGACGATTATCCGGCGAATAGTACAAAGTGCCTGGGATAAGACTCACCTCTCACGCGGAGTTGCCATGAGTCTTTGCCCCACCTTTTTATTATTCATTATTAAGCAAAGATTCAGAAGACAACAATGCGAACATTCTGGAATTTTAATGGCGGCATCAAGCACATTGATGCATGGGAGCCAAACTGCTGGGTGCAGGTTACTTGCCCAGTGGATGACGATAGGGAGTTTCTGGAGCAGGAACTCGGTATGCCAGACTACTTCATGGAGGACGTTTCGGATGCTGACGAGCGTGCCCGTTACGACATGGATGAGGGCTGGCTCATGATCATTTTGCGTATTCCTCACTTGAAGAGTGTATCTTCGAGGAGCCCTTACACGACCATCCCCTTGGGTATTGTCATAAAGGGAGATAAAATCATCACCATCTGCAACCAGGAAACGCGGATGATGCTTGATTTCGTGAATCATCAGATGCGACGTGCTGAGGGTTTCACCGATGCTGCAGACTTGGTGTTCAGACTCTTCTTGAGTGCGTCGGTATGGTATCTGAAGTACTTGAAGCAGGTGAACGGCATCATTGAGAAAGCGAAACGTGACCTTGACAAGCACATAGATAACAAGGATCTTGTCAACTTGTCCCGTCTTCAGGACTCGCTCACATATTTTGGCACGTCCATTCGTGGCAACGAGTCCCTGCTGAGTAAGCTGAAGTTCCGCCTGCCTGTCGATGAATTGGATGCCGAACTCATCGAGGATGTGAACATTGAGATGAACCAGGCGCGTGAGACGACGGCTATCTACATCAACATCTTGGACTCGACTATGGATACCTACGCGAACATTATTAATAATAATATGAATACAGTGATGCGATTGCTGACGTCGCTCAACATGATCATCCTTTTCCCGACATTCATCACATCGATGTTCGGCATGAACCTCATCAACGGCATGGAAAAGTGGAAGATGGGCTTCCCGATAGCCATCATTGCCTGTGTTGTTTGTACGGGTGTTTCGTTGTGGTGGTTCAGAAGGAAAAAATGGCTCTAAGTTCTCTCAGGATTGCAATATGGGTGTGCTAAATTTCATTGGCTTACGCCCATTTTTGTTTTTTTTGAAATAAAAAGAAAATAAGTTGTCGTTCGTTTTATGATTTATTAGTATCTTTGCATTCGATTTTTGGTAAAAAGAAGGAAACATCATTATATTTAATCATCAAACAAAAATGAAAAAGTACAATTTCAATGCAGGACCTTCCATCCTTCCTCGCGAAGTGATTGAGCAGACTGCACAGGCTTGTCTTGATTTCAATGGTTCAGGACTCTCTCTCATGGAGATTAGCCACCGCGCAAAGGATTTTCAGCCAGTAGTTGACGAGGCAGTAGCACTCTTCAAGGAACTTCTCAACATTCCTGAGGGTTACTCCGTACTCTTCCTTGGTGGCGGTGCAAGCCTTGAGTTCTGCATGGTTCCCTACAACTTCCTTGAGAAGAAGGCTGCCTACCTGAACACTGGTGTTTGGGCTACGAAGGCAGAGAAGGAAGCCAAGGCATTTGGTGAGGTGGTGGAAGTCGCTTCTTCTGCCGACAAGAACTTCACCTACATTCCACGTAACTTCGAGATTCCAGCTGACGCTGACTATCTCCACATCACGACCAACAACACCATCTACGGCACTGAGCTCCGTGAGGATCTCGATTCACCCATTCCAGTGATTGCCGACATGTCTTCCGACATTTTCAGCCGTCCTATTGACGTGAGCAAGTACGCTCTCATCTATGGTGGTGCTCAGAAGAACCTCGCTATGGCTGGTCTCACCTTCGTCATCGTGAAGGAAGATGCTCTCGGCAAGGTTTCTCGTCATATCCCAACCATGCTTGACTACCGCACTCACGTGAAGAAGGGTTCTATGTTCAACACTCCTCCTGTGGTGCCTATCTACTCAGCCCTGATGAACCTCCGCTACTTGAAGGCTCACGGTGGTGTTGAGGCCATGCAGAAGTTGGCAGAGCAGCGTGCAGAGATTCTCTACACTGAAATCGACCGCAACAAGCTCTTCGTCGGCACAGCTGAGAAGGACAGCCGTTCGCTCATGAACATTACCTTCGTCCTGAAGCCAGAGTATCAGGAGTTGCAGGACGAGTTCCTCAAGTTCGCCACTTCTCAGGGTATGGTTGGCGTCAAGGGTCATCGCGACGTGGGTGGTTTCCGTGCATCTTGCTACAACGCCATGTCTGTCGAAGGTGTTCAGGCACTCGTTAAGTGCATGCAGGAGTTCGAAGCTCAACACTAATAAACTTTTAACTTAAATAGAATTATGGCAAAAGTTTTAATTGCAACTGAGAAGCCGTTCGCTGCTCCTGCGGTTGCCGGAATCAAAGAAATCATTGAAGGTGCCGGCTTCGAGTTGGCTCTTCTGGAGAAATATACAGAGAAGGCCCAGCTCCTTGAGGCTGTAGCCGATGTGGACGCCATCATCATCCGTTCTGACAAGATTGACGCCGAAGTGCTCGACGCTGCCAAGAACCTCAAGATTGTCGTTCGTGCAGGTGCAGGCTACGACAACGTGGATCTTGACGCCGCTACGGCTCACAAGGTGGTGGTGATGAACACCCCTGGTCAGAACGCCAACGCAGTGGCAGAGCTCGTGCTCGGACTGCTTGTCTTCACCGTTCGCAACTTCTACAACGGCAAGGCTGGTTCTGAGCTCATGGGTAAGAAGCTGGGTATCCTCGCCTTCGGAAATGTGGGTCGCAACGTGGCACGCATCGCCAAGGGCTTCGGCATGGAAGTGTCTGCTTATGATGCTTACTGCCCAGCAGAGGCCATCGAGGCTGCTGGCGTGAAGGCTGCCGCATCGCAGAACGAACTCTTCGAGACCTGCGACATCGTTTCCCTCCACATCCCAGCCACTGCCGAGACCAAGCAGAGCATCAACAAGGCGCTCGTCGGCAGCATGAAGAAGGGTGGCATCCTCATCAACACCGCCCGCAAGGAGGTCATCAACGAGCCTGAGCTCATCGAGTTGCTTGCTGAGCGTACTGACTTGAAGTACATCACCGACATCAAGCCCGATGCCGATGAAGAATTCGCCAAGTTCGAGGGCCGTTACTTCTCTACGCCCAAGAAGATGGGTGCCCAGACCGCTGAGGCCAACACCAACGCCGGTCTTGCTGCCGCCAACCAGATTGTTGGTTACATCAAGGAGGGTATCACCAAGTTCCAGGTGAACAAGTAAATCATGACTACAAGGATATGGTGAATTTATATCATACAGGTTAGTTTTCCAAAAATTAATTTTTTCGTAGAGAGTTCGTGCAGTGATGCGCGGACTCTTTTTTTGCTGTCCACGGGCGTGGACAGCCAGAAAGAGGATTCGTTTTCACTTTTGGAGGATTTCTTTTTGTTTTTCGGCTGATTATCCGTACCTTTGCACTCGAAATAGGAACAATTTAATTCAGATAGAAGACTATGGCAATAGTAAAACCATTTAAGGGCGTGCGTCCACCGAAGAATCTGGTGGAGCAAGTGGAAAGCCGCCCATACGATGTGCTGGACTCGGAGGAGGCCCGCGCTGAAGCTGGCGACAATGAGAAGTCGCTGTATCATATCATCAAACCAGAGATCAATTTCGAGCCGGGCACTAGCGAGTACGACCCGAGGGTATATGAGGAGGCTGCCAGGCAGTTCGCAAAGTTCCAAAAAGAGGGATGGCTCGTGCAGGACGAGAAGGAGCAGTACTATATCTATGCGCAGACGTCTTGTCTGCCAGCTAACGGCAATCAGGAGAAGACGCAGTACGGCATTGTGGTGGGCGCATACAGCGGCGACTATCAAACGGGCGTCATCAAGAAGCATGAGCTGACGCGTGCCGACAAGGAGGAGGATCGTATGAAGCATGTGAGGGTGAACGACGCGAACATCGAACCCGTCTTCTTCGCCTATCCCGACGACGAGGTGCTCCTGAAGCTCATCGACAAGTATGCGAAGACAGAGCCTGAGTATGACTTCGTGGCGCCCATCGACGGCTTCGGCCACAAACTTTGGGTGGTGAGCGACGACGAGGATATCAAGACCATCACGGAGCGTTTCGCGAAGATGCCGAACCTCTACATTGCCGACGGCCATCACCGCAGTGCAGCTGCAGCGCTGGTGGGTGCGGAGAAGGCAAAGCAGAATCCGAACCACAGGGGCGACGAGGAGTACAACTACTTCATGGCAGTGTGCTTCCCTGCCAGCCAGCTGACAATTCTCGACTATAACCGCGTCATCAAGGACTTGAACGGGCTCACTCCCGACGAGTTCATCCAGGCGCTGGAGAAGAATTTCACGGTGGAGAAGAAAGGCGCAGCCGAGTATCGTGCGCAGGAGCTGCATGAGTTCTCGCTCTATCTGGAAGGGGAGTGGTACTCACTGAAGGCAAAGCCTGGCACGTATGACGAGAACGACCCGATTGGTGTGCTGGACGTGAGCATCAGTTCGAAGCTGATTCTCGATGACATTTTGGGCATCAAGGACTTGCGCCGTGACAAGCGAATCGATTTCGTGGGTGGTCTGCGTGGTCTGGGCGAACTGAAACGTCGTGTGGACAGCGGTGAGATGAAGACGGCACTGGCGCTCTATCCCGTGACGATGAAGCAGATCATGGACATCGCCGACTCTGGCAACATCATGCCTCCGAAGGCAACTTGGTTTGAACCGAAACTTCGTTCTGGTCTTGTGATACATAAGCTCAGTTAATTTTTTATGGATTCCTACAGGACGATACGGACATTGAGCGAAGGCAGTTATAGCGAGAAACGCAGCAAGTTTCTCGCTTTTGCTATGCCCGTGCGTTCTGTGGACGAGGTGAAGCAGCTGGTGGCGGAGTATCAGAAGAAGTACTACGATGCGCGCCACGTCTGCTATGCCTATATGCTGGGAGCGGAGAGAAAGGAATTCCGTGCGAACGACAACGGAGAACCGTCGGGTACGGCGGGCAAGCCCATATTGGGACAGATCAACTCGAACGAGCTGACGGACATCCTCATCATCGTGGTGCGTTACTTCGGTGGGGTGAAACTGGGCACGTCTGGACTGATTGTAGCCTATCGTCTGGCTGCCGCCGAAGCCATCGCCGCTGCCGAAATCATTGAGAAGACGGTGGACGAGGAGGTGACGTTCGGCTTCGAATATCCGTTCATGAACGAGGTGATGCGCATCGTGAAGGAGGAAAATCCACAAATCGTTTCACAGGGATTTGACAACGACTGCACGATGACGCTGCGCATCAGAAAGGATGCGATGCCGCGTCTGAAAGCCCGGTTGGAGAAGGTCAATTCGTTGCATTTTTAAGGGTCTGCCCACAAAAAGAGGTGGAAAAGTCATAATAAAACTTAACTGAGTGCGCGAATTTGAAAAATAGTTGCTATCTTTGTAAACAAGATTCAACGAACTTAATCAGAATATATGTATATGAATATCTCAAAATATATCATGGCTGGCGCGATGTTGCTGATGAGCACATCGACGATGTTGGCTCAGAAAGTGATGATTGGCAATTACGTCTTCCCCAAGGATGGTTCCACCTACTACGGCGAACTGGAGGGAGGCAAGCCCAACGGAAAAGGAAAGACGACATTCAAGACAGGTGACACGTACGAGGGTGAGTATGTGAAGGGCAAGCGTCAGGGCTATGGCGTCTATACGTTCACCGACGGCGAGAAGTACGAGGGTAACTGGCATCAGGATCATCAGCACGGGCGTGGCATCTATTATTTCGCCAACAACAACAAGTACGACGGTCTCTGGTATATCGATTATCAGCAAGGATTTGGCACGATGTACTACTACAACGGTGATAAGTACACGGGTGAATGGTTGCAGGACAAGCGCGAAGGTCAAGGACGCTATACTTGGGCGAACGGCATCTATTACGACGGAAACTGGAAAGAAGACAAGAAGTCGGGCAAAGGTACCTTCGACTGGCGTGACGGTTCTCGCTACGAGGGCGACATGGACAATGACATGCGCAATGGACAGGGCAAGTACACTTATGCCAACGGCGACTTCTATACGGGTGGCTGGAAGGACGACATGATGCACGGAAAGGGCATCTACAAGTTCAAGAACGGCGATGTCTATGAAGGTGACTACGTGAACGGCGAACGCACGGGTCAGGGCATCTTTACCTATACGGACAAACGCAAATATGTGGGTCAGTTCAAGAACGGTCTGATGGACGGCTTCGGCACATACACTTGGCCAGACGGCTCGAGATACGAGGGCTACTGGGTGGAAGACAAGGAGCATGGACGCGGCAAGTTCACGGGTGCCAACGGCGATGTGTATGATGGCGAATGGGCTGCTGGCGAAATGAATGGTGAAGGTGTGCTTCGTCTGTCTGACGGCACGAAGTTCAAGGGACACTTCAAGGATGGCATGAAGAACGGCAAGGGCGTGGAAGAAGCTGCTGACGGCACACGCTTTGAAGGCTCCTACTTCAACGACCAGAAGGACGGCTCGTTTGTGGAGAAAGACAGGAGTGGCAAGGTCATCCGTAAGGGTATCTACAGTCGCGGCAGGCTGATGGGACAATGATTCCCGCCTGTTCAATCAGAAGACACGACTCACGCTAAGAGAGACAACTAACAATATTATAAACCTTAAACTCATTGACGTTATGATTTTAGACACGCTTGAAAACTTTGGCAGGTATGCCTCATTGAATCCGCTGTTCCCCAAGGTGCTGGAATATCTTCAGAACACCGATCTGATGGCGCAGGAGCCGGGTAGGGTGAACATCGACGGCAACAAACTCTTCGTCAACCACAATGTGGCCAAGGGCAAGACTGTTGACCAGGCCAGGATGGAAACACACAATGCGATGATTGACATCCAAATTCCGCTCTCATGTGATGAGGTGATGGGCTACACGCCTCGTCAGTATTTGCCTAATGCAGAGTATGATGCAGCGAAGGACATCACCTTCTATCTGGATCGTCCTGAGCAGTACATCACCGTGCATCCGGGTGAATTCGTCATCTTCTTCCCTGAGGATGGTCACGCTCCCAACATCTCGCCCATTCCTGAATATAAGAAAGTAATCTTCAAAGTAAAAGCATAGGACTTTATGGCTACGTGTAAGAAAACTTCGACAAAGAAAGCGAAGGCTGCTTCTGAGAAGAAGGAAGCACCCGTAAAACATATCGGCATTGTGAAGAATGACCCTTGGCTCGAACCTTTCGAGGGAGCCATCTGTGGCCGTCACGACCATGCCCTCTGGAAACTGAACGAACTCACCAACAACGGCAAGCAGACGCTTTCTGACTTCGCCAGCGGTTACCTCTACTTCGGTCTGCACAAGACTTCGAAGGGCTGGGTGCTGCGCGAGTGGGCTCCCAATGCCACCGACATCTACGTGGTGGGCGATTTCAATGATTGGCAAGAGGATGAAGCCTACAAGATGAAGCGCATCGACAACGGCAACTGGGAAATCAAACTCAAGGCCAGTCAGATGCATCATGGCGACCTCTTCAAGCTGAAAGTGAAGTGGCAGGGTGGAGAAGGGGAGCGCATCCCTTCCTACGCCAATCGTGTGGTGCAGGACGATGCTACCAAGGTTTTCTCGGCTCAGGTCTGGGCACCAGCAAAGCCCTACGAGTTCAAGAAGAAGAACTTCAAGCCCAACACCAATCCGCTGCTCATCTACGAGTGCCACATCGGTATGGCACAGGATGCGGAGAAGGTGGGAACCTATACGGAGTTCAAGGACAACATCCTGCCACGTATCAAGAAGGATGGCTATAATGCTATTCAGGTGATGGCGATTGCCGAGCACCCCTACTATGGTTCGTTTGGCTATCATGTCAGCAACTTCTTCGCTCCTTCCAGCCGTTTTGGCACACCCGAGGAACTGAAGGAGCTCATCGACACAGCACATGAGATGGGCATTGCCGTCATCATGGACATCGTACACTCTCATGCCGTGAAGAACGAGATTGAAGGTCTTGGCAACTTTGCTGGCGATGGCTGCCAATACTTCATGCAGGGCGGTCGCCGTGAGCATCCAGCATGGGACTCTCTCTGCTTCGACTATGGAAAGAATGAGGTGGTTCATTACCTGCTCTCCAACTGCAAGTACTGGCTCGAAGAGTTCAAGTTCGACGGATTTCGTTTTGATGGTGTCACCTCCATGCTTTACTACAGTCATGGTCTGGGCGAGGCATTCGGCGGTTATGGCGACTACTACAACGGCCATGAGGACGATGAGGCCATTGCCTATCTGACCCTTGCTAACCTGCTTATTCATGAGGTGAATCCGAAGGCCATCACTATCGCGGAAGAGGTGTCAGGTATGCCAGGTTTGGCAGCTCCTTTCAAGGATGGCGGCTATGGTTTCGACTATCGTATGGCGATGAACATCCCTGACTATTGGATCAAGACCATCAAGGAACTCAAGGACGAAGACTGGAAACCTTCTTCCATGTTCTGGGAGACCACCAATCGACGTCAGGATGAAAAGACCATCTCCTACGCAGAGAGTCACGACCAGGCATTGGTGGGCGATAAGACCATCGTCTTCCGTCTCATTGATGCTGATATGTATTGGCACTTTAAGAAGGGTGACGAGAACTTTATGGCAAATCGAGGCATTGCTCTCCACAAGATGATTCGCCTCTTGACGGCCTCCACGATGAATGGCGGTTACCTCAATTTCATGGGTAATGAGTTCGGACATCCTGAATGGATTGACTTCCCACGTGAAGGTAATGGATGGGGATATAAGTATGCCCGTCGCCAATGGAGCCTTGTTGACAATAAGGATTTGTGTTACCACTACTTAGGCGATTTCGACGAAGCAATGCTTAAGGCCATCAAGACGGTGAAAAACTTCCAAAAGACACCTGTCGTGGAGGTGTGGCACAACGATGGTGACCAGATTCTTGCCTTCTCCCGTGGCGACCTTCTGTTCGTCTTCAACTTCTCGCCCAACCGTTCCTTTACTGACTACGGATTCATCGTTCCGCAGGGCAGCTATGACGTGGTGCTCAACACCGACAGCAAACTCTATGGCGGCAACGACCTTGCCGATGACTCCGTTCGTCACTTCACCAACTACGACCCGATCTACGAACGTGATGGCAAGGGTTGGCTGATGCTTTACATTCCTGCCCGTTCTGCCGTCGTTCTTCGCAAGAATGCAGAATGAGGTCGAACGCAAATTGTTGAAAGAAAGTGAACTATAATAATACATACGCACAGAAGACCGCAGGAATCATCCGATACTCCTGCGCTCTTCTGTTTATGCTCTTCTCCTTCTGCTACCTGTTCTTCCTCCAAGGTGAAATCTTGGCGGAAGCACAATATGTCTATTCTCATGGCGTCACCTCCTACAACATCCTGATTGGCGCCATCATCATTACCGTTGTGCTGCAGATATTCCAGTGGATAGTCAGTCTGCTGTCCCGTCTGCCTGCTCGATGGCATGCTTTTTCCTATATGCCCTCCATGCTCTTGCTCGCCATCCTTTCTGATGTCAACAAGGAGGCCATCGCACATTTCTCTTTTGGTGCATGGCTTTGGATTGCTCCAGTGCTCATGGTGGTTTACGTGCTGATTGTCATCTTGCTACATAATCTCTGCACATTCAACTCAGACTCCACCTATAACATCAAGTCGCAGATTTATCCCAACTTCATCATTCTGTTCTTTCTGATGCTGACGGTGGGAGCCATTCCTCAAACCACTGACGTTTATCACTATGAACTGAAGGCCGAGCGTCTCATCCTTGACAAAGACTACGCTGCTGCAGCAGCTGTGGGTGAGACATCTTTGCGTGCCAGTGCTCGACTCACCCAATTGCGTATGTATGCGCTCTCCAAAGAGGGGCAGCTGGCTGAACGTCTCTTTGACTACCCCCAGTATTATGGTTCACGTGGACTTCTTGACGTGGCCGACACTTCCTCCCTCCAGCGTTTCACCACTCAGGACATCTGCCTTCATCTGGGCGCCCTTTGTGGCAAGAGCATCCATTCCACAGACCGTTACATGCAGCTTCTTCTTGCAGCCGATTCCCTCTGCAATCAGCATACAGCCGATTACTATCTTTGCGGTCTTCTGCTTGACAAGAAACTCAAGGAATTCCAACGCGAACTCCCTCGCCATTACAATCTTTCCGACAGCATCGTCGGGGCCTACGACAAGCTTCCGAGAGCCTATCGCGAAGCCCTCTACCTGATAGGCAAACCCTCTGAAGCCCTCGATGGAAAGATTGTCGTAAAAGACGACACCCTTGCTGTCCTCTCCGACTTCGACATGCTTGCCCGTTTCCGTGATTACAACGAACTGAAGGCCAGCCTGACGGATGAGACGGAGCGCATCAATCGCACTCACCGTGAGTTTGGCAACACCTACTGGTGGTACTACGACTACAGCCACTTGTCCACAGGCGAATTGGCACCGAGAAATGACAAGTGACAAATGACAAAGTGACAATAAGGTCTGTCTTTCCGACCTTCCAAAATGGTGGAGTAGTATATTTATACTATTATATATTATATAATTATATTATTATTATAATAGTAGTCTTATATATACCCACCTTCCGCACATCGAAAGGTGCTTATTGTCATTTTGTCATTTGTCACTCGTGTCACTTTCTGTGGAAATGTACTTTGTACTTTTAGAAAAAGTTGAATGGTTTATAATGCAGGGTTATTTCCAGATAATGGAGGGTTATTGTCGAATAATGGAGGGTTATTGTCGAATAATGCAGGGTTATTTACCAGTTCTCGACAAGAACTGTTCGGCACGAGCAAGGTCTTCAGGGGTATCGATGCCGATGGTCTCGATTTCGCTGATGCCAACCTTGATCTTGTAGCCGTTCTCCAACCAGCGAAGTTGCTCGAGGGATTCGGCAAGTTCAAGGCTGGATTGGGGCAGGGCGGTAATCTCCTTCAGCACGTTGGCGCGATAGGCGTAGAGACCGATGTGCTTGTAGTAGGTGTGGCCAGCGAGCCATTCGGAGTGCTCTTTACCACGGGTGAAGGGGATAATGCTACGTGAGAAGTAGAGTGCCTCCATCTTTTTGTTCACCACGACCTTGGGAGAGTTCACATTCTCGAGGGCTGCGAATCCGTCTTCGGGTTTGAAGGGCTTGACGAGCGTGGCAATATCGACGGTGTCGTCATCGAAGCATTGGCGGATGGCCTCGAGTTGCTGGCGCTGGATAAAGGGCTCGTCGCCTTGGATGTTGACGATGACATCGAAGCCTTGACCCACTTTGGTGAAGGCTTCTTGCACGCGGTCTGTGCCGCTCTTGTGATTGACGCTGGTCATGACGGCCTTACCACCGAAGGCTTGAACGGCAGACATGATACGCTCGTCGTCTGTAGCCACACATACGTCATCGAGGACACCTTCCACTTGGCGATAAACGCGCTCAATGACGGTCTTTCCGCCTAAGATGGCCAATGGCTTGGCGGGAAAGCGGGTGGAGGCGTAGCGGGCTGGTATGATTCCTATAAATTTCATATCCAATTAAAAGAATTCTTCATCATACTCTACTTGGTCTTCCTCGATAGGATGGAGGATTCCTTCTGCACTTGGAAGAGACATCAGGTCGTTGTCGCAAGGCTTGTATCCTTCGGGGATGTCGAACTTATCCTTCTCGCTGATGCCGAGAAGTTTGCTATTGTAGATTTTTCTCATCAGTTTGCCAAAGATAGGCAAGGCTGCTCGGGCACCTTGACCGAAGGCCATGCTGCCGAAGTGGATGTCGCGGTCATCACCGCCCACCCAGCTGGCGACCACAAGTTTGGGGCAGAAGCCGATGAACCAACCGTCGGCATTGCTGTTCGTCGTACCTGTCTTGCCACCCAGGTCACCTGTGATGTGGTAAGCACCGCCACGCAAGGCGCGACCTGTACCTTCGTTGATGACGGCCTTGAGCATGTAGATCATCTGGCAGGCCTTCTCCTTCGACAGCACCTCATTCATTCGAGGCGTGAAGTTGGCGATGACATTACCGTCAGAGTCTTCGATGCGAGTGACCAGCAGGGGTGAATAGTGAATGCCCATGCTGGGGAAAATGGTGTAGGCGCTGGCCATCTCGCCGATGCTCACGTCGCCTGAACCCAGTGCGATGGTCAGGTTGGGTTGCATCGTATAGGTGGAAATCTTCAACTGCTTCTCAAGGAAGTTGATGAAGTTCTGCGGACGGATGAGGTTCAGCAGATAAACTGAAGCGTGGTTGTTGGAATGGGCGAGTGCGGTTTTGAGTGGCACCATACCCAGCGCACCTCCCTTAGGTGTCCATCCACCATAGTTCTTAGGACTGGCATCGACCACGTCGCAAGGGGTGAATCCCAAGCTGGTGAGTGCTTGAGAATAGAGGAGGGGTTTGATGGTTGAACCCACCTGACGATGGCCGGGACCCAGCACGTTGTCGTAGGCAAAATGGTCGAAATTCAAGCCTGGCACGTAAGCTTTCACCTGACCGTTCTGAGGGTCGATGGCCACTGTTCCTGCGCGCAGGTACTTCTTATAATAGAGGATGGAATCGCGAGGACTCATCCTGACTTCCACCTCCTCAGGCGTGTCGTAGGAGCTGCCATACTTGAACACACGCATGTCGATGGGCTTGTCGAATGCCTGCATGATTTCTTCGTCGCTCAATCCGTCAGCTTTCATCACACGATAGCGCTCACTCCTGCGGATATCCCTGTTGATGATCTGGTTCATCTTTTCGACGGTGACTTGCTTGTAAGGTCCCGTCTTCGAGTATTTGATCTCGTTCTCGAATGCGGGCTGCAGATATTTGGCCACATGCTCAAAGAGTGCTTCTTCAGCCATCTTTTGCATACGGGTGTCGATGCTCGTGTAGATTTTCAGACCGTCAGAATAGATGTCGTAGTGTGAACCGTCCTTCTTGGTGTTTT
The DNA here is from genome assembly GCA_017534815.1 of Bacteroidaceae bacterium. Lineage (GTDB taxonomy): Bacteria > Bacteroidota > Bacteroidia > Bacteroidales > Bacteroidaceae > Minthosoma. Next base: position 4,882 of record JAFXVS010000018.1, on the reverse strand, counting down.
TGTTGCACCAGCCATACAGGGGGTCGGTCTCCCAGGCCACAGAGTCGTCGTGATATTGCTGTCCCTGCCATGATGCGTATTGGCTGCGTTCTGGACGCTTGGCCATCATGATGACACGCAGATGTTCGCGGAAGTAGGGGGCAGCACCTTCTTTGTGGGAAGTGATCCTTGGTCTGGGCAGGAGAGAGAGAGGCTGTGATTTCACTTCGTCCATCTCAGCTTGGGTGATGTATCCTTCCTTCACCATCTGTCCCAGCACCACATTGCGGCGCTCGACACAGCGTTCACTTTGCAGGTATTCACCCTTCAGACCACGTTTGTAAGGATTGTAGAGCGATGGGTTCTTGCACATGCCGACCAATGTGGCGCACTCATTGAGGTTGAGGTCGATGGGATCTTTGCCGAAGTAGGTGCGGCAAGCATTTTTAACACCTACACCCATGTAGAGGAAGTCGAAGTAATTGAGGTACATGGTCATGATTTCCTCTTTGGTGTAATAGCGTTCCAGCTGTACGGCGATGAACCACTCGATGGGCTTCTGCATCATACGCGCTCCATCAGTCTTGGCTACATCCGAATAGAGCTGCTTTGCCAACTGCTGTGTGATGGTAGAACCACCACCGGCGCTGCGCTGGCCCATCATCAGACGTTTCACGATGGCACGTCCGATGGCCTTGACGTCAATGCCAGAGTGCTCGTAGAAGCGGGCATCCTCTGTTGCCACCAGCGCATGCACCAAGTTCTCAGGAAGGGAGTCATAAGGAACCATCACACGGTTCTCGCTGGCATAACTCCATGTGCCAATCAGTTTGTCATCTGAGGAATAGACACGTGATGCATATTTGTTGATGGGGTTCTGAAGATCGCTTACAGGGGGCAATTTCCCTAACCATCCTTGCGAAATGGCGAAGACGCTAAAGAACATCAGAAAGATGATGATGCCAGTTACAATCCACCATCCTTTGATGGCTTTATTCACACTTGATGTATCGTTATTTTTTTTGCTGATACCCATAATGCTTTTACTAATTTCTGTTAGATGCTTAAAATGTTTTGCAAAGGTACGAATTATTCTTGGTAGGCAAAAAGGAAAAAGGGAAAAAGGTACCCGAATTACCCCGAAAACGGCACAGAAGTGCTCTTTAAACATAAAAAAAAGTGAAAAAAGCAGAAAAATGTTCTTTCTGTAAGAAAAAAGAATTATCTTTGCAAAAACATAAAACTAAAGTATAGCCATGACAGAAATTGGAATCAGCGAATACGCGCGTCAGCAGATAAGAAAACTCTTCTCTCAGCGCAATTCAGTCAACACGCTCAAGCGTGACCCTGAACTCACTCAGATTTTTGATAATTTTGCCTTCGATGAAGCGCTCAAACTCACCGAAGAGCCAGTATTGGAAAAAACCCGTTGCATGTGCATCCTTGCCAGCACCATCGGCTGTAACGCCATGCGTCAGTTTAAGGTGTATGTGGATGTGTGCCTCAATGTGGGTGTGAAGCCACGTGAGATCCGTGAGGTGATCTACCAGACGGTGCCTTACGTAGGTTTCTCAAAGATGATTGACTTCCTTCTTGAGATGAACGAAGTCTTTGATGACAACGACATTAAGTTGCCGCTCACCAATCAGGGAACGACTACTCCAGAGAATCGTCGTGAGAAGGGACGTGCCTATATCGATGGCATCTTTGGTGCTGGTACAGCCGAGAAGATGGAAAAGGATTGTCCTAAGGGTCAGGAACACATTGTGGAATTCCTCGAGAGTTATTGTTTTGGTGATTTCTACACCCGTAATGGCATTGACATGCAGCATCGTGAACTCGTCACCTTCTGCCTCTTGGCATCAATGGGTGTTGCACAGCCGCAGCTCGAGCAGCACGGTTTCGGTTGCAAGAACATGCAGATTAGCAAGAAAGAAATGGTGGCTGTGCTGACGGGTATGCTTCCATACATCGGATTCCCCAAGACGCTCAATGCCCTCACCGCCATCAACAAGGCTTATCCTGAGGACGAAGAATAAGTTTCTCAAGCAAGACTGCTATGCCGTCGTCATCGTTGCTCTGTGCAACCATGTCGGCGGCTTTTTGTATCTCTTCGGCAGCATTTCCCATCGCTACGCCCAGTCCTGCGAATTGGAGCATGGGAATGTCGTTGTAGCCGTCGCCAAAGGCGATGAGCTCTGATGGTTGCATGCCGATTTTGTTGAGAAGAATGGAGAGTCCTTTGGCTTTGTCGATGCCGACAGGAACAATCTCGAGAAAGAAAGGCTCGCTACGGAAGACGCCAGCTTTTCCCTTCAAGGTTTCCTGCATCTCAATCTCCAAAGCAGGCAGCAGGGTAGGGTCACCTACGATGATGCACTTAACGATGCCAACTCCTTGTGCCGTAGCCACGAAGTCTTCCACCTTCCTGAGGGTCATGCGGTTGCGCATTACGGAATAGTTGATGTATTCATTATTCTCCACCTCGCTCACCACCTCTTTGCCGATGTAGGTCATGATGGGCATGCCGTGTTCCCTCGCGTACATATATATATATGGTATAATGTCTTCGTCCAAAGTCTGTGCATGCAGTCGCGTCTTCGTTCCCCAATCGTAAATCTCACCACCGTTGTAACTCATCACATAGCCTCCGAAGTCTGCCAACCGCAACGCATCTGCCACATGTGCTGTGCCGAATGTGGGGCGTCCGGAAGCCACAGCCATCTTGACACCGCTCTGTTGCACTTGCACGAGCGTGTCGATGGTGCGTGGTGAAATGCTTTGGTCACTTCTCACCAATGTGCCGTCCAAATCTACGGCTATGAGTTTGTATTTATCCATGAGAAAAGAATTTGAGCGGCAAAGTTACGAAGAATTATGAAAAAAATCGTACCTTTGTCGCAAAATTAAAACAGAAGCACGATGAAAAGATTTCTTTTGGCATTGAGTGTAGCGCTGACGGCAGTAAGTGGCTGGGCGCAACAGCAGTTTACCGGCATGTGGCAGTGTGAGGCGTTGAAGGCCTCAATGGTCATCAATTTGGTGGAGAAGAAGATCCCCCTGAAGGACTTTGAGGGGGAGGACACGTATGGCTATGTGAAGGGTGATCTGAACGGCACGTGGGTGATTCTGAAGGTGAAGGAAGTGAAGGACAACAAGGTCGTGGTGAGGATGGTGAGTGACATTGGCTATGATGCGCAGGATGTGGAGTTTCGTCTCACAGACGAGAATACGATGGAAATGCGTTTGGTGGGCGATCAGGTGATGAAGACGACTGACAAGGGAAAATATGTGAAGATGCCGAAGGTGTCGGTGTTTAAGAAAGAATGAATAATTATTTAGATACGTTCAACCCACCACAACGGGCGGCTGTAGAGTATTGTGAGGGTCCTTCGTTGGTGATTGCTGGAGCAGGGTCAGGCAAGACAAGGGTGCTGACCTACAAGATTGCCTACCTGATGGAACATGGGTATCAGCCTTGGTCAATTTTGGCATTGACGTTCACGAACAAGGCGGCGGGTGAGATGAAAGACCGCATCGCAAAGATTGTAGGTGTGGATTATGCGCGGATGTTGTGGATGGGTACGTTCCACAGCATCTTTCTTCGTATTCTGCGTCAAGAGCATGAGAAGATTGGCTTCTCGTCGAACTTCACGATTTATGACGCTGCTGACAGTAAGAGTTTGGTCAAGTCCATCATTAAGGAGATGGAGCTGGACGACAAGAATTATAAGTCCGGCACGGTGCTGGGTGTCATCAGCAATGCGAAGAACCAGTTGGTGACGGCTGAACAGTATGTCTCGAATCTGGCGAATGCACATAATGACGCTCGGCACAACATGGCGGCATTGGGTCAGATATTCCAACGTTACAGCAGCAGATGTCGCCAAAGCGATGCGATGGACTTCGACGATATCCTGCTTTACACCTATCTCTTGTTTGAGAAGCACCCCGATGTGCTGGCGAAATGGGAGCAGCGTTTCCGTTATGTGTTGGTGGATGAGTATCAGGACACGAACTATGCCCAGCATCGGATTGTGTGGCAGTTGACGCGACAGCATCAGCATGTTTGTGTGGTGGGAGATGATGCGCAGAGCATCTATAGTTTTCGTGGAGCGAATATTGATAACATACTGACTTTCCAAAAGATATATGATGGATCAAAGCTGTTCAAGCTGGAGCGGAATTATCGTTCGACGCAGAACATTGTGGAGGCTGCGAATAGTCTGATCAAGAAGAATAGCCATCAAATACAAAAGGATATCTTCTCGGAGAATGACCGAGGAGAGAAGCTGCATGTGCTGGACACACATTCGGACATTGAGGAGGCAAAGATGGTGGTAAATGCCATCCGCAGCATCAAGCGGAGAGAGGGATGCGAATACAGCGACTTCGCCATTCTTTACAGGACGAATGCACAGAGCCGCGTGTTTGAGGACACGATGCGCAAGGAAGCATTGCCTTACCGCATCTATGGAGGTCTATCCTTCTATCAACGCAAGGAAATCAAGGATGTGATTGCCTATTTCCGCATGGCGGTGAATCCCAATGACGAGGAGGCGTTCAAGCGGGTCATCAACTATCCGTCGCGTGGTATTGGACAGACGACAGTGGCGAAGATATTGGAGACGGCAACGCATCATGAGGTGAGTCTGTGGAGCGTCATCAACAGTCCCGAACAATACGGACTGGGCGTGAACAAGGGGACGCTGACGAAGATAGAGAAGTTCCGCGAGATGATAGTCTCGTTCATTGAGCAAGCGCGGACACTTCCTGCCAATCAGATAGGTACGATGATTGTGAAGCAGAGCGGCATCATCGCTGACATCTATCAGGACTCTACGCCTGAGAACCTCTCACGTCAGGAGAATGTGGAGGAACTGATTAACGGCATGCAGGACTT
>JAFXVS010000017.1 GCA_017534815.1 Bacteroidaceae bacterium | reverse complement strand
TATATATATATATATATAAATATAGGATTTAATTTTGACTTTTAGGTATCGTAGTTTTTAACTGTAACACTGTAACGCTGTAACGCAAGTCGTTTTCCTGAACATGTTGACACTTTCCTGAAACTTAAAATAATTTGTGAAAAACGCAGAAAATATCGTCAATTATGCCTTTTTCGGCATTTTTTCGATAAATTGTTTTTGGGTTTCCAAAATAATTCGTAACTTTACACCCGAAATACGTGTGGATGAAGAACATGCTTTTGAATACACTAATATCAAATATTTTAATTTTAATTTTAATTATTAACTAAATTTATTAACTAAATGAAACGAAAACTACTTTTGGCAGCGGTAACTTTATTCGCTGCAGTGTTTGGTGGGGGGGGGTAATTCTTCCGCACAAACGGATGTGACAAGTACGTATCTGACGAATGCGAACTTCTCTGCAGGTACACCAATTGACGACGATGTTTGTACTTATGGTAAGGACATGTCTGGTAATGGAACCTCTTATTATGGTGCTCAGGCTATAAGTGGTTGGACTGATGCCAGTGAAGGTGAAACGGTCGAAGACTATCCCAATTCTAAATTGGCAGGTGCTCTTTTTGCTTATGGTGGTACACCTTGGCTCGCAGGTGCAGGAAATACTGCTCCTGCTACTGATCCTAACGGAAATACAGGAAATGCTGCAGGTCTGTGCGCAGTATGGGGCGGTAAGATTTGTTATACACAAAGCGTGACGTTGCCTGCAGGTAGTTATACCTTGCGATTCAAAGTTTACAATGCTACAGTTAATAATGGAAGTGGTAAGTTTATAACGACAAATCTTTTCGGCTTCAAACCAAATAGCGGAGCAGCCTATTATGCTCCCAGCAAGACTTTTGCGATTGGTCAGTGGTCAACCATTGCTGTAACCTTCCAATTGACAGAAGAAACAGCTGGTGTAATTTCTATGGGCTATGTCGGTCCTGGAGGTGGTGCTGCTATGCCTCACCTTTTTGTCGATAACGTGAAGATTTTGAAGAACACATATTTTGAGGATGTGACAAATAAGGTGGGTGTAAAAGCAGCGAAGAATGAATCCAACCCTGATTGGATTGATTCTGGTGATGGTTTACAAGGTTCAGTTACCACTGATGATGGTAGAAGTACTGGAATGGCTGCACGATATGGTACTTCTGCTGCAGGGACTGTAATATCACAGACGGTTAAAGGTCTGAAAAAGGGAACATACGAAGTTGTTGTTTATGCTTATTCTCAGAACGAATGGAATAATAACGGCGCTACCCTCCAGAATGATGCAGGTGATGTTGGATATGTGAAGGCTGAAGGTGCAACCACCGTTTCAGAATGGATAAATGCTCGTCGTGGTCCTGGTTATCCTGCCGATGGTCCTGGCATCTACTCGCTGAGTGGTGTTGTTGTTGGTGATAATGGAAATCTTAAACTCAGTTATGAGATAGACAAGGCTAATCAAACAGAATGGCATGCTATCCAGATAAAGTCCCTTATTTACACATGCAATGATTTAACAGAAATTAAAACTTTATATTCCAGTGCTCTTGCAGCAGCCAATGGAGCCAAAGATAATGCCGCTTATGTAAATGTGATAGGTAAAGAAAACACAGATCTTACCGATGCTATTAGCAGTTATGGAAACGTCACAGGAGATGATATGGATTTATATTCATCAGCAACTATGGCGCTTACAAATGCGACAAATGCATTTATTAATGCGAAGGCGAATTACGATGCTTATTTTGCTATGAAGTCAAAAGCTAATGGAGTAAAGGCTCAGACGAGTGCTTATACAGATCCAGGTACTGCTGTAAGTACCCTTGAAGGAGTAATAGCAACTGCTGATGAAGCCGTGCTTACAGCTACTGCCGCTACTATTGGTGTACAAACAGACAATGTACGCAAAGCTGCTTTTGCATTTTTGGGCAATGTAACTTTGAAGGATAACCAAAACATTGACATTACAGCATTCATCACTAATGCAGGATTTGATAGCAATCTTGATAATGGGTGGACAATAAAGGAGTATGCTGCTTATGATGGTAATAATAGCACATGGCATTCATATAGCACATCTAATTCTTGTGGAGAATTCTATCAAGCAAAGTTTGATATATCTCAAACCTTGACAGATCTCCCTGTAGGAAAGAGCTTCAAGTTGAAAGTTCAAGCTTTCCAACGTCCTGGTGAAATCGGCTCTGTTTATTCTGCATACGGAGATTCTGAGGACAAGACAAAGAATGTGACTTCCGAGATTTATGTTAATGCAAAGGCACAGAAAATTAAAAATATTGTATCAGAATACTCTGCAACCCGACTGTATAATCCAGGAGACTGGACGGGTGATTCAGAAATTGCTACAAGCAAATTTGTGCCAAATAGCATGGCTGGTGCACGTGAATATTTTGATGAGGACTATGAAGATGAAGTAAAATTCTATGAGAATGAAGTGGCTGCTGCCGCAGATGAAAGTGGCTTACTTAAATTCGGTTTCCGTGATGCGGTAAGTGGTGCTAGTGCATGGATTCTTTTCGATAATTTCCGCCTTTATTATGCAGGTGATGACCTTTCCGGCTTCGCTGCAGACTTAACAGCTGTTATCAATAGTGTGAAGACTGCTATTGATGGTATGGCTCTGAGTGATGCTGTTAAAACAATGTTGAAGGGCGAGGCAGATAGTTATGAGAAGAGTTATAATTCAGCTGCAGCATATACGGAGGCTATTTCTGCAGTTAACGCTATCCAGAACACCACAGCTCCCCAATTTGTTGCTGCATATGCAGAGTTCAATACATTAAAAGCATCCGCCAATACTCTTAAAGTAGTTGACAATGATGATGAAGCCGCAAATGGCACATTCACCACAGCTATCACCACTCAGGAAGGCGCTGCAGAATCTGCGACAACTGTTGCAGCCCTTGAGTCAGCTACTTCAGCCTTGAAGGCTGCTATGACAACATACGTTGGTGCTGCTAATCCTGTGGGTGATAATGCCAAGTTTGACTGCACCTTTATGCTGACTAATCCTAATCTTGATGGTTTTGCAAATGGTTCTAAACCAGAAGGATGGTACTGTGATTATTCTGGAGATGCATGGCATGAGCCAAAAGTTAATAGAAATGCAACCAGTGGTGCTAAAAACGCGACCTTTGAATTTTGGACTGAAACAGCTGTTGCTACAAATGAATTTACTGTTTATCAGAAAGTGACTCTTCCTGTAGGTACCTATGAAATGACGTGCTGGGCATTTGCAGATGCAAATGGTGTTGAAGGTGCAACAAATAATCAAGTTTACTTCTATGCAAATGAGACTCAAGGCTCGAAGATTGTTTCCGAACCTAATAAACTTGCAGAGGCTTCCATTTCATTTGTCAACAGTGAAGAAAAAGAGGTGAAGATCGGTTTGAAGGCTCTCGAAGGCAACCAGTATCGTTGGATGGGTATGGGCTATGTAGAGCTCTATAAGGTTCCTGCACAGACGTTTGTAGTTAATGAAGCGGCTAATTACGATTATACTCAGAGTGGCGCAGGTGCTGTAACTCTCACGCGTACGTTTAATAAAGGTTACAATTCCCTTGTACTGCCATTCAGCATGACTCAGGATGAAGTAGAAGCTAACTTTGGTGAGGGTGCTAAGGTTTATGTGGTAAGTGCTTTTGATGCAAGTGTGCCCAAAATAACCTTCGCAGAAAGGTCTGGTATTGCACCTAATCAACCTTGCATCCTTAAAATACCAGCTGCTCTTGCTAAGGAATTTGAGATTGAAAATCGCACGCTTGTGGCATCTGATAATGCTAATCCTGTGTATGCCGGTGAAGGTATCTCTATGATTGGTAATTATACTGTAGAAAGTCCAATCGCACAGAATGCTGGCAACTACATCCTGTATAATGGCGATCTTTATCTTGTCGATTCAAATAATGTTGAGATAGATGGCACTCGTGCATACTTCAATGTTCCAGCAGCTGCTGGTTCACGTGTTCTCTCTGTTACATTCGAAGGCGGTGAGGCTACAGGTATCGCTGAAATCGAAGACGTAGAGATTGCTGATGGCCTTATCTACAACTTGGCTGGTCAAGTGGTAGGACCTGACTACAAGGGCATCGCTATCATCAATGGTAAGAAGGTGCTGATGAAGTAAATATCTGTGACTAACAAAAATGATTGTTCAATTAAAAACATGAATAAGATTATGAAGAAAAAATATATGGCTCCAACCATGAAGATGCATAAGACTGTATCCACAAGCCTCATTTGTGAATCCATAACTAGTAAAGGTGGCACAAGTGGCCTTGGAAATGGCACGATTAAGGCAGGTTCCAGAAGACTTGATCTCGAAGATGAAATCTTTGATGACTTCGAGAATGGCAGTATTTGGGATTTCTAATCCGATATGAACTGAAGGGAGGCTCTTGCAATCAGCGGGGGCCTCCTTTTTTGTGCTTTTCGTTACTACTTTCTGCTGTGGTGGCATTTTTTTCACTATTCACTATTCACTATTCACTTTTTTTTCGTACCTTTGCACCCGATTTAAAAGAAACTCAATAATTTAAGGTAAAAATATGAACATTTCATTAGAGAACATTGACAAGGTGAACGCGGTGATGACAGCCGTGGTGGAACCTGCCGACTATACGGAGAAGTATGAGAAGGCTATCAAGGACGCAAAGAAGAAAATGAACATGCCTGGCTTCCGTCCAGGAATGGTGCCAGTTGGCTTGATCAAGAAGCAGTTTGGCGAAAGCATCCTCGCTGAGGAGGTGAACAAGATTCTTCAGGATGGTCTTTTCGGTTATATTCGTGACAATAAGGTTCAGATGCTGGGCGAACCTCTGCCCACTGAGGATAACAACAAGGTTGTGCTGAAGGAGGGTGAGTCGTTCACCTTCAAGTTCGACTTGGCCATCGCACCTGAGTTTGAGGTGTCGCTGACGAAGAAGGATAAGGTTGACTATTACAACGTGGAGGTGACTGACCAGATGGTGGAGAACCAGGTGGATATGTACCGCCAGCGTGGTGGCAAGTATGAGAAGGTGGATTCTTACGAGGACAACGATATGATTAAGGGTGTCATCACAGAGTTGGATGTGGAGGCTCCTGTGACGGCTGAGGATGTGGTGATGTTGCCTAAGTACTTCAAGAACGATGATCAGAAGAAACTCTTCGATGGTGTGAAGACCAACGACATCGTGACCTTCAACCCATCTGTGGCATACGACAATAACGAGGCTGAGCTGACTTTTCTCCTGAAAGTGGAGAAGGCTGACGCGCTGAACCACAAGGGCGAGTTCAACTTCCAGATTACTGAGATCACCCGCTTCGTGCCAGGTCCTTTCAATCAGGAGTTGTTCGACACTGTGTTCCCTGGTGGTGAGGTGAAGACAGAGGACGAGTTCCGTGCGAAGGTGAAGGAGCTGATTGCAGGTCAGTTCAAGAAGGACAGCGACTACAAGTTCTTGCTCGATGTACGTAAGTACGTGACTGAGAAGGTGGGCAAGCTGGAGTTCCCAGAGGAGAAGTTGAAGAAGATTCTTCTTGCCAACACGGGCGATCAGGCAAAGGTGGACGCTCAGTTCGACAAGAGCATCGAGGAGTTGACTTGGCACCTCATCAAGGAGCAGCTTGTTGAGCAGAACAAGATTGAGGTGAACGACGAAGATGTGAAGGAGATGGCCAAGGAGGTGACTCGCATGCAGTTCGCTCAGTATGGTATGCTGAACATCCCAGACGAGTATTTGGAGAACTCAGTGAAGGAGATGCTGAAGAAGCGCGAGACGGTGGATAACCTCATCGACCGCTGCATTGAGGTGAAACTGGGTGTGGCGCTCAAGGAGAAGGTGACGCTGAATGAGAAAACTGTCAGCGCAGAGGATTTCAACAAGTCTTTTGAGCAATAATTGAAGCAAGATAAAAAATATTTATAAAAAAAGTGGCGAGAATTTTGGTTCTTGCCACTTTTTTCGTAACTTCGCAATTCAAAACGATTATAACACACGGTTTTTATGATAAAAGACTTTCAGAAATATGCTACTAAGCATTTGGGAATGAGCAGTATGGTGCTTGATGATGTCATCAAATCTCAGGCAGGTTATTTGAACCCCTACATCTTGGAAGAAAGACAGTTGAATGTCACTCAGCTGGACGTTTTCTCACGTTTGATGATGGACAGAATTATTTTTCTGGGCACAGAAGTGAATGATTACACAGCGAACGTGCTTCAGGCGCAGATGTTGTACTTGGACAGCGTCGATAATGCCAAGGACATCAGCATCTACATCAACTCACCTGGTGGCAGCGTGTATGCAGGTTTGGGCATCTATGACACCATGCAGTTCATCAACAGCGACGTGCAGACCATCTGCACAGGTATGGCTGCCTCGATGGCTGCCGTGCTTCTGGTGGCAGGCAAGGAGGGCAAGCGCAGTGCATTGCCTCACAGTCGCATCATGATTCACCAGCCGATGGGTGGTGCGCAGGGTCAGGCCAGCGACATCGAGATCACGGCTCGTGAGATTCAGAAGTTGAAGAAGGAACTCTACACCATCATCAGCGACCACAGTCACCAGCCCTTCGATAAGGTGTGGGCAGACAGTGACCGCGACTACTGGATGACAGCCGAAGAGGCCAAGGAGTATGGTATGGTGGATGAAGTTCTGGTGAGAAAGGGATAGAGTTTAGGGTTTAGAGTTTAGAGTATAGAGTATAGAGTGTAGAGTACACATTATATAATAATAAGGAATTCAAAGTGGCAAAATTGAATAAGTGCTCGTTTTGTGGTAGGTCGGAGAAGGATACCGGTCTTCTGATTTATAGCCTTGATGGCTATATCTGTGAGGAATGTGTGGAGCAGGCGAGCAGAATCGTGAAGGAGACTCGAGCAAAGAAAAGTCAGAACAAAAAGCTGACGAACTTGCCGAAACCTCAGGAAATCAAGGCGTACCTGGACAAGTATGTGATTGGTCAGGATGCTGCCAAGGTGGCACTTTCTGTGGCTGTCTATAACCACTATAAGCGTCTGAACCATCAGGATGAGACGGACGATGTGGAACTGGAGAAGTCGAACATCATCATGGTGGGCAGCACAGGTACAGGTAAGACGCTGCTGGCAAAGACCATCGCGAAGATGCTTTTGGTGCCTTTTGCCATTGTCGATGCAACGGTGCTGACTGAAGCTGGTTATGTGGGCGAGGATGTGGAAAGCCTTCTGGCACGTCTGTTGCAGGCTGCCGATGGTGACGTGAAGCAGGCAGAGAAGGGAATTGTGTTTATTGACGAGATAGACAAGATTGCCCGCAAGGGCGATAACCCCAGCATCACGCGTGATGTGAGTGGTGAGGGTGTGCAGCAGGGCTTGCTGAAGCTGCTGGAGGGTAGCATCGTGAATGTGCCGCCTCAGGGTGGCAGAAAGCACCCAGAACAGCAATTCGTTCAGGTCGATACGAGGAACATCCTCTTTATCTGTGGAGGTGCCTTCGACGGTATCGAGAAGCGCATTGCCCAACGTCTGAACACCCATGTGGTTGGCTTCGATGCTGCCCGTAATGTGGCTAAGCTTGACAAGTCGAACATGATGCAGTACATCGCCCCGATGGACTTGAAATCTTTTGGACTGATTCCAGAAATCATCGGTCGTCTGCCTATCTTGACCCACCTCGAACCTCTTGACCGCAAGGCTTTACGCTCCATCTTGACAGAGCCGAAGAACTCCATCATCAAGCAGTACAAGAAGATGTTTGAGATTGATGGGGTGAAGCTGACTTTCGAGGATGGCGTGCTCGACTATGTGGTGGACAAGGCCATCGAGTTCAAGTTGGGCGCACGTGGTTTGCGCTCCCTCATCGAGGTCATCATGATGAAGCCCATGTTTGAGGTGCCGTCAACCGACACAAAGGAATATGTGGTCACGCTCGATTTTGCACGCCAGCAAGTGGAAAATGCTAACATGGCGGTGCTAAAAGAAAGCACAGAAGACAAATAAACGTGATTTTTTCTTAAAAAAACAACACTTTTTTGTGTTTTTCTTTGAGAATACAAAACAGAATCCTACCTTTGTGGTAGAATGCGAACTGTCCCGCAATAAAAAATGCTCTCTAACATCTAATTTTCTAACATCTAATGAAGAAATTCGCGACACTCCAGCAGGCGCTGAAATATTACTTTGGCTTTGACACGTTCAAGGGCGACCAAGAGGCCATCATCAAGAACCTTCTTAGCCGTAAAGACACCTTTGTGCTGATGCCAACCGGTGGCGGTAAGTCTATGTGCTACCAGTTGCCGGCATTGTTGATGGAGGGAACTGCCATTGTGATTTCGCCGTTGATTGCCTTGATGAAGAATCAGGTGGATGCCATCAAGCACATCAGCGAGGAGGACAGCGTGGCGCATTTCATCAATTCTTCGTTGAGCAAGGCCAACATCGACCAGGTGAAGGCTGATGTCATGTCGGGCAAGACCAAGATGCTCTACGTGGCGCCTGAGTCGTTGACCAAGGAAGAGAACGTCGAGTTCCTCAGACAGGTCAACATCTCTTTCTATGCCATCGACGAGGCTCACTGTATCTCTGAGTGGGGACACGATTTCCGTCCTGAATACCGTCGTATTCGTCCTGTCATCAACTGGATTGCGATGGCACCCATCGTGGAACTCTTCCTGCCTAAGGACAAGTGGTCGGCTATCAAAGGACTCACCGATGCCTACAGGGCAAGGAAAGTCAAGTTTGAGGAAAAGAGCAAGGAATTCAAGCAGTTCCCTGACCGTGTGGTGGAAGGGGAGTTGGAGGCCTTGGAGGCCAGCGTGAAGGGATTGGCTGAGGTCATCGCTTTCATGGCGGAGATGAAGGAAAAGATCAAGGAGAAATCTGATAAGTGTCCTCGTCTCGATGCGAAGTTTGTGGATGCGCTCTTGGAAATCATGCCAGCCATCCGCCGTGATTCAAAGGCCTTGAGAGAACGTATGGCTGATGAGCCATCCGTACAGGCATTGCCTGAGTTGCCTTCTGATGAAGCCATCCGTGAGGCAGCAGCCAAGATTTACGATGCACCAGTCATTGCCTTGACGGCTACAGCGACAGACAAGGTGCGCAACGATATCAAGAAGAGCCTCGGCATCCTCGAAGCCAAAGACTTTAAGTCCTCCTTCAACCGTCAGAACCTCTACTATGAGGTGCGTCAGAAGACGGCAGACGTGGAGAAGGACATCATCAAGTTCATCAAGCAGCATCCCAACAAGAGCGGCATCATCTATTGCTTGAGCCGCAAGAAGGTGGAGGATCTGGCAGAGGTGCTGCGTGCCAACAACATCAAGGCTGCCTACTACCATGCTGGTATGGACAACAAAGACCGCACTGAGACCCAGGATGACTTCATCATGGAACGTGTGGATGTCATCGTGGCCACTATAGCCTTTGGTATGGGCATCGACAAGCCTGATGTGCGCTATGTCATCCACTACGACATTCCCAAGAGCCTTGAAGGTTACTATCAGGAGACGGGTCGTGCAGGACGCGATGGGGGAGAGGGCAAGTGCATCACCTACTACTGCCATAAGGACTTGGAGAAACTGGAGAAGTTCATGAAGGACAAGACACCAGCTGAGAAGGACATCGGCACGCATCTCTTGAGCGAGACGGCGGCCTATTGCGAGTCTTCAGTGTGTCGTCGCAAGATGCTGCTCCACTACTTTGGCGAGGAATATGACAAGGAAAACTGCGGAAACTGCGACAACTGTCTGCATCCTAAGACCAAGACAGACCAGAAGGAGAACCTCCTGCTGGCGCTGCAGACCATCTTGGCGGTCAAGGAGAACTTCCGCAAGGAATATATCGTCAGCATCTTGCGTGGCGAGGAGAACGAGAAAATCCTGAGCCACAAGCACGATCGGCTGGAGCAGTTTGGAGCAGGAGCTGATGTGGAGACCACCATGTGGGAAGCCATCTTCATCCAGGCCAGCCTTGACGGCTACATCGACAAGGAGGTGGAATCTTATGGGTCACTCAAGGTCACCAAGGCAGGTAAGAAATTCATCAAGAAGCCTGTGCCTTTTATGGTGGTCGAGAACAATGACTTCGATGGTGACTTCGACGATAGTTCTGACCAAGGTGGTACAGGCGTGGCTGATGAGACGCTCTACAACATGCTCCTCGACCTGCGCAAGAAGATTGCCAAGAAGTACGATGTGCCTCCATACGTGGTGTTCCAGGATACATCGCTCGAATCGATGGCCACCCTCTATCCCGTTACGGAGGAGGAGCTTCAGAACATCCCTGGTGTGGGTGCAGGCAAGGCCAAGCGTTATGGTGCAGAGTTCTGCAAACTCATCCAGCATCATTGCGAGGAGAACGACATCACTCGACCCTCCGATATGCGTGTCAGGACAGTGGCCAACAAGTCGAAGGTTAAGGTGAAGATCATTCAGGCCATCGACCGCAAGGTCAGCCTTGAGGACATCGCCAAGAGTACAGGCTTGGACTTCGACGAGTTGCTCGATGAGATGGAGGCTATCGTTTATAGCGGCACCAAGCTCAACATCGACTACTATTTCGAGGACATCGAGATGGACGAGGATTTGGTGGACGAGATCTATGACTACTTCCGCAGCAGCGACACTGACGACCTCGACACGGCGCTCGACAACCTCGATGGCGACATCTACGAGGAGGATGTCCGACTGGTGCGCATCAAGTTCATCAGCGAACTCGCCAACTAAGTGAATAATTAAGGTAAAAAGTATAATATAGAAAATTCTAATCATTATGTCATCATTTATTGAAGATAAAGTTGTGCAGGAAGGATTGACGTTCGACGATGTGCTGCTCATCCCAGCATATTCGCAGGTTCTTCCACGCGAGGTGACCCTCACCACCAAGTTTTCACGCAACATCGAGTTGCAGATTCCTTTCGTGACCGCCGCTATGGACACCGTCACAGAGGCTCCTATGGCCATTGCCATCGCACGTGAAGGCGGTATCGGCGTCATTCACAAGAACATGTCCATTGAAGACCAGGCTCGTCAGGTGGCCATCGTGAAGCGTGCTGAGAATGGTATGATTTACGACCCTGTCACCATCAAGCGCGGCTCCACTGTGAAGGATGCGCTCGACATCATGCAGGAGTACCACATTGGCGGCATCCCTGTGGTGGACGATGTCAACACCCTCGTGGGTATCGTGACCAATCGCGACCTCCGCTTCCAGACCGACCTGACCATGAAGATTGATGAAGTGATGACTAAGGACAACCTCGTGGTCACCCATCAGCAGGCCGACCTCGAGAGCGCTTCTCGCATCCTCCTCGAACATAAGATTGAGAAACTCCCAGTGGTGGACGCTGACAACAAGCTCATCGGACTCATCACTTATAAGGATATCACCAAGGCTAAGGACAAGCCCAATGCCTGCAAGGACGACAAGGGACGTCTGCGTGTGGCAGCAGGCGTAGGCGTTACTGCCGACACTTTCGAACGCATGGATGCCCTTGTGAAGGCTGGTGTGGATGCCATCGTCATCGACACGGCTCATGGTCATTCCAAGGGCGTCATCGACAAGGTGCGTGAAGCGAAGGCTGCGTTCCCAGGTGTGGACATCGTAGTGGGCAACATCGCAACAGGCGAGGCAGCCAAGGCACTCGTTGAGGCTGGTGCTGACGCTGTGAAGGTGGGCATCGGTCCTGGTTCCATCTGCACCACTCGTGTCGTGGCTGGTGTGGGCGTTCCTCAGTTGAGCGCTGTCTATGATGTGGCTCAGGCACTGGCTGGCACAGGCGTTCCACTCATCGCCGATGGTGGCCTTCGCTACTCTGGCGACGTGGTCAAGGCCATTGCAGCAGGCGGCTACTCTGTCATGGTGGGTTCGCTCGTGGCTGGTACTGAAGAGGCTCCAGGCGAGACTATCCTCTTCAACGGTCGTAAGTTCAAGAGCTATCGTGGCATGGGTTCGCTCGAGGCGATGGAGAACGGCTCCAAAGACCGTTATTTCCAAGGTGGCGTGAAGGAAGCCAAAAAACTCGTTCCAGAGGGCATCGCAGGTCGTGTTCCTTACAAGGGCACCGTTCAGGAGGTCATCTATCAGCTGGTCGGCGGTCTCCGTTCTGGTATGGGCTATTGTGGCGCAGCCAGCATCTTGGATCTTCACAATGCTAAGTTCACCCGCATCACCAACGCAGGTGTGCAGGAGAGCCATCCGCACGAGGTCATCATCACCAGCGAGGCTCCTAACTACAGCCGTCCACAGTGATGCTGAATGCGCATCATCTGACATATCATCAAAAGCCCCGTCATTGACGAGGCTTTTTTGTTTTACACCAATTTCAGACTGTCCATCCCCATCAGCCCATGCATCCGCACTTAAAAGACCTTAAAAGCGGGTGGGGGTCTGTGAAAGAAAAATAAAATAGTTGCGAGGGTGGGGGAGATGGCGTAACTTTGTGGCATCGTTTCAAGGACAATAGGATGAAGACGCTACGTACATACTGGGTTTGTGTGCTCGCCTGCTCGATGTGGGGGATGACTGCCCATGCTGCTGCGCCGCCACCATCGAAGCCTGTGCGCATCGAGGTGAGGCACCAGTGGGGCGTGGGTCGCCTGATGTACTTCTGGCTGACTGACCTCTACACGAAGGGAGAGAAGAAGGTTCGGTCGGAGGTGATGGGACAAGGGGTGGCGGTGCTGGACTTCGAGCTCTACCATCCGCTGTATGGTGAGATTGACCCAGGTGGACGACGCATCCCTTTCTATGTGGAGCCAGGCGACACGCTCGTCATCCAAGTGGGGAAGAACGGAAAGGTGGAGGGCTATGAACGGACGGATGGGAGTGCGGCGAAGTATGAGAATCTGCTTCTGCACGACATCAGCAATCAGCAGTTCTACTCGCAGGAGGACTTTGCGGCAGACAAGGAACGCTACCAGTTCCCTGAGTTTGTGGCGCAGATGAAGGAGCGGATGCAAGTGGCGATAGACAGGGTGAATGAGGTGGCCGACCGCTATGGTTTCTCAGCAGAGGAACGGAATTTGGCGCGATGCAATGTGCAGATGCAGTTTGCTTTATGGATTTTTGAGTATGCGCCAATGAGGACGTCCGAACTCCTTGCCTATGCCAGCCACCATGAAGCGGGTTGGCAGAGTCTGCCTGAGCAGGACAGGGAGATGGCAGCGATTCAGGATGTAGCGAACTATGGTTTTGTGGGCGAGATGCAGCCAGAGGACAGCACGTACTTGGCCTCGAAGTTTTTCCCAGCTTTCATCCAGAGCTATGAACATACGCAGGTGCTCAACTATGACCAGTATCTCTATGCAGGTCCGACTGCCGACGATGTGGCGCGCATGGATTCAGCATTCGTGGCGAAGGACATGAGCATCACCCATCAGGACAGACCTTCCCTCTTCATGGATATGGCGTTGGCTCGCCGTCATGTTGAGGTGCCCGCTCCTGTGGATGACGGCAGCATCCGCTTGCAGGAGGTGCAGGTGCTTGGCAACAGCCTTGAGCAATTCTATCGAATCTTTGGCAGGAGCGAGTACATTCCCCAGAGGGTGGTGGAGCAGGCATGGGGTCACGACGTGAACCTGAAGGGCGCCATCTCCAAGTTCATCAACCGCAAGAAGATCAAGAGCTACAAACGTGCCAAGAAACTCATCGAGCAGTATGGCGCCGCCGATGATGCTGAACGTGAAGCCCTGATGAACGCTTGGAAGGAGATGCAGAAATAAAAGTAGTGGAGATGGAGGGGCCAAAAAAACAATGAAAGGTTCAAGACCCTTCATTGTAACGTAGTGGAGATGGAGGGGCCAAAAAAACAATGAAAGGTTCAAGACCCTTCATTGTAACGTAGTGGAGATGGAGGGGATTGAACCCTCGTCCAAACAAGGAAGCCATACGCCTTCTACATGCTTATTCTTGCCTTTGGTTTTCGTGATGCAGCAAGACCAAGACCACCAACTGCATCCTTATCCTCTAAGATTTCATTGATAGCACGAGGCTGCTGTCAACTATTCCTGATTTTCTGGCACCGCTGATCGGAACGCCTCAGGACGGGTGGCTTTCCGGGCGATGTCTCGTTCCCCCGCCTGGCGAGGGAATTAGGCCATATCTACTATGCTTCGATTAGGCAGCGAGAGCGTAACGAGTTTCGCCAATTAATTCTTTGATGTCTGATATTTAAGAGAGGGGCATCGACTCTCTGCATGCTTACGTACCACCTCGGCTTGCTGTCAAATCCAGTCATCCCCGATGGTTTCGCGCTGCAAAGGTACGGAAAAGAACTCGACCGTACAAAAGAAAAATCAAAAAAATGCTGTGAAAACCCCAAACTTTCCTTCTGATGCTGCCACAAAAGTGGTTTTCGACACCCTCCTCATCATTTCACAAACCCGATCCTTGTCGTCTGTTGAGCGAGGCACTCCTCCTGACAATATTTCTCCAGCGTCTCCTGTCCGATGGCCTTTTTCCCATAGAGGATGCAGTCCACATGATACTTCCTGGCGATGTTCTCAATCTGGCCGCCACTGAAATCATAATGCGACGCCAATGCTGTGGTGATGCCCCTGTCCAAGTGAGGCATCATCGAGTGCCAGATGTGCGCCCTCTGCTCACAGTCCGGCTTCTCAAACTTCACCTTGTAGAGGAACCTCCTTTCAAACATCAGACGGCGGAAGTTATACCGTTCCCGTTTGTCATCAAAGAGATACGAAATCCGGTCAATGTCTATGCTGTCCTCATTGTCCAGCACGAGGTGACGGCACAGATGCATGATGATCATCTCGTCGTCCAGATCGATGTGCATGTCCAAGAGCGCCCTCACAAACGGAAGCCCCTTGTTCTGTTCAATCAGATCCTCCACCTCCTCCATCAGCAGTTCTGTGGACAGCTCCTCCTCATAGCGCAGATGCGTCAGTTCAAAGAAATTCTGGAACAGCTCAATCACGTTGCTGCACACAGCCACCCTCTTCTCATGCGCCTCATTCCTGTTCAGCGCATCCAGCAGCGCCGACGGGATGACATAGATCTTCTCCTGATGGTAATTCTTCTGCGACAGACGCACGAATCCCCGTTTCACCAAGTCATCCACCTCCTGCTGATACTGCATGATTTTCACATTCCTGCAAGACGTATATCTGGCGATGTTCGCAATCGAAGCCGAGTGTCCAGTGCTCCCCGATTCGATGAACAGCGACATCAGCACACTCTGCACAGGTGAAATCTTCATCCGTTCAGCCACATAGTCCGTAAACACGTGCGAAGCCTCCCAGAACACCTTGCTCAGTTCCGAGTCCTCCGCCAGTTCCAAGATGCAGTTGATAGCCTTCAGCAATGTCAACTCCTTGTTCTCCTTCACCAGTTCCTTCGCCCGCTGCTTCATGCCATCATCCTTCATCTTCGGTTCCGCAAGTCTAAATTTCTGTATCATATTCCTCCTTTTTTTGAAATCCGCCACAAAGATACCCCCTTTTCTCCAAACCCGCCCACAATTTATACCTATAGCATTTTCACTTATATGTCAAGCCAAGATTTTTCTTCACTCGAGTCATTTTGTCATTTGACTCGAGTCAATCGATGATTTGACTCGAGTGAAGGTTTTTGAGGCATGGGTCGCTTCCGCTCAAAATCCCCCAAAAAATCTGGTTCAAAATCATCAAATCTTTCAAGAAAATAAGTTTTTTCGAAAAACATATACCCACCTACCTGTGCATGCCTCCAGCCCCGATGTACAAAGGGCTGGCGATGAGGTAGGTGTTGCTGAAACACCTACCTAACAGGTACCTTATTTTGCAATATGTCCCCAAAGTCGAGCACAAGATGAAAAAGTTCATGACAGGTAGGTGTTAGGTAGGTGTTAGGTAGGTATTGGAACAACACCTACCTCTTGCAAGGTGCTCATTGATAAGGGATTAACCAATGTAAAGGTAGGTGTTAGGTCTTTTTGCGAAAAAACTCAAATCATTTCTCTTACCAAGATTTTCTGATTCGATATTCTGACGATTTTGAGCCCACTGGCGACCCTCAACCCCTCTCCCAAAGATTGCCGCCGGCTCTCCTACCTTTTGCCGTCGGCTCTTTGATGCTTTGCCGTCGGCAAACCTGAAAATTCTCATGAGAATTTCTGAACGAAACGGCGTTTCGTTACCCTTGATACGCCGTACCGCTGTCCACGAAACGCCGTATCGTTTGTGCTTGAATAAGGTACGCTTATTGCCAAATAACCTGCCTCTGCTGAGAAATAACCGTGCCTTATTGGAGAATGACTTTTCCTGCTCCGACCGCGAAGGCCTCCCGCTCCGACCGGCAGGGCTTCCCGCTCCGACCGGGAAAGCCTCCCGCTTCCTACGGCTAACCTAACCATTTCCCTAACCTCTACTCCCCTCAACCCCCTCATTTAGGGATATCCCATTGTGGAATTCAAATAAAAGGCTTACCTTTGCAAAAAAGAAGGAAAAGGCGCTCTGGAGATGCATCGCGGTCGACGTTTGTTCACACAGCGTGGACAGAGGTTATATGATGAAAAAAAGAGCATCAGGCATAGGCGGGTGATTGACCTTCGGGTTAGAGCCTATAGCGACATTTATCACTATCCGCCCCTTGGGGCATGCATGTAAACATCAAATCCGCAATCCTCCAGAGTGCCTTCTTTCATTATTTATTTATCAGCTAATACATCTATGATACCCACCTTACTCGAATTTTCCACAGACAAGAAACAGGAGAAGCAAGCCGATGGCACCCTCGAAGTGACCTGCCGACCCCTGTCCGTCTATGCACAACTGGACGACAAGATCATTCAGGCAGCGACCAGTCGCTATCTCACCCAATACTTTGACAGATACCTGCACGAGAACATCCTCTCCTACCGCAAGGTGCGATGTTCCCAAGACCAGCCAGCCCATGTTCCCGACTTCAACGATGGCGCAAAGATCATCTTGGACTATCGCAAAGCCCACCTGCTCGACACCCTCTATGCAGCTGACTGCGACATCAAGAAATTCTACGACATCATCCCTCATCCCGTTGTGCGCCAATGTTTCCAGCGCCTTTCCCATCATGACCAAATTTTGGGGTTGGAGATTGCTGCCTGTGCGAAGAATTCGTGCATTTTTTGCTCCTCGCCCGCCACAATGATGATATCATCTTCTTGTATGATGAGGTTGGGGTCTGGATTGGTGTAGAAGTCTTCGGAAGGACGGATAAGACCCATGACGATGCAGTTGCCTTTCTCGCGGATGCCTGAACGGATGATGCTCTTTCCGCAGAGGGGGGATTCTGCATTAATGGTGAAGTTGTCGAGTACGATGTTGGTGTTTGTGCTGTCATCCTGTTCGGTGGAGGCAAGACTGGTTTCAAGCATCTTCTGGAATGCGGAGACATCGGTGTCGGAACCAGCGAGGATAATGCGGTCGCCAGGATAGAGTCGGTGGTTACCGCCTGGGATATTGATGTTGACGCCGCCACGGATGATGCGCACGATGTTGGCTCCTGTGACGTTGCGGATGTTGAGATCCTTGAGTGCTTTGCCGGCAAAGGCGGAATTGTCTGGCACATCTACCTCGGCGATGTTCATCTCAAGGCTGATGAGCGAGTCTTCCACCTCGCGTTCGAGCCCTCGCTGGGATTCTGCCAGACGTTCACGGGCATAGAGGTTCTCGTTGAAGATGCGCAGCAGTTGGTTGATGCCTGGCGCCATGGCGATTTTGAGCAAGAGGTATTTGACCAGTCTGTCTATTTGTGCTATCCATGAAGGTTTCCGCTCCTTCAGTCCTGTCATGCCCGTCTGCCGTTTCTCCACATAACTGTCAAGCAGTTTCTTGGTACCACTGCTCATGTGGTTCTCGAGGAAGGAGAGCGTGGGGTAGGCAAGTTTCATAATGTAGGGGGTGAGGAAGGTGGTGATGACACTGACGGCCACAACGATAGGGTAGAGGCTATTGTCTGTCACCTTCAGGCTTTGTCCGAGGTTGGCGATGATGAATGCGAACTCGCCAATCTGCACCAGTGAGAAGCCTGTCTGCAACGCCACTCGAAGGGGCTGACCAGAAAGCAAGGTGCCGAAACTGCCAAAGAGAATCTGTCCGATGATGACAACGATGGTGATGATGGTGATGGGTAGCCAGTATTCGAGCAGGAGGGCAGGGTCAATCATCATGCCCACTGACACGAAGAAGATGGCGCCGAAGATGTTCTTGATGGGTTGCACCAGATGCTCGATACGTTCTGCATCAATGGTCTCGGCCAAGACTGAGCCCATGACGAAAGCGCCGAGTGCGCTGCTGAAGCCTGCATGGACGGCCAAAAGCACCATACCCAAGCAGAGTCCGATGGAGAAGATGGTGAGCGTCTCATCGTTGAGGTGCTTCTTGAATTTCTTCAAGAAAGTGGGGATGAAGATGATGCCCAGTACGAACCACAGGGCGATGTACATGACCAGTTTGCCAATCTGCCAGAGGAGTTCTTTGCCTTCAAACTCGTTCTTCACAGCGATGGACGTGAGCAATACCATGAGCACCACGGCGAAGAGATCTTCGACGATGAGGATGCCGAAGCACACGCCAGCAAAGCGGTGGCTGCGGAGTCCTGCCTCTTCGATGGCCTTGAAGACGATGGTGGTGGATGACATGCAGAGCATGCCGCCAAGGAAGATGGTGTTCATGCCGCCCCATCCCAAGAAGTAGGCGGTCATCATACCTGCCACCATCATGCCCACCACGATGACGCCAGCGCCAATAATGGCTGTGCTGCCCACCTTCAGCAGTTTCTTGAAAGAGAACTCCAGTCCGAGGCTAAACAGGAGGAAGAGCACACCAATCTCGCCCCATGTCTCCACGTTCTCCTCATTCGTCACCCAAGCCTCACCAAGCACGTGGGGACCCACCAACATGCCTGCCACGATGTAACCCAGCACGACTGGTTGCTTGAAGAGTTTGAACAGCAAACTGGTAATGCCTGCCGTCAACATGATGATGCACAAGTCTTGTATCATATATAAACCTTAACTTTAACTCTATACCCTAAACTCTAAACTATTCTCTCTAAACTTTATCCTCTTCGTCTAAGTTTTTATCCCAAAGATAATGCTGTGTTTCCTTCGCAATGACGCCCGATAGGAGCAGCAGTGAGATGAGGTTGGGCACAGCCATCAGCGCATTCATGATATCTGCCAAGTTCCACACCAGCGCTAGACTCATGGTCGAACCCGCAAAGACCAGCAGGATGTAGAGGATGCGGTAGAACACGATGCTGCGTTTGC
This sequence comes from Bacteroidaceae bacterium, assembly GCA_017534815.1. Taxonomy (GTDB): domain Bacteria; phylum Bacteroidota; class Bacteroidia; order Bacteroidales; family Bacteroidaceae; genus Minthosoma. The sequence continues at coordinate 90,600 of JAFXVS010000017.1, read as the reverse complement.
CAGCCAGATACTCCATCGCCCGCTCGCCGTAATAGCTCCATCCTAAAATGGTGGAGAACGCAAAAGTGAGGATGCCAAAGGTCAGGATGGGCGTGCCGATATAGGGAATCATTCCGAATGCTTTCTTCGTCAGCATACCACCATCCTCCTGGCTGATCTCAGGGTTGGCGATGATGCTCGAAACGATGACCAAGCCTGTGATGGCACAGATGATGACAGTGTCCCAGAAGGTGCCTGTCGATGACACCAATGCCTGTCGCACAGGGTTCTTCGTCTGTGCTGCTGCTGCCACGATAGGTGCCGAACCCATGCCAGATTCGTTGGAGAAGAGTCCGCGGGCAATACCATATCGAGCTGCCGCCATCAGCACCGTGCCAGCTGTACCACCACCCACGGCCTTCAGCGAGAATGCCTCTTGGAAGATGAGTGACACTGCCGTGCCCAGATAGGCATAATTTACACATAATATATATATACAGCCCAGCACATACAGCAGTGCCATCATCGGAACCAATGCCGTACACCAGCGTGCGATGCTCTTCACACCGCCAATCACCACAAAACCGACTAAGGCTGCCAGTACAAATCCTGTCAGCATCTTGGTCGTGTCGGGCTGCATCCATTCCTGCATCACTAATGAGAGGTTTTCACTGATGGCGTTCGCCTGTACCGTATTGCCGATGCCAAACGATGCCACAGCAGCAAATATACAGAACAACACACCTAACCACTTCATCTTCAGCCCTCTTTCCAAGGCATACATCGGACCGCCCAGCATCTTGCCGTTAGCTGTCTTTACCCTGTATTTAATGGCCAGCAGACCTTCACTGTACTTCGTGGCGATGCCGAACACGCCCGTCAGCCAGCACCAAAGCACAGCGCCTGGACCGCCCAGACTCACTGCTGTTGCCACTCCGATGATGTTGCCCGTGCCGATGGTTGCTGCCAATGAAGTAGCCAAGGCACCAAACTGGCTCACGTCGCCCGTTGCGTCCTTGTCTCTCTTCACAGACAGCCGAATCGCCGTCCCAATTTTCCGTTGTGGAAACTTCAGCCTGAAAGTCAGAAAAATATGTGTACCTAACAACAGGATAATCATGGGCCATCCCCATACGATGCCGCTAATGTCCTCTGTTAGTTTGATGAGTTGTTCCATGAGTTCTTAGAAAGACCGGACGGCACGCGTGATGCGTTCCGTCCGGCTGTATTGTTTCTGTGTCTATTGCATTCTTTTAATATGTACGGTAGAGTAACCAAGCATCGGGGTAGGTTCCACGAAGTTGGTCGCGGGAGGTAACTGCAGAGGCACGGTCATCGAAGGATGCAGCGATGACACGATACATGCCTGTTTCTGGGTTCTGAGCCACTTGTGCGGAATAACCCTTACCAACGAGGGTGTTGCGCAGGTTGTTAGCGTTGTCAACATTGCTGAATGAACCGCAAACAACGTTGAAGGCCTTGAGGGTGCCACCGTTCATGACGGTAAGACGTTCCTGACGGTCGTTTTCTGTGTTGGCTGCTGTGGTGACAGGTGTCGTGACAACAGGGGTTACTGACACGGGTGCTGTTTCCACCTGGTCTGCTACTTTGGCTTGTGCCATCTCTTGTGCCTTAGCTTTCTCATAGGCCTTCTTGTAACTGCTTTCAGATGACTTGCATGAAACGAAGGCAAGGGCTGCAACGAGTGCTAATCCCATCAAAATACTTTTTCTCATACTTTTCTCGATTTACAATTAGATGATTGAATGAATGTATTTATTAGCTACAAAGTTAGGGCATATTTGGCAGATAACAAAAGAGAAGTGTGCAAAAAAAAGTTAAACACTGCAAAATGTGTTGGTTTTTGCGGATAATATCCTATCTTTGCCACCGAAAACGTTAGAATTAACATTATTTATCAACTTGTAATCACATTATTTATCAACCTATAAAACGACTAACGATTATGACAAAAGGTGATGGTTTTGCTTTGGCAGCTGCTTTTGTTGGCGGTGCTATCGCGGGAGCGGCAATCGGTCTTCTTTTTGCTCCAGAAAAAGGTGAAGACCAGCGTGCAAAGATTAAGGAAGCACTTGAAAAGCGTGGTATCAAATTGGACAAGGAGTCTTTCGAGAATCTGGTGGATGAAATCAAGAATATCGGCAGGAAGCGCGAGTGTGTGCCTGCTGAGGATTTCGATGCCGAATAAGTCTTGGTCATGGGTGCATCCAATAGAGTGACTGATGACTTCCGCAGGTTAGCTTTTCGTGTGGAGCGATATCTGCGTCTGGAGGCGACAGAGCGTCTGACGGTGGTGACCACTTATGTGGTGTTGGCTGCTGTTGTGATGGCTTTGGCGACGAGTGCCATCTTCTTCTTGAGCACAGGAACGGTGAAGGCATTGACCCTTTGGACGGAGAACGAGATGCTGAGTTACTACATCGTGGGTGGTGTCTTGGTGCTCTTTATCGTGCTGGTGTTTTTCCTAAAGAAACCTCTGATTGAGAATCCGTTCGTGAAGATGTTCAGTGATCAGTTGCTGAATGTGCCAACGGTGACGGAGCACGTGTTGAGCAAGAGCCACAAGGATGAGCAGATCAGGAAGTTGGCGGAAAGTCTTGTCCGTGAATTGGACGACTATGAAGAGGAAGGAGGTGAGGAATGAGCAGAAAAAAGCGCTATGCCTCACTGGAGGAACTCCGCAGTGAGAAGGAATACACCAGACGACAGATTGACTATGGTGTAGATCGACTGAAGAATGATGTTGCCGATTATTTCGTGTACCATCCAGAGAACATCTTCCTCGAGTCTTCCAATAAGGTCATGAACTATGTGGGATATGCCATTTCCGCTTATAAGACGGCGACGGCTTTCCGCAGTATGTTTGGTTTCTTTTCAAAGAAAAGGAAATAACTAAGCCTCAAAAATGGACTCAAATGCGCTCGTAAGTCACTTTACGGGTGCTTTTTTTTGTCATCCCGTGGAAAAGTGTTACCTTTGCATCTGATTTCAGATTTAAGAAAGAAAGAGAAATGAATGAGCAGTATTCGTCAGCATTGTTGGAACGTGCTGTGGATGAGTTTTCGAAACTGCCTGGTGTCGGGCGTAAAACGGCGATGCGGCTGGTGCTGCACATGCTGCGTCTGGATGTCGGCAAGGTGGATGCTTTTACGGATGCTGTCTCGACTTTGTGTCACGAAGTGCACTACTGTGAAGTGTGCCACAACATCAGTGATGAGGACGTGTGTCAGATTTGCGCCAATCCGAACCGTGATAATTCCACCATTTGTGTGGTGGAGAATGTGCAGGATGTGATGGCCATTGAACAGACACAACAGTATCATGGGCTTTATCATGTATTGGGTGGCGTCATCTCGCCGATGGATGGTGTGGGGCCGAGTCAGTTGGAGATAGATAGTTTGACGGAACGTGTGGAGAAAGGAGGAATTGAAGAGGTGATTTTTGCATTAAGCTCGACGATGGAGGGTGATGCCACGAATTTCTATATTTACCGCAAGTTGTCGAAATACCCAGATCTGAAATTGACGGTACTGGCGAGGGGCATGAGCATCAACGATGAACTGCAATACACGGATGAGGTCACGCTGGGACGTTCGCTGGTGAACAGAGTGCCGTTTACAGGGAAATAGGAATATTATAAAGATTATGGTAAAATATATACAAAGACTGTTGAGGATTTTAAGAATAGAGATGGCGGTGGTGTGGCTGATTGTTGTAGCTGCTGTCGTGTTGGGTGAATTGGATGTGATTCCGAATGGATGGGTGGTACCTCAATCCTCCGAGGAACTAAGGCTGAACATCGCTGTCATTGTGCTGACGATTGTGGGCATTCCTTTGGCCATTCGCCTGTTCACGTTGAACACCACCAAAGGATTGCGCCGTATGAATAATGATGAGGCATTGGCATCTTATCATATATGGAGTGTCGTGAGGTTGGGCATCTTGTGTGTGGCCGCTGTGTCAGGTGTGGTGGTCTATTACCTCGCCACCAGCGTGAGCGCAGTGTTTTGTACTTTGATTGCGTTGGCGGTTACTATCTACTGCTGGCCGTCTGAGACAAAGATTGCGTCGTATTTGGAAGAAGTGAATAATGAATAGATGAAACTCTCCATAGTCATAGTCAATTACAATGTCCGCTTTTATCTGGAGCAGTGCTTGCTCTCCGTGGAGAAGGCGTTGACAGGTGTGGGTGGTGAAGTGTTTGTGGTTGATAACAACAGCACAGATGACTCGATTTCGTACCTGAAGGGAAGATTTCCTTGGGTGCGTTATATTGAAAATAAGGAGAATGTTGGTTTCTCACGTGCTAACAACCAAGCACTGCGTGAGGCGAGGGGAGAGTATGTGTTGCTGTTGAATCCTGATACGTTCATTGGCGAGCGTACGCTCAGAGAGTGCATCGAATTCATGGACAAGAGTCCACAGGCTGGCATGTGTGGTGTGGGAATGTTGAAGGTGGATGGCTCCTTTGCGCCAGAATCCCGTCGAGGTGTGCCGACTCCTTTTGTGGCTTTCTGCAAGATGACAGGATTAGGCTCGCTGTTTCCCAAGAGCCGTCTGTTTGGCAGGTATTACATGCAGTATCTGAACAAGCAGTCCATCAATCCAATTGAAATTGTGAGTGGCGCGTTCATGTTTATTCGCAAGGAGGCTTTGGATAAGGTCGGACTATTGGATGAGGCGTTCTTCATGTATGGTGAGGATATCGATCTGAGTTATCGCGTGCTGAAGGCTGGTTATCAGAATTACTACATTCCGACGCAGATCCTGCACTACAAAGGTGAGAGCACAAAGAAGGACTCGCTGAAATATGTGAATGCCTTCCATAAGGCGATGGTGATTTTCTTCAAGAAGCACTTCGCGCACTACAGCGCCATCTACTCGCTGTTTATCACGTTGACGGTGATGATGAGGGGTGCCATGTCGTATATCATGCAGAAAGTGTATGCATATTCGCATAAGAAGCCCAAGGTGGAGCAGCAGAATTTCTTGATTGTGAGCGATGGGCGTAACCTCGCTGACATGAAGAGCATAGCGGAGAAGCATCACTTCAAGTATGATGTGTTCCATTCGAGGTTGGGCGACATGCCCAGTACTGATGTGCTGTATAGGGATTATGACTACATCGTCTTCGACACGAGTCGATACCCGTTCAGCTCTATTTTGGAGTTTTTCCGACACGATGAGCCTAATCGCCATCGTCCTCTTATCGCTACTTACATTCCCTCGAACAAGACCATCATGACGTTCCAGGGAGCTATCAACTGAGAATTTAGAGTTTAGTAATTGATCAATAGAAATAAAAAACAAGAAACATATATGTTACGTATAGCAGTACAATCAAAAGGTCGTCTCTTCGAAGATACTATGGATCTTCTGAAAGAAACGGGTATTAAGGTGAGTTCAAGCAAGCGCACGTTGCTTGTTCAGGCATCAAACTTTCCATTGGAGGTGCTTTTCCTCCGCGATGATGATATTCCTCAGACCGTTGCTGACGGTGTGGCCGATGTGGGCATCGTAGGTGAGAATGAGTTTGTGGAGCGCAATGAGAACGCTGACATCGTGAAGCGTTTGGGCTTCAGTAAGTGCCGCATCTCATTGGCCATTCCCAAAGCGATTGACTATCCGGGCGTGGAGTGGTTCAACGGCAAGAAAATCGCCACTTCTTATCCGGTCATCTTGAAGAAGTTCATGGATGAGAAAGGTGTGAAGACTGACATCCACGTCATTCAAGGTTCTGTGGAAATTGCACCAGGTATTGGATTGGCTGACGGCATCTTCGATATTGTCAGTTCGGGTTCCACGTTGGTCAGCAACAACCTGAAGGAGGTGGAAGTGGTGATGCAAAGTGAGGCATTGCTCATTGGTAACAAGAACCTCGATGAGGAGAAGAAGACCATTCTTGACGACCTTCTCTTCCGCATCAATTCGGTGCTTATTGCCGAGGACAAGAAGTATGTGCGCATGAATGCTCCCAAGGCTCGTTTGGCTGAAATCGTGAAGGTGTTGCCAGGCCTGAAAAGTCCTACCATCATTCCTTTGGCTGACGAGGACTGGTGTTCCGTTCATGCCGTGCTCGACGAGAAGCACTTCTGGGAGATTGTAGGTCAGTTGAAGTCTCTTGGTGCAGAAGGCATATTGGTGACTCCGATTGAAAAGATGATACTGTAATTTTGGAAAGATGAACATCATTAAATATCCCAGCAAGGCAGAGTGGGGCAAGCTTTTAGAGCGTCCACATCGTGATGCTTCCGAACTGCGCGAGACGGTGCAGACGGTGCTTGACCAAGTGCGTCAGTATGGCGACTCTGCGGTGAAGGCTTTTGAAGAGAAGTTCGACAAGGTGCGGCTTGCTTCTTTGGCTGTTTCTGATGAAGAGATGGCTGAGGCTGAGACGCTTGTGTCTGATGACTTGAAAGATGCCTTGCTGCTGGCACATGCTAATATCGAGAAGTTCCACGCCTCTCAGAAGTTCGAGGGAGAGAAGGTGGAGACGGTTCCCGGCGTGGTGTGCTGGCAGAAGTCTGTGGCGATTGAGAAGGTGGGGCTTTACATCCCTGGAGGGACGGCACCCCTGTTCTCGACTGTGCTGATGCTGGCTACACCTGCCAAGATTGCGGGCTGTAAGGAAATCGTGTTGTGTACGCCTCCCAACCATGAGGGGAAGGTGAATCCATCCATTCTGATGGCGGCCAAGGTGGCAGGTGTCAGCAAGATTTTCAAGGCGGGTGGTGTTCAGGCGATTGGCGCAATGGCATACGGCACAGAGTCTGTACCCAAGGTGAGCAAGATATTCGGTCCCGGCAATCAGTTTGTGATGGCTGCCAAGCAGCAAGTGAGCCTGCACGACGTGGCAATCGACATGCCTGCTGGTCCTTCTGAGGTGGCAGTCGTAGCTGATGAGACTGCCAATCCTGTCTTTGTGGCAGCTGACCTCCTTTCTCAGGCTGAGCATGGTGCCGATTCGCAAGTCATCATGATTACCACTTCCGAGGCGGTGGCTGAGCAGGTGAACGTCGAGGTGGCTCGTCAGTTGGCGTTGCTTCCCCGTAAGGAGATGGCAGAGAAATCATTGGAGTATTCCAAACTCATCATCGTGAAGGATATGGATGAGGTTGTGGAGATGACCAACGAGTACGCTCCTGAGCATCTCATCCTTGCCGTCAAGGACTATCTTGCCTTTGCCGACAAGGTGGTGAACGCTGGCAGTGTCTTCCTCGGGAATTACTCCTGTGAGTCGGCTGGCGATTATGCTTCGGGCACCAACCACACGCTTCCTACCTCTGGTTATGCTAAGGCCTACAGCGGTGTGAACCTTGATTCGTTCTGCCGCAAGATTACTTTCCAGGAACTGTCGGCGGAGGGCATCCGTTCCATTGGCCGAGCTGTCGAACTGATGGCAGGGGCAGAGCAGTTGGATGCTCACAAGAACGCCATGACAGTTCGTCTCAATACAATCTAATATATATAATGTGTTATGAAACCACTTCAAGAATTAGTGCGTCCCAACATCTGGGCGCTCAAACCATATAGTTGCGCCCGTGACGAGTTCAAGGGTGTGAAGGCGGATGCCTTTCTCGACGCCAACGAGAATCCCTTCCCCAACGGTGTCAATCGCTATCCAGACCCCTTGCAGGAAGAGCTGAAGCAGGCCATCTCGCCCATGAAGAAGGTGCCCGTGGAGAATATCTTCCTTGGCAACGGTAGTGACGAGGCCATCGACCTTCCCTTCCGCATCTTCTGCCGTCCGGGCAAGGACAATGTTGTCGCTATCGACCCCACTTATGGTATGTATGAGGTTTGTGCCGACGTGAACGATGTCGAATACCGCAAGGTTTCTCTCGATGAGCATTACGACATCGACCCCGACGCCTTGCTTGCCGCCTGCGATGAGAACACGAAGATTATCTTCATTTGCTCGCCCAACAATCCTACGGGCAACGCTTTCCAGCGTGAGAAGATTGAGAAGGTCATCGAAGGCTTTCAGGGCATCGTTATTGTTGATGAGGCCTACAGCGACTTTTCCTCGCAGCGTCCTTTCCGCCTCGACCAGCCCAAATACCCCAACCTCATCGTCCTTGCTACTTTCTCTAAGGCTTGGGGCGCTGCTGGTATTCGTCTTGGCATGGCGTTTGCCAGCACCGATATCATCGGCCTCTACAACAAGGTGAAGTATCCTTACAACGTCAACGTCCTTACCCAGCGCCGTGCGATGGAAGTGTTGGGCAACGTGACGCTTCTGCAACGCCATATCACCATGATTCTCGAGGAGCGCCAGACGCTCATGCAGGCTCTCGCTATGCTGCCTATCACTAAGAAGGTCTATCCCACTGACGCCAATTTCGTGCTCGTCAAGGTGACCGATGCAGACAGCATCTACAAATATCTTGTGCAGAAAGGCGTCGTGGTGCGCAACCGCAACCGCGTGCATCTCTGTGGTGACTGCCTCCGCATCACTGTCGGCATCAAAGAAGAGAATACAAAGCTTCTCTCAGCCCTCAGGCAGTACGTGTAGCCAGTCGAATTTCAATTCTTCAATTATACAATTCTTCCAATCTTGATATATGAAGACTGCACTTTTCATCGACCGCGACGGCACCATCCTTGTGGAGCCTGCCGACGAGCAGATTGACTCCTTCGAGAAGTTCCAGTTTGTGCCAGGCGTCATCCGCAACCTCAACTTCATCCGTACTAAGCTCGATTTCGAGTTCGTCATGGTCAGCAACCAAGACGGGCTGGGTAGCGACGCATATCCTGAGGCAGACTTTTGGCCTACGCACAATCTCATGCTCAACACCCTCAAGGGAGAGGGCGTCACTTTTGATGACATTCTCATCGACCGCTCTTTCCCCGCCGACAACTTGCCGACCCGCAAGCCTGGCACCGCCATGCTGACCAAATATATGACGGGCGAGTATGACCTTGCCAATAGCTACGTTATTGGCGACCGTGAGACTGACCGCAAGCTTGCCGAAAACCTTGGCTGTAAGGCACTCATCCTTGGCGACAACGTGCAGACGTGGGACGAAATTACAGAGATTCTCTTCGCTGGCGAACGCACTGCCAGTGTTCGTCGCACTACGAAGGAGACCGACATTGACATCAGCCTCAATCTCGACGGTACGGGTCAGTGTGACATCCAGACAGGTCTTGGATTCTTCGACCACATGCTTGAGCAGATTGGCAAGCATGGCTCCATCGACCTTCGTATCCATGTGAAGGGCGACCTCAACGTGGATGAACACCACACCATCGAGGACACTGGCATCGCCCTCGGCGAGTGTATCGCCAAAGCTCTTGGCGACAAACGCGGCATCGAACGCTACGGCTATGACCTCAACGGTACTGCCGACACCTACGGCTACACCCTTCCTATGGATGACTGCCTATGTCAGGTGGCTCTCGACTTTGGTGGACGTGCTTGGCTCGTTTGGAATGCTGAATTCCACCGCGAGAGGGTAGGTGATATGCCTACAGAAATGTTCCTCCACTTCTTCAAGTCATTCAGTGATGCCGCTCGCATGAATCTCAACATTCGTGCCAATGGCGACAATGAGCATCACAAGATCGAAGGAATCTTCAAGGCTCTCGCCCGCAGCATCAAGATGGCCGTCAAGCGTGACATCTACAAGTTCCAACTCCCTTCCAGCAAAGGAGTGTTGTAAGAAGATGCTGATATGAAAGCCATTCTATTATCAATCATCGCCCTTGTCTGTTGCTCGTTTTTTCAAATGGATGAGTTGACAGTCCTGAAGAAATGGACGCCTGCTGCCGTTGTGAGCGACGATGCTGTCAAAGCATACGGCATCGACTCGTGTTTCACCGTTAGCGCCATCAGCGATGCTGTTTTCAGTCGCATGCAGGGCAAATCGTTCAAGCAGAACTGCACGGTGCCGCGTTCGACGCTCCGCTACGTGAAGGTGCTCCATCGCAACGTTGATGGGAAGACCCAATTAGGGGAAATCGTTTGCAACAAGTCCATCGCCAATGATCTTGTGGATATCTTTCGGAAGTTATACGAGGCCAATTACAAGGTGGAGCGCATCGTGCTCATCGACGAATACGACGGTGACGATGAACGCAGCATGGCGGCAGACAACACGTCGAGCTTCAACTTCCGCGTCGTCTCTGGCACGACCAAACTTTCAAAACATGCTCAAGGATTGGCCATCGACGTGAATCCTTTGTACAATCCTTACATCCACTTGAACAACGGCAAGGTGGAACCTGCCAACGGCAAGCCCTATGCGACCAACCGCTCGGCTGGACGCAAGTTGCCTGTGACCTTCATTGACACCAACGACCTCTGCTACCGACTCTTCATTCAGCACGGGTTCCGCTGGGGCGGTGCATGGCGCACAGTGAAAGACTACCAGCACTTCGAGAAGTGACGGTAGGAAATCTCAATCTTTCTTGAATAGTTGATTTTTAGTCTTCGTAGAAGTCCATCAGATCATCGTCCTCCTGCGTGATGGGGGCGATGAAGTTGGGGTTGGGACGGATACTCTCGAAGACGTGCTGGAAGATGGTGTAGCCTTCCTCCAGCGTCTGGGTTGTGGTGGTTACCTGAATGCCGCAGAGGTAGCCGTTCATAGGCTTGGAACCGTCGAATACGAAGGTGCTGTCATTTTCCTTCCAATTCATGATATAGAGGCTGTCGGTCTTTTGGATTCTGGCTGGATTGTAGATGGCGGCCTCGTGCTCCATGTAGAGAAATTCGTAGAAGGCATTGAAGTAACGGTCGGGGATGAGGGTGTGCTCACCGATTTCGCAACTGATGGAAATGGTTCGCTCTGCGTTCTGGAACTTGATGAAGACGGGGCTGGATTCGTCCATCTCCCAGTTGTCGGGCACATCGAGGATGTAAGGGAGACGCCCGTTCTCGTAGGTGTGATATGTGGTCTCTTGCTCACAGGCCGTGAGTGTCAGGAGAGAAATGAGGAGTGCAATGAGTGTATTAAGAGTGAATTTGCTGTTCATGTCTGTTTGGATTTTATGAGTATTTGCGTGGGTATCTGAAAACTATCGCCAGAAGGAGCGCTAACCCGATGAGCATGGGATAGTAGAGGTTGGGAATGATGGCGATGGGGTTCACCTCAGCAAGTCCTGCGGCGATGAGCACTTGTGCGCCGTAGGGAAGGAGACCCTGTGTGAAGCAGGAGGCGGTGTCAAGGATGGAAGCGGATTTGCGTGGGTCAATCTTGAAACGCTTGGCGATGTCCTTGGCTATGGGACCCGTCGTGAGGATGGCGACGGTGTTGTTGGCGGTACAGACGTTCACCAGACTGGTGAGTGCGGCGATGCTGAGTTCACCGCCTCTCTTGTTGCGGATGTTTCGGGTCAGCGCCTTGATGATGAGGTCGATGCCGCCGTTATGACGGATGATTTCCAGCATACCACCTGCCAGAATAGTGACGATGATGAGTTCGGACATACCCATCATGCCCTCGTTCATTGCTGCAAACCAACCGAACACGTCATAGGTTCCCATCACCATACCGATGATGCCTGTGAGAAGGATGCCGATGCCGAGGGTCAGCAGCACGTTCATGCCACAGATAGCAAGAATGACTACCGCAAGGTAGGGGAGGACGAGCCAGAAGTTCACATCGCCCACATCGGTGGGGGTGCTGACGCTTTTGCCGAGGAAGAAGTAAACAATGAGCATCAAGAGGGCGACGGGTGCGACGATGCGGATGTTCACACGGAACTTGTCTCGCATGGTGCATCCTTGTGTCTGGGTTGCCACGATGGTGGTGTCGCTGATGAAGGAGAGGTTGTCGCCAAAGTATGTACCGCCCACCACGAGTCCGACCATGAGGGGAATGCTGATGTCCGACTGCGTGGCAATGCCGACAGCGAGCGGAGTCAGCGCGGCAATGGTTCCGCAACTGGTGCCGATACTGAGGGAGATGAAGCATGAAGCGAGGAAGATGCCAGGCAGGATTGCTTGCTCAGGCAGGTATTTCAACGCGAGATTCACCGTCGCGTCCACCGCTCCCATCGTCTTGGCCGATGCCGCAAAAGCCCCAGCCAGAATGAAGATGGCGAGCATCAGCACCATCGTCGGGTTGCCTGCACCTTTGGCAAAGATGCCGATGCGCTGGTTCATCGTCCCCTTGACAGTCAGCAGCGCGTAGATGGCACTGACAAGGAAGGCCACAGCGATGGGCACCTTGTAGAAATCCTGCGCGATGATGCTGGTGGCAAGATAGAGGATGAGGAATACGATGAGTGGGCTGAGTGCTTTCATTTCTTTAGAATTGACAACCTGAGCTTTCCTATTCTTATAATGTCACACCGTTCTTGAAAATGGCGATTTCCTGATAGTCCTTCTTTTCATTCCAAGTGAGTTCTCCGCTGGCTATCTTAATGACTTTCTGCGTGAAACGTCTGAAGACCTCTATCATCGGTTCACCTTCTACAATCGTGCCAGCATTAAAGTCAATCCATGTGGGCTTGTTCTTGGCGAGGGTGCTATTGGTGCTCACTTTGAGGGTGGGGACGAAGGTGCCGAAGGGGGTGCCTCGACCCGTTGTGAAGAGCACGATGTGGCATCCAGAAGATGCCAACGCAGTCGAAGCCACGAGGTCATTGCCTGGAGCGGAAAGAAGGTTCAGACCCTTCGTCGTGAGACGCTCTCCGTAAGGTAAGACGCCCTTCACGGCACTCTTGCCACATTTCTGCGTACAACCCAATGCTTTCTCTTCAAGGGTGGAGATGCCACCAGCTTTGTTGCCAGGCGACGGATTCTCGCCCACTGGTTCGCCATGTGACAGGAAGTATTGCTTGAAGTCATTGACGAGCTTGACCGTTTGCTGGAAGAGCTCTGGTGTCTCGCAACGGTTCATCAGAATGGTCTCAGCGCCAAACATCTCCGGCACTTCGGTCAGGACGGTGGTTCCACCTTGACTAACGATGAAATCGCTGAAAACGCCCAAGAGCGGATTGGCTGTAATGCCAGAGAAACCGTCAGAGCCTCCACACTTCAGACCCACACGGAGTTCTGAAAGGGGAATGGCTTCACGCTTGTCCTTGGCGGCTATGCAGTAGAGTTCACGCAGCATCTTCATGCCTTCCTCCACCTCGTCGCCCTCCACTTTCTGTGTAACCATGAAACGGATGCGCTCCTTGTCGTAGTCACCCAGAAGTTGCTCAAACTGATCGGGCTGATTGTTCTCACAGCCAAGCCCCACCACCAGTACGGCACCGGCATTGGGATGCAGCACGAGGTCGCGTAGCACCTTGCGGGTGTTCTCGTGATCGTCAGAGAGTTGAGAACAGCCATAATTGTGGGGATAGGCAACGATGCGCAGGGGAGTTGAGCATTCTGCGTTGAGGGCTGAGAGTTGGGAAGCCTCTTGCCTGAGCCTTTCTGCTAACTGATTGACGATGCCGTTCACACACCCCACCGTTGGTACAATCCACACTTCATTGCGGATGCCCACCTCGCCATTCTTGCGGCGATAACCTTGGAATGTGAGTTGCTCCTTGGGGAACCATTCCTCGTAGGCTGGATTCGTCAGTTCCTCCTTGCCGACAGGCTTGTATTCATAGTCGAGCAAGCCGGCAAGATTCGTCTGGATATGATCGTGGCAAATCCAGTCGCCCTGCTGATGACTTTCCTTCAGATGTCCGATGGGATAGCCGTATTTGATGACATTCTCCCCTTCGACGAGGTCGGAGAGGAGAATCTTATGGCCAGCAGGAACATCGTTGTTGAGCGTGATGCGCTGTCCTTCTATGTCAATGGTTTCACCCGCCTTGAGCGCCTCGATGGCGACAGCCACATTGTCGGCAGGGTTGATTCTGATAGTCTTCATATTTGTTCGAATGCCAAATGTTTTTCAGATTTGACATTATACATGCTTACTTCAGCGCGGCCTTTACCAGTGTCGTAGCTTGGTCGTATGCCTTTTCCCAGTCGGTGTCGAGGCAGAAAGGAGTCAAGGTCTTCTTGTCATCCACATACACATTGGCACGCTCCTTGTCTGTATCCTTAAACATGGGGTTGTATTTGCTGGCATCCGTGTAGATCTTGAGCACCTCCATACGCTTGGCAGGAGAGATGTTGCGTGCCTTCTCCAGATTCACCTGGAAATCGGTCACGAACGAAGTCATGTTCACCGCCTGACTGTCATAGAAGTAAGTGTCCTTCTTCAGACCACGCTTCTGCACCATCATGGACAGATAGTTCAGGGCAGTCACCTTGAACTGGTTAATCTGGACTTCCTCGTCAGATGCGGCGGGGTTGTTCACCACTTTTGTGGCATTTTCACGTACGGTCTTGAAAAGTTCTTGCGCCTGGATGCTTGCTACCGATGCCATCAGCACAAGCAGAGAGAGAATGATTTTTTTCATATTTTTATCAGTTTCTTTGTCGATGTTATTTGTTACTTTATCAATAAGATGCTGCAAAGTTACTCTTTTCCTTTCTATCATCACGAAGGAAACGTCCGCAAATGTTTTTTTATTAAAGTAGTTTAACATTTACTGCCCTGCGAACTCGCTGATTTGTATAATCAGCTCAGGTTCGGCATAATTGATGCAAGCATCATTCTGCTCTCACGAACTCGCTGATTTCATAATTGTTAGCCACTGCGAGGCGCGCACAGTTTTGCAACAGTCTCCGGTTCGTGTCGGTCACCTGACCGATGTCTGTACTCTTGCCATAGACGGTGTTGTCATCACGGATGCTGCGGTTCAGACAAGGAGCAATGATGCTCTCGAAGAACGTGCAGGCCAGCAGATAACGTCCCGCATAGAAGTTGATGTGCGTGCCGTCGCGCGTCAGTTCGTTGTCAATCTTCAGCGCTTCCACCTCTCGTGCATTCTGCACAGCCGTGCCGCAAGGGATGACCACATCGATGCCTGACACCGCCTTCATCTTCCTCACCGACGTGCAGATGCTCCTCCACATGTTTTTCTGGTTCTTGTACTTCGGCAGGTTCTTGTTGTTCGACGCGTATGCCCAAGTCTCGTTGAAAGCGAAAGTCGTGCGGGCAGACAGTTTCGTGATGTTGTATGCCTGAATCAGCTTCGACAGGTAGGGCTCATAAGTGCTGTGATCGCCCGAATCCAGCGAATACTGCTGCCACACCACCACGTCGTAGGGGAACCGCTGCATCACCTCGCCGATGCTCGTCGCCTTCTCCAGCTGCTGCTCCCCCTGATAGTTGTAGCGATACAGCTCATACACCTTCTCCCCGCTCTTGAAATACTCGTAGTGCTGCTTCATCGAACATCCGCCGCGATAGAGCACGTACACGTTCACGTTCGTGATGCCCAGCGAACTCAGAATCGACGGCAGCGCGGCACTTGTGTCGATGCTAAACGAGTTGCCCACGAAGAGCACGTCCAGCTTCATGGGCATGTAGGGCAGGGGAGCGTTGTACAGATAACCAGTCGTCTGTTGCATTGCCACACTTTCCTTCTGCGCCTGATTGTCTGCCGTGGTCTTCTCCTTGAAGGCAGTCTTGTCCGTCGTCGTCTTTGTTGCTGTGGTTGTCGTTGTCTGCTTCGATGATGATGTTTGCTTCTTTGTCGCCGTGGTCTTCGTCGTTGCAGGCTTCTTTGTTGTTGTCGTCTTCGTCGTCTGTGCCATTCCCTGCATGCAAAACACAGCGAGCATCCCTATCAACACAAATCTCTTCATATCCTTCATATATGTGTGGTTCTTATCCGATTTCGGCTGCAAAGGTACGAAAAATAAATGACATATTCAACAATTATCCTCAATTGGATTGATCCTATCTCACTTTATCTTCATAAAGAGAGTTCATTTGACAATAAGAACAATTGTGCTGTGAGGATAATGAAATCAAAGTTTCCCCCCAAAGTTATTTTGTTATTTAATTATTAGGTTATTTGTTTCTGAAAGTTGGGGGAATGCCAATGATATTATCACAATATAGACACATGACTATTTTTGTGTTATCATCCACCCGATATAGTTCGGAACTCCTTCGACCTACCACCCAGGCTATCTCTTCACCATCCATGAGAAGAGGTTGTCTTTCTTTTTCAAAGCGGCTGAGTTTCTGATTGGTCAGGAAGTCACTGAGCAGTTTCCGCTTGCCTTCCATACCAAAGGGTGCAAAGGTGTCGCCTTCTCTGGGTGTGCGTAGGGTCAGTTCTCCATGCAACTTGTCGGTATCGAGGTAGGCATAGTGTGGATCTTTCTTGATGATGACCTCTTCGATAGGAAGGATGGTTGGGTTGAGAATTGAAGGTTGAATGTTGAGAGTTGAGAGTTGAGAAGGTTGGTTATGGTTAACGTCACGCTCTACAACAATCTGTTGCCTGTCAATCAAGCCTCTCCAGCCTTCAGCTACAAACATCTTTCCACTTTTGCTAATGGATGCCAGTATCTCCTTCAGTTGCAACTTATTGAACCCCATGGGTGAAAGCACTTCGTGCAGTACAGAGATAGGGGAGGGTTGGCTTCTCAATTGCTCAATGTCAATCACCACCGCTCCGTTCTCCTTTTTCTTGCAGCATTGACAGATGGCATCTTCCATCGCCTTCCGATAGACCTTCTCCACTTCTGTCAGATTTTCCATGGTTGAAGCCAGGTTCTTGGCTGCCCCTTGATTGATGCTTTCCAACAGCGGCATCACATCCAGACGCACCTTGTTCCGTGCAAATTGATTCTCCAGATTGGTGTGGTCTGTCACATACTCCTGTCCTTTATCTTCCAGATACTCCAGTATTTCTTTCCTTGTCAAGCAGAGTAGAGGACGCACGATGTCGTTCTGTTTAGGGCACATTCCGCACAAACCCCTGATGCCCGTTCCTCTCGACAGGTTCAATAGGAAAGTCTCGTTGTTGTCATCCAGATGATGCCCTACGGCGATAGCCTCAGCTCCCACTTCTTCCATCAACTTGCGGAACCAATCGTAGCGCTGATGACGTGCTGCCATCTCAATGCTGATGCCCTGCTGAAGAGCGTATGCCTCCGTGTCGAGGTCCGTTTTCTTAAGTGTCCAACCTTGCTGCACACACAAATCCGTCACAAACAATTCATCCCTCATGCTCTCCTCGCCCCTCAAATGGAAATTGCAGTGAGCTGCCACCACCTCATATCCCAGTTCCTTCAGCAGCAGCGCCAGACACACCGAATCAGGCCCGCCACTCAAGCCGACCACCACTCGTGCACTGTCCTTCAGAAGGGCGTTTTTGCCGATGAAACTCCGTACTTTCTCTCTGACTTCTTTCATAAATCGTGACAAAAGTAGGCAAAAAACCACGTTTGTGCAAAAAAAATCCCCTCTTTTATTTGTAGTGTCCAAAATTTGCACTACCTTTGCACCCGCAAACGACAGAAAACTCCCACATGGTGCGTTGGATGAGTGGCTTAGTCAACGGTCTGCAAAACCGTGTACACCCGTTCGAATCGGGTACGCACCTCCAAAGAGAAAGACTCAACCGTTCAAGTTGAGCCTTTTTTTGTTTGAAGTTGTGAGAGAGAATAGGCATGTGGATTTTTATGCTTGTTCAAGTGAATTGTGTGGGCATTGAAGAAGATTTGTTGGAAGAATGAGAAGTTTTTAGGAAAGAGAGTCACGTAATTCACAAATTATCTGTACCTTTGCAAAGAAATCAAAATTAACACATTATTATATATATGGAAAATAAGATTCAAGAACTGACCGAGAAGCTCCTGAAGGATGGAGTGGAGAAGGGTCAAGCGGAAGCTGAGAAAATCATTGCTGCAGCTCAGGAAAAAGCGGCTCAGATTGTGGCTGACGCCAAGGTGCAGGCCGAGGAAATTGAAGCAACGGCCAAGAAGAATACACAGGGCATGGAGGAGAACATGAAGAGTGAGGTGAAGATGTATGCTGCCCAGGCATTGAATGCACTGAAGAGCGAAATCGCCGACGTGGTGGGCGACAAGATTGTAAAAGAAACCGCTGCAGGATTGGCTAATGACAAGGACTTTATGAACGAGTTCATGCTGAAGTTGGCTGAGAAATGGGGCGCTAATGAGGATATCGTCATTTCCACAGAGGATGCCCAAAGTCTGAAGACCCTTTTCGCAAAGAAAGCTAAAGCATTACTGGACAAGGGCGTGACGATTGAAGAGGTGAATGGTAAGAAGACGCAGTTCACTGTGGCTCCTGCTGATGGCTCCTACAAGGTGAACTTTGGCGAAGCAGAGTTTGAGGAATATTTCAAGAATTTCTTGCGCCCACAGTTGGTGGATATGATTTTCTAAGGTATGGGAAATTACTATTGTTTAATGGCAGGTCTGCCCGACATCTCGCTGGAGGACACGAAGCGTAGGATCAGCATCGCCGACTTGAGAGAGGAACTGGATGCGGTCTTGTCGGATGGTGACAAGAAGGTGCTCTATTACTTCTTCCTCAAGAACGACTGCGTCAACCTCGTGAAATTGCTGAAGAATCCACAGGCGGAGATTGACACGGACGGCAACCTGACCATGGAACAGTATGTCGATTTGATGACTTCGGCCAAGGAGATGAACTTCAATGTGCATCGTTATCCTGCCTTTATGAGTATGTTTGCTCGTGAGTTTGCATATAATAAGGACAAAGAGGGTTACTTCCCAGAGGATGATATGCTCTACAAGTTCTATCAGTATGCCATCGAAACTTGTCCGAACAAGATGGTTCGCCAGTGGTACAAGCTCAACCTCGACATCACCAATATACTTACAGCGTTCTTGGCTCGCAAAAACGGCTGGAACGTGGCTGACTACATCCAAGGCGAGGACGAGGTGACGGAGATGATTCTCACCAATAACACGAAGGACTTCAACTTGACTGCCGAGTACGACTATGTGGCAGACTTGATGAAGATTGTGGAGTGTGAAGACCCTGTGGAGAAGGAAAAGAAGATGGATGCTTTCAAGTGGCTCTGGCTGGAAGAGAAGACGTTCTTCAACATCTTCTCCATCGACGCAGTTTTCGCCTACCTCTGTAAACTCGACATGCTGGCACGTTGGGACAAACTTGACGTGGAGACGGGCAAGGAGACTTTCCGACAAATTATCGAGAACTTGAGAGGAGAAGCACGTGTGCCTGAAGAGTTTGTTGCAAAAGCGGCACATGTACGTAATTTGATGGAAGAATAAGGAACGTGACATCGAGATAACGTGATAACGAGAACAAAATAAACAACAAGATATGACAAAAGGAACTGTTAGTGGCGTGATTGCCAACATGGTGACACTGGCTGTCGATGGACCTGTGAAGCAGGGTGAAATCTGCTACATTGAGACTGGTGGCGACAAGCTGATGAGTGAGGTCATCAAGGTGGTTGGCAATGACGTGTATGTCCAGGTGTTCGAATCGACACGTGGACTGAAGGTTGGTGCACCAGCCGAATTTACGGGACACATGCTCGAAGTGCAGTTGGGTCCTGGCATGCTGTCAAAGAACTATGATGGTCTGCAGAATGACCTCGATAAGATGGAGGGTGTCTTCCTGAAGCGTGGTCAATATACAGAACCACTCGATAAGGAGCGTGAGTGGGATTTCGAGCCTCTCGCCAAGGTGGGCGACGAGGTGGAAGCCTCTGCTTGGCTCGGCGAGGTGGAAGAGAACTCGCAGAAACTGAAAATCATGGCACCTTTCCAGATGGAAGGTAAGGCTAAGGTGAAGAGCATCGTTAAGGCTGGTAAGTATAAGATTCACGACGTGGTGGCTGTTCTGGAAAAGGCAGACGGCACCGAGGTGAAGGTCGATATGGTGCAGCACTGGCCAGTAAAGTTCGCCATGACGAATTATAAGGAGAAGCCACGTCCCTTCAAACTTTTGGAGACAGGTGTGCGCACTATCGACACGTTCAATCCTATTGTGGAAGGTGGTACGGGCTTCATCCCTGGACCTTTCGGAACGGGTAAGACGGTGCTCCAGCATGCCATCTCGAAGCAGGCTGAGGCCGACATCGTGATTATCGCCGCCTGTGGCGAGCGTGCCAACGAGGTGGTGGAAATCTTTACGGAGTTCCCAGAACTGGACGACCCACACACTGGTCGCAAGCTGATGGAGCGTACCATCATCATCGCCAACACGTCGAACATGCCAGTGGCAGCTCGTGAGGCATCCGTCTATACGGCCATGACGATGGCAGAGTACTATCGTTCGATGGGTCTGCGTGTCCTGCTGATGGCAGACTCCACTTCACGTTGGGCTCAGGCGCTGCGTGAGATGTCGAACCGTATGGAGGAACTGCCTGGTCCCGACGCATTCCCGATGGACCTGGGTGCCCTCATCTCTAACTTCTACGGACGTGCAGGTTATGTGTATCTGAACAACGGAGAGATTGGTTCCATCACGTTCATCGGAACCGTCTCGCCTGCCGGTGGTAACCTGAAGGAGCCTGTGACGGAGAATACGAAGAAGGTGGCTCGCTGCTTCTACGGACTGGAACAAGATCGTGCCGATAAGAAGCGTTACCCAGCCGTGAACCCCATCGACTC
The DNA here is from genome assembly GCA_017534815.1 of Bacteroidaceae bacterium. Lineage (GTDB taxonomy): Bacteria > Bacteroidota > Bacteroidia > Bacteroidales > Bacteroidaceae > Minthosoma. The sequence continues at coordinate 70,154 of JAFXVS010000017.1, read as the reverse complement.
CTATTCCAAGTATCTCGAATATCCTGAGTTCGCAGAGTATATCTCGAAGAAAATCAATGACAAGTGGATCCCCAAAGTGCTTGAACTGAAGACCCGCATGCAGCGTGGTAAGGAGATTGCCGAGCAGATTAACATTCTGGGTGATGACGGTGTGCCAGTGGATTATCACATCGTGTTCTGGAAGTCTGAAATCATAGACTTCGTGCTCCTGCAGCAGGATGCTTTTGATGAGGTGGATGCCGTGACTTCTATCGAGCGTCAGGAGGCCATCCTCGACTTGGTGACTGAGATCTGCGAGACGGACTTCCACTTCGAGCACTTCGAGGAGTGTGTGGATTATTTCCGTAAACTCATCAACCTCTGCAAGCAGATGAACTACTCGCAGTTCCAGAGCGAACAATATAACGACTTTGTTTCACAAATCAAGGCAATGCTTGCCGCATAAACGACTATGGCTACTGCTTTTCAGAAGATATATACAAAGATTGGCCAGATAACGAAGGCCACTGTCTCCCTCAAGGCAAAGGGAGTCGGATATGATGAACTTGCCACCATCAATGGTAAGTTAGCTCAGGTAGTGAAAATTGTGGGCGACGACGTGACCCTGCAGGTGTTTGAAGGTACGGGTGGTATCCCCACGAATGCTGAAGTTGTGTTCTTGGGCAAGGCTCCATCTTTGAAGGTGGGTGAGCAACTGGCCGGACGCTTTTTCAATGCATACGGAAATCCTATTGACGGAGGTCCGGAGATTGAAGGCAAGGAAGTGGAGATTGGCGGTCCATCCGTGAATCCTGTTCGTCGTAAGCAACCCTCTGAGCTGATCGCGACGGGTATTGCCGGTATTGACTTGAACAACACGTTGGTGTCTGGTCAGAAGATTCCGTTCTTTGCTGACCCAGACCAGCCTTTCAACGAGGTGATGGCGCTTGTGGCGCTCCGTGCCAAGGTCGATAAGATCATCCTTGGTGGTATGGGTATGACCAACGATGACTACTATTTCTTCAAGAATACATTCTCGAATGCTGGTGCGCTCGACCGCATCATCGCCTTCATGAACACGACCGAAGACCCTGCTGTGGAGCGTCTGCTTGTGCCGGATATGGCTTTGACGGCAGCCGAGTACTTCGCCGTGGAGAAGCATGAGACGGTGCTGGTGCTCCTGACGGATATGACTTCTTATGCCGACTCGCTTTCCATCGTGTCGAACCGTATGGATCAGATTCCATCGAAGGACTCCATGCCAGGTTCGCTCTATTCCGACTTGGCAAAAATTTACGAGAAGGCCGTGCAGTTCCCGGAGAGTGCAGGTGGCGGTTCCATCACGATCATCGCTGTGACCACGCTGTCGGGTGGCGACATCACACACGCCGTGCCTGACAATACCGGTTACATCACTGAGGGTCAGTTGTATCTGCGTCGTGACTCCGACATCGGTAAGGTCATCGTTGACCCATTCCGTTCACTCTCTCGTCTGAAGCAACTCGTTTCTGGTAAGAAGACTCGCAAGGATCACTCGCAGGTGATGAACGCTGCCATCCGTCTTTACTCCGACGCTGCCAATGCCAAGACGAAGATGGAGAACGGTTTCGACCTGACTGACTACGACAACCGCTGTCTCGACTTTGCCAAGGAGTACGCCGGCAAGCTGCTTGCCATCGACGTCAACCTTGACACGACTGAGATGCTGGATGTTACATGGTCTTTGTTCAAGAAATATTTCAAGCTTGAAGAAGTCAATATCAAGAAAGAATTCACCGATGTATACTGGAATGAGGAATGAGGAATTAGGAATGAGGAATTGAATGTCATGCAGACTCAAAGCAGGTATCAATTCCTAATTCCTAATTCCTAATTCCTCATTAAAATTTCCAATATGATAAAGTTTCAATATAACAAGACATCGCTTCAGCAGATTGAGAAGAACCTGAAGATGCGACAGCGCACCTTGCCCATCATCAAGAACAAGGAGACGGCGTTGCGTCTGGAGGTGAAGCGCAGCAAGGAGGAAGCGGAAGCCTTGGAGCAGAAACTGCAAGCGCAGATTGGCGGCTACGAGTCGATGTATGCCCTGTGGGGTGAGTTCGACGCGTCGCTGGTCAGCCTGAAAGATGTGCAGCTCGATGTGAAGAAGGTGGCGGGCGTTCGTGTGCCTGTGCTGACGAACATCGAACTGGACGTGAAGCCCTTCGGACTCTTTTCGGCTCCGAAATGGTACTTCGACGGCATCAATCTGTTGCAGGGACTGGCCAAGACTGCTGTGGAACGTGAGTTCGTGCTTGCCAAGTTGGGACTTCTCGACCATGCACGTCGCAAAACCACCCAGAAGGTGAACCTTTTCGAGAAGGTGCAGATTCCGGGCTATCAGGAGGCGATACGCAAGATCAAGCGATTCATGGAGGATGAGGAGAACCTCTCCAAGTCTTCGCAAAAGATTCTGAAGTCCTTGCAAGAGGCACGGAAGAAGAAAGAAGAGGAGCTGAATGCCCTCAACGGAAAGGAGGCGGTTGCAGTATGATACAAGACATGAAGAAACTCACGTTCCTCGTCACCAGTGGGGAATATGACAAGTTCATCAGCGACATCCGCGAGTTGGGTGTCATCCATGTGGAGGAGCTGCAGCAGGGCGCCACGAGCGACGAACTGCAGGCGGGTCTTGACCTTGCCGCACGCTATAAGGAGGCGCTCAAGGCGCTCGACTTTGCCGTTGATTCGTATGAATCGGATGCGACCTACACGCCTCAGCCTGCCGATGCCTCGCGGGGTGTCGCGCTGGTCGATACGGTGGAGCGTCTGCTTGCTGATGAGAACAGCGTGAAGCACAACATCGATGCTGTCGATGACGCCATCCGCCAGCTCGAACCTTTCGGCGAGTTCAGTTGGGACACGATCCGTCAGCTGGAGAAGTCGGGCTACAAGCCTTACTTCTATGCTGTTAATAATAAGATGTATAAGGCGGAGTGGGGCGAGAAGTATTTCGCCACGCCCGTCAACGAGATCAATAAGAAGACCTACTTCGTGGCGTTCTCTGACGAGGATGCGGAGCCGGCCATCACCGCCGAGCGCCTCTTCCTGCCCGAGGAGTCACTCTCCGTCTATGAGGAGAAGCGCAGGGTGCTCGGCGAGCAGTTGGCGAGCATCCATGAGCAGATGTTGCAGGTGAATGCCGTGGACCGTCCCTCCATCGAGGCCGGACAGACCGCCAATGAGAACGACATCCAGCTCTCGAAGGTGCATCTGAGCAATGAGAACCTCGTGGATGGCGCCGTGAAGCTGATGATTGGCTGGACGCTCAAGGAGAATGCCGACCGCGTGGTGGACTACCTCGAGAAGGAGCACATCTTCTATGAGATGGAAGATCCTGCCTTCGACGACAACGTGCCCATCAAGATCAAGAACGACAAATTCTCGTCGCTCTTCGAACCCATCCTGCGCATGTACTCCCTGCCCAACTACCACGACATCGACCCGCTGCCGTTCTTCGCCCCGTTCTTCATGCTCTTCTTCGGACTCTGCATGGGCGACATGGGCTACGGACTGCTCATCCTCGGTGCCAGCATCGCGCTCATCTTCGCCAAGCCGGCTCTGGCCAAGTTCGGCAAGCTCGGCGCATTGCTCGGCGGCATGACCTGCATCTGCGGATTCGTCACCGGCACATTCTTCGGCATCGACCTCTCGACCGTCGATTGGGAGTTCATCAAGCCCATCCAGCCATACTTCATCAACGACTCCATGAAGGAGAGCTTCTTCGGCTACTCGCCCATGATGGTCATCTCCGTCATCATCGGTCTCATCCAGGTGCTGCTCGGCATGACGCTGGCAGGCTGCAAGGCCGTGAAGAACTACGGATTCATCTACGGCGTCGGCAAGTTCTCGTGGGTGGTGGCACTGCTGAGTGCGACGTTCCTCTTCGGACTTCCCCTCTTCGGCGCAGAACTCTCGCAGCCCGTGCAGTATGTGCTCTACGCCCTCATCGCCCTCGCCGCCCTCGGCATCTTCTTCCTCAACAGCCCGAACGCCTACAAGAAGCCATCCGCGCTCGGCAAGGCGCTCGGCGTGGGAAGCAACTTCGGCGCCGGACTCTGGGCCACCTACGGCATGTCCACCGGACTGCTTGGCGACCTGCTGTCCTACATCCGACTCTTCGCGCTCGGACTGACGGGCGGTGTGCTCGGCTCCGTGTTCAACCAGTTGGCCGTCGAGATGAGCCCCGATGTGCCTGTGGTGCACGAGCTGGTGATGCTCATCATCCTCCTCTTCGGACACGGCATCAACTTCGGCCTCTGCATGATCTCATCCTTCGTGCACCCGATGCGACTCACGTTCGTCGAGTACTTCAAGAACGCCGACTTCGAGGGCAACGGCACCGAATACCAGCCCTTCCAGGTGAAAGCATAGCATAAAACAAAAAACATTAATAACTTCAAAAACAAATTAATTATGTCTCCAGTACTATTAGCGTACATCGGTGTAGCCCTCGCAGTGGGACTCTCCGGCATCGGTTCCGCCTATGGCGTGACCATCTGTGGCAACGCCGCCATCGGCGCATTCAAGAAGAATCCATCAGCCAGCGGTTCCTATATCGGTCTCGCAGCCCTTCCATCTTCGCAGGGCCTCTACGGATTCGTCGGATTCTTCATCCTCAACCCCCTCGTGACCGCTGACATCAGCATGTTCGCCGCATGTGCCGTGCTCGGTGCAGGTCTCGCACTCGGCGCCGTGGCCCTCTTCTCAGCCATCCGTCAGGCCAAGGTTTGTGCCAACGGCATCTCAGCCATCGGCGGTGGCCACAACGCCTTCGGTACCACGATGGTGCTCGCCGTGTTCCCCGAGCTCTACGCCATCCTCGGTCTCCTCGTGCTCATCCTCATCGCCGGTTCCATCCAGGCGTAAGACTGATGTATTAAATTTTGTGCGAAGCATAAAGAAATGCGGCAGCCTTTGTACGGTTGTCGCATTTTTTCATGTCATATAAAAGCAAGACCGAAATGGGGATTGAAAGGCCTTGTTGTGACCACAAACCCTTGCCGACGTGGTCGGGGGCATCTCTTGCGGTGCAAGAACCCTTGCCGACGTGGTCGGGGACATCTCTTGCGGTGCAAGAACCCTTGCCGACGTGGTCGGGGGCATCTCTTGCGGTGCAAGAACCCTTGCCGACGTGGTCGGGGATACCTCTTGCAGTGCAAGAACCCTTGCCGATGTATTCGGAGCATCTCTTGCAGTGCAAGAGCACCTTTCGGACGTGGTCGGCTTATTTCTGTTTCGACGCGAGGGCCTTCAGGTACTGGTAGGCCTTCCAGATGTTGCGGCCTCCCCAGTCGGAGGGCGGGAAACTGTTGCAGCGGTACTCGGCGTCGGCGAAGCTGACGGAGACGGAGGAGGAGGGGCCGTCGAGCAGGAGGAAGGGCTCGTCGTAGTACTCGGGCATCTTATAGACCTCGCCGTCGATGAGCATCTGGCGGATGGTGTCGGCCTGAGCCTGGGTGAGGCGGACGGTGTCGAGGCGCTCGAAGTCCTCGGTGTCGAGGGTGACGAGGTAGGTGCCGTCCTTCTGGAGGTCGAGCTCGCACTGCGTGGGCGGGCGGTGGACCATGCCGCCTCCCTGCCGGAAGTGGAAGCGGGTGAGGGCGCCGGTGGGCGGGGTGAAGGTCTGCTGGCGCTTCATGTCGATGAGGGGTCGGGTCTCGCGGATGAGCTGCTGGTACATGGCCTCGTTCTGCTGTGCCTGCTCGAACTTCTGGCGCGCCTTGTCGGCGTCCTTGACGTAGCGTGCGAGGCTCTGCTCAGACTTCTTGGAGCCGGGCTTGGGATAGACCTGCTGCTTGAACTGGAGGATGCGCTGGTTGTCGGCGTGCCAGGGCTCGGCGAGCTTGACGACCTCGGTGATGTCGTCGATGCAGCGCTTGGGGGCGGTGCGCAGGTAGTAGTCGAAGCGTCCCTGGTCTTCGAGCCACATGACGTGGCTGAATCCGTAGCGCCAGTCGGTGTCGATGCTGTTGCCGACGGCCTTGAGCTCCTGCTCGGTGAGGCGGTTCTGCGCCAGGGCGGGGTGGATGGCCATGGCGAGGGTGAGGAGCGCGGATGTGAGTTTTGCTTTCATGACGGTTTGGTTTTTTGGTGAGTTAGTTTGCCTGATTGGGTTTGGTTTTGGGCATTTATTCGCTTGCAAAGATAAAGACATTTCGCGAAAAGGGCAAAATAATGTGTTTGTTTTTGTGGTTTCAGGGATATTTTGTATCTTTGCCGTCGCAAAATATCAATCATTTCTTAATCCATAAATTTATAGCATGATGAAAAAAATCTTTTCAATGATTGTGGCAGCCCTCCTCCTCCTGTCGACGGAGGCGAGCGCCCAGTGCTCATGCGGCGGCAATGGCGGCATGAAGCGCGAGCCGGTCAAGATGATTCTTGACGCTGACTTCGGTAGTTCAACTGACGACCTGTTCGCACTGATGATGCTGAACCACTACATCGACCAGGGTCTGGTGGATCTGCAAGGCATCATCGTGGACCGCGAGGGCGAGAACAACGCCGGCGTGGTGGACATCTTCAACACCTACTACGGCCATCCCTACATCCCCGTGGGTCTGGAGCGCAACGGCGTGAAGAACCCCCGCTGCTTCATCCCCTACAACGGCATCTGCGACCTGAAGGACGCGCAGGGCAACCCGCTCTTCAAGCGCACGTTCGAGTCGAGCCAGTGCATGGACGGCTACAAGCTCTACCGCAAGCTCCTCGCGAAGGCTGAGGACAAGTCGGTGGTGATCGTCGCCATCGGTTTCGCCACGACCCTCTCGCAGCTCATGGAGTCGAAGGCCGACGAGTACTCCAAGCTCGTGGGCTCCGAACTCTTCGCCCAGAAGGTGAAGGCCGTCTATCTGCAGGCAGGCCGCTTCGAGAAGGAGGACAGCCTCTCCGGCTACAACATGCGCGCCGCCTCGAAGCAGTCGGCAGTGTTCTTCGACAAGGTGCCCGAGAGCGTGGACATCATCATGTCGCCCAGCAACATCGGCGACGCCATGAACTACCTGCCCGAAGACGTGCTGGCCGACCTCTCCGGCGTGGAGGTGAACCCCATCAAGGCCGTCTATACGCACTACACCTGCGACACCGGCCAGCGCATGTGGGACACCAACTGCCTCGTCAACGCCGTCATGGGCGACTGCCAGTACAAGATGTCTCCCCGCGGCTGGGTGACCTTCGTGGACAAGGGCGAGGAATCCCTCATGCTCTTCAAGGTTGACCCCTACGGCAACGCCCGCTACCAGCTCCCCGGCGACTCCTTCTGGAACATGGAGAAGCTCATGGACATCCGTCGCCACAACCGCATGAAGTAAAGTCCTAACCGCATCGACAGCCTCGACAATCTCGACCGCCTCGACAACCTTGACCGCCTCGACAATCTCGACTGCCTCGATAATTTCGACCGCCTCGATGCGATGACCCAGACGCCTGTGAAGGCGGCTCTGAATTTTTCTTTTCATTTAATGGTTCCGAGGGCAAGAAAGTGGCCAAATCCGCTTCCTTGCCCTCTTTATATGTTATATTTTGTTAAATCCTTTAAAATATTCCCTCTCTTTTTCTTCCCTATATATAAATAATGTGTACATTTGCACACGCAAAACAACCAGCCTCCGGGTACGTCGAACGTCCCGCAGGCATCACAAAATAAAATCTTAAACCCAATTCTATTAAAAACATTATGAAAAAGATTACATTCATCCTCATCTCCTTAAGCACATTGTTGTTTGTGGGTTGCCAAGACTTTGACTATGGCGATCTGCCGACTCCTGTTGATGAAGAAGCTATCAATAACGCGAAAATGGTTTTAGGCGTGGGCATCGACACTTCCCACGACTGGAACACCACGGATAATGGCTCCATCACCATCACTGCCGATGCTGAACTCGACGACATCGCCAAGGTGCAGATCCTGACAGAATCCCCGTTCTTCAATGCGAATGCTCGTATCTTGGCAGAAGTGGACGCCACGCAGGGTCAGACGGTGACGCTCACCTATGACGCTCCCAAGACCTACACGCGACTGATTGCAGCATGCGTCAGCAGCAAGGGCGAGTACTACATCAAGGGCTTCGATGTAGGCACCACACAGCTGTCCTTCATCCAGATGGGTACCCGTTCCGTCGGCGTAGATTCGAATGACTATCCAGACCTCACGAAAGTGCAGATAAGCTTCACGAACACTACGCTGTCCTATAACGCCCGACGCACCATCCTCGCCAACGAGGCCGCAGCCTCTGATGATGCCACCTTGAAGGCGCTTGTCAATGACAATCACCTCAATCTCTGGGAAGGCAAACACTGGGAGAATGAACGTTTGTGGGGACCCGACAATGGCGGTCATGTGGATCTTGGCAACGACTGGTACTATGAAAACAGTACGGTGACTCGTGTCATCCCCGACATTGACGAGGAAGAGGCCGCAGGATTGCAGGACATCTTCGACAACTATCTGGGACGTGGCAAGGTCGGTAATAAGAGGCAAGACAATATGGAGGCCGTGCGCAATAGTGGAGTTGTGAGCATCAACCACAACCACATGGTCAGCACTGGTGTGGCTCCTATCACCATCACTCCTGTCCTGATGGCTTCCAACGAACTCAATAGTTCTCATCTTTACTATTATTACTACAATCCATCCGACATCCCAAGCGGAATGGACGAGGAGGATTATCTGAAGTCATTGCCTAAGTTTAAGGCAATCATGTGCCATCACACAATGGCAGCTTCAGCTTCTGTCGGCACGAGTGGCAGTAATAATTTCTTCAAGAAGCATGAATACTTGTTGCCCTTCTATGGCGATCCCAATGAATTGATCGATATGGAGGGAATGACAAATCTGATGTGCAAGACGGATGGCAAATTCTATCGTATCCGCAATGGAGCGAAGCTGAACGGTACTATTCAATACATGACATACCTTGGTCAGACCAATAATTTGTCGCCAAAGCTGTCCGCAATATATGACGATAATGATGACAACGTTGCCAATCAGTTGTGGCAGATTTTCACAGATCCAGAAGGACGTGTCTTACTGTATAATGTAGGCAGCCAGATGTATTTGTGTCCTTATCCTTCTTCCCAAGATTATACAGTGATGAGTGAAGATGTTGAGTGGGCGAAGAAATATGCATACGTCATGAATCAGGAGGGAGACTGCTGGCGTTTCTGGAGCTACAATAGCTGGAACGAGAGTAACAAACATTCTCCACAGTGTTTAGGAACAGATCTTGGTAACAAGGCCAAGGAGGGTAACAGACGCATTTCCACCAACAAGACAGGAGGTGATAATATCTGCTCGAAGTGGTACCTTGAGCCATATAATGGTTCCAAGAATATCGCTAAAAAGGCTGAATTTGTACACTCAGCGAAACCATATGTGCTCAATGCTGTCAGCCCTATCATTCCTAAAGGCTATCGAATCGGTTTCATGCTCAGAAAACTGGCAGGTTCCCAGAGTGAGAAAGATAATGCAATTCTCACCGCTGTCAAAAATGGTTGCTGCTATGGCGATAGGCGTTTGAACAAAGAAATCAACCAGTTCCCAGGACATTTCGGTTCTGCTAACACTCTGTATTCGATGGCAGTTGATGATCCACGTATGGCGATGTTTGAGGTGAATGGCAAAGCCTATTTGACCTTTGAGGATGGTTCAGACTGCAACTTCAGCGATTTGATCATTCAGGTGGATGGAGGATTTGCATCTTTGGGCTACATCCCAGACGTGATTGACCAGGTTTACACCTTCTGCTTCGAAGACCGCGATAATGGCGATTATGACATGAATGATATCGTCATCAAGGCTAAACGTATAGACGCAACTCATATTCTTTATAGTGTTGAAGCTTGCGGTGGTGTGGATAAGGTTTACCTTCGTGGCATCAAGGGCAAGATTCTGAACGAGACAACAGAACTCCATTCGCTCTTTGGTGTTACAGGAATTGTCAATGCCGGTAGTTCGCATGTGGATCCAGTCACTGAACTTATTGAAGTGGAACCATCGTTTAGCTTCTCTGATGAGAAGAAGATGTTCTACATCTATAATGCGTCAACTGGAAAGGAGATTCGTCTGTCGCTGATGGGTGAAGACCCCCATGCCATTATGATACCAGACGATTTCGAATACCCATTAGAGGGCACCTGCATCAAGAATGCATACCCCGCATTCCTCAATTGGTCAAAGGATAGAACAACATCCCTCAACTGGTATGTTACTCCTGAAATAGCATCTAAGGTTTACAAATTGTCAGCCTTCAGATTCGAATAATTGCTTGTAGATTTGAGTAAAAGTGTTGGCGCAGGGGGTATCCACGGATGATTTCCCCTGCGCTATTTATTTCACCCCTTTCATCATCTTCTTCAGCAACGGGCAGAGGCAGAAGAGAAGTATTGCTGCGACTCCTGACATGATGGCGAAGAGCATGAAGAACTGGTCGAGCGTGGCTATCTCGAAGCCGAGGAACGATTGGGCGGGTTGACCTTCTACTGGAAGCAGCGCCGCCAGTTTGCCTGCCAGAATGTTGGAGGCGGCATTCGACATGAACCAAACGCCCATGAGCAGCGACGCCAGATGAGCGGGAGAAAGCTTCGTCACCATCGAAAGACCGATGGGCGAGAGGGAAAGTTCACCCAAGGTGTGAATGAAATAGAGGGTCAGCAACCAGAACATGGACACCTTGACGCCGGGGGCAAGGTCTTTGGTGGCGAAGGAAATAATCAGATAGCCAATGGCCAAGAGCAAAAGACCGATTGCCTGTTTCACGGGTGAGTCCGGCTCCCAGTTTCGCTTGCCGAGGAATTGCCAAAGTCCAGCCATGATAGGGGCGAAAATCACCACGCAAATGGCGTTGACTGACTGGAACCATGTGGTCTTCACCTCGAACGAACCGATGTTTCTGTCCACTTGACGGTCTGCAAACAGCGTCAGAGATGAACCTGCCTGCTCGAATGCTGACCAGAAGAAAATCACAAACAGGGCGATGATGTAGATGACACCGATGCGCATCTTCTCCGTCTTGGTCAGTGTCTGGTCAGTAATGATGAACACGGGCAGACCGATGGAGATGGCGTAGATGGCCGCGGATATGTAATCATTGAACGATTCAGCACCCTGCACAAACAACACGAACAGGGCGATGGCTCCGATGAGGCAGCCCCAAAGACGCAATGGCGAATTCTTGCGGGTGCCCTGTACTAGCGCTTCTGCTTTCACGGCAGCAGCCTCCTCGGCATCCTTCTCCGCACGCAACTCGCTCTCTTTGGGTGGCAGACCGATGCCCTTGCCGTCGGGAGTGACCAGATATTTATTTTTCAGCACCCAGAACACAGCCACTGACAGCAGCATGGCGATGCAGGCGCAGAGGAAACCCCATTTGAAAGGTGCGAGGTCGTTCCATGAACCTTCACCCAAGGTGCCGCATACGAAGGGCGCGATTGTGGCACCAACGTTGATGCCCATGTAGAAGATGGTGAAAGCAGCGTCGCGGCGCTTGTCCTCCTTGGTGTAGAGGTCGCCCACCATCGTCGAGATATTGGGCTTGAAAAAGCCGTTGCCAAATATGAGGGCACCCAAACCGCAGAACATCAGCGTGAGTGCAAGACTGTTGTCCACCGATGCATCGATGGAACCACCCTTGGTGGGGTCGGAAAAGATGCTCTGCTGTACGAAACATGCGCTGAGGAACATGAGGAACTGTCCCACGGCCATCATCAGTCCGCCAGCGATGATGCTGCGACGGTTACCCCAATAGCGGTCAGCAATGTAGCCACCAAGCAGGGGAGTGAGATAGACCAAACCCGTGTAAGAGCCGTAAAGTTGAGAGGACATGCTCTCGTTGAAGAATGCTGCCACGAGGTATAGCGTGAAGAGTGCACGCATGCCGTAGTAACTGAATCGCTCTGCCATCTCAGTCACGAAGAGCAGGTAGAGTCCTTTGGGGTGTCCTTGTTGTGCCATCTATATTGAGTTGAGGGTTTAGAGTTTAGGATGGATTATGTTATCGTTAGGGTTAACGTTAACGTCACTTCCTTCCCTCCTGTTGTTGTTTCAGAATCTCTAGTTGCTTCTCCTGCATGGCCTGCAGACGTTCCATGATGCTGGAAGTCTTTTTCTTGTCACCAGCATTGGCCTTGCGCTCAGCATGACGCTTCTCCAACTTGCGGAGCAACTCATCGTCATCCGTCGTCTTGCGGAGGAACCACATCATGATGATGCTCACCAGACCTGAGATGAAGTAATACCAGTTCAGACCGGCGCTGTAACTGTTGAACGAGAAGAAGAAGATGACAGGCATCAAGTAGGTCATCCACTTCATCATGCCCATCTGCTGCTGTTGCTCTGGCGTCATGGCATATTGCTGCTGACGCTGTGTGATGACGGAGTTGATGACAGTCGATACGCACCACAGGATACAGAACAATGACAAGTGATCGCCGATGCCCCAGATGTTGAAGCCCCAATTGATGATGTCATCATAGGTGGAGAGATCCTCAGCCCAGAGGAATGACTCGCCACGCATCTCGATGTAGTTCGGAATGAAATTGAAGAGCGCAATCCAGATAGGCATCTGTATCAGCATCGGCAGACAGCCGCCCATCGGACTTACACCATATTCGCTGTAGAGTTTCATCACCTCCTGCTGCTTCAGCATGGCATCCTCCTTCTTTGGATATTTCGCGTTGATTTCATCCATCTTCGGACGCAGCACGCGCATATTGGCCGAAGCGATGTAACTCTTCTTCATCAGAGGGAACACCAGGAACTTCACGATGAGCGTCAGCAGCACGAGCACGATGCCCATATTCAGACCCAAGCTTGTCAGGAAGTCAAATGCATAGAGGAAGATAAAACGGTTAATCCACTTGATGACAGGCCAACCCATATACACTAATGACTGCAAATCCAGATCATCGCCCGATTTCAGCATCTTCTCGTTCTCCTTCAGTGTCGAGAACTTGTTGGGGCCGAGATAGAGGTGAAAACTCGTCGGCTTCACACCCTTCGTGTCGAATTCGGCAGCAAACGAAGTCTTGTAAGTCTTCAGATAGCCGGAGCCTTGCTCCAGATATTCCGATGACATATTACTTACACTCATTGGCTCATCAGCGATGAGTACTTGACTGAAAAACTGTGTCTTATACGTAATCCATTTTACCTTCTCCTCAAATTCATCCTCATCTTCATCACCACCGCTTACAGAGAGTTCGTGCGTGTCGCCATCCACATCACGATAGGTCACAGTCGAATATCTGTTCTCAAAGTCGTAGCCCTTCTCTTGCTGCTTCATGTTCTCTGTCCACTCAATCTGCATCTCCTTTGTCTTCGACGGGAAGAAGCCCTCTAGTCCCGTCGCCTTCACGTCCATGTCGAGGATGTAAGCATTCGGCTTGAGCGTATAGACAATGTCGAGCGCACCGTTAGCCACGGGCAGATGCATCGTCACACCATTCTTCGTTACCTCCGTCGGAGTAAAGAACAACTCGTCCGTCACAATGTTCGCCGACTTGCCGTCCAGCATCAGGCGCATATTTTGGTCCTTGCCGTCAAACAACACCACATTGCCACCTTCTCGGCTCTTGTAAGTGCTGTCCTTCAGTTCCACCTTTTGCAGCTGACCGCCCTTGTTCGAGAGCGTCACGCGCAGCAGTTCATTCTCGATGATGGTGGTGCTCACCTTGCCCTGGTGAGCCTCAAACAGCGGGTTGAGTGTGTCAGCCAGTTCCGCTGCTTTTTTCTCTTGTTCCTCCTTTTTTACCTTAGCTTCCTTCAGAGCCTCTACCTTGGCGATGGAATCCAGCATCATTTGCTCCTCAATCTGGTTGCGGCGGGCATAATTCTCGTATGCCATAAAACCGAAAACCACCAATGCCATCAGCACGAAGCCCGTCAATGTGTTTTTGTTCATTTTCTATGTTTGTTGTTTAGTTTGTTTACGTTTGAAAGTCGTCCAGCACAGAGGCTGTCCCTGTGCATGGATTGGTTAAATAATACAAAAATCGTGCAAAGATACGAAAAAGTTAAGAGTTAAGGGCTATGAGTTGAGAGTTTTTTCCTACCTTTGCATCAAAATCAACATAAATGCAAGAAATATGAGAACGAAATTATTCATGTTCATCGCCATCTTCGCAATGGCACTTGGCATGCAGGCCAAGAAATTTCCTGAAATCAAGTTCGAGAAGACCACTTTCGATTTCGGAACCTTCTCTATGGATGACCCCATCCAGAAATGTACCTTTAAGTTCACGAACGTGGGGGATGCCAAACTCGTCATCACAGCCGTTCATGCCTCCTGTGGATGTACCGTGGCGGACTATCCCAAGGATTTCATCGCCCCAGGTGCGACAGGCGAGATAACTGTCACATACGACGGCTCCAACAAAATGCCCGGACGCTTCAAGAAAAACATCCAAGTCTTCACCAACTGCAAGGAAGACATGGCACGCATTTTTATCCAAGGCGACATGACCGACGTGCCCGTCAGCAAGAAGGCACAGAAAAAAGAATAATTCAAAAATCAAACAAAGGGGGAAGGCCGTTGCGACCTTCCCCTTTTCATATGGTTTGCTTGCGAACATCGCATCAACATGCTCTAAATCCTAAAAAAGTTATGATTTAGAAAAGTGTCTTACTGTTTCAGAGCGTCGAGTAGGGCATCCATCGCTTGGGCGGCATCTTGTGTTTCTTCGTAGAGCTTCACGAATTTTGAGCCGATGATGGCGCCTGCAGCGTGTTGCTGGGCGGACTGGAGGGTCTGCTTGTTGCTGATGCCGAAACCAATCATGCAAGGATGCTGGAGGTTCATGCGCTCGATGCGTGAGAAGTAGGCTTGCTTGGCATCGCCAAATTCTTTCTGAGCACCAGTGGTGGCTGCAGAGGATACCATGTAGATGAAACCGTCGGTGTGCTCGTCGATGAAGCGGATGCGCTCGTCTGTGGTCTCTGGGGTGATGAGCATGATGATGCGGATGTCGTAGCGGTCGGCGATGGGTTTGTATTCCTCCAGATAGTCCTTGAAGGGCAGGTCGGGGATGATGACGCCATCGATGCCCACCTCGACACATCGCTGGCAGAAGGACTCGAAACCGAACTGCATGATGGGGTTGAGATAGCCCATGAGGATGAGGGGGATTTGGACTCCGTCAGTTGACAGTGGAGCGTTGGAAGTTGAGAGTTGATCTCTGATGCCGTCCAGCTGTGAGAAGAGTTTTTTCAAGGTCATGCCGTTGCGCAATGCTTTGGTGGCTGCGTCCTGAATGACGGGTCCGTCGGCCATGGGGTCGGAGAAGGGAATGCCGACTTCAATCATATCGACACCTTTTTGTTCGAGCGTACGGATGGTGTCTGCCGTTCCTTCCAGTGTGGGATGTCCGGCACAGAAGTAAATGGATAGGATATTTTCGCGCTTGGTGGCGAAGAGTTTGTTGATTCTGTTCATTGTTTCTTAATGGGGTTAATGGGTTGATGAGTTTAATGGGTAATTTGGTCGATGAAGGTGCTGAGGAGTGCTGGATCCTTCATCGCAGGGGAGGTCTCGAAGCCAGAGTTGAGGTCGATGCCAGCGAATTGAGGATGATGGAATGCCCGCACTTTCTCTGCATCAGTAGGTTTGATGCCTCCTGTGAGGAGAAAGGGCGTCTGGCCATGATAGTGCTGCAGGATGTCCCAGTCGAACTTCTCGCCGTTGCCACCGACGGACTTGCCCTTTGTGTCGAAAAGGAAGTAGTCGGCGACACCTGTGTAGGCGCTGGTCTGAGTGAGGTCGTCGATGGTGGCGATGTTGAAGGCTTTAATGGTTGCGATTGAGTCGCGACATATGGAACGGAGACTGCGGCAGTAAGCAGGCGATTCGTGACCGTGAAGTTGGATGAGGCTGAGGGTATAGTCATCGGCAATGCGCTTGACCTGCTCGAGGTCCTCATTGACGAAGACGCCGACGCGCTTGGCGTGGGTGGGCAGATAGGTGGGTCGTTCGCTGACGTAGCGACTGGAGTGAGGCCAGAAGATGAAGCCCATCCAGTTCACGCCTTGAATTGCATCGACCTGACGGATGTTGTCGGCGTTGCGCATGCCACAGACTTTGATAATCATGGAGTTAATGGATTGAGAGGGTTGGTTGGATGACTTGGGCGATGAAGTCGGCGAGGGCTTGACCAGGGTCGGCGGTCTTCATGAAAGTCTCGCCGATGAGGAAGCCTCGAAAGCCTGCCTCACGAAGTTCGCGAACGGTTTGCGGGTTGCTGATGCCGCTCTCGCTGACGAGGAGAGGACCTTTAGTGGCTGTGGTGCAGCCGCATACGGAACCGACAGTGGCACGGAGCTTGTCGGCAAGACGGTAAGAGTTGGCGACATCGGTATGGAAGGTGCCGAGGTTGCGGTTGTTCACGCCGAGCATGTCGATGCAGTCGTTCAGGTACTCCAGTTCTGCCTCCGTATGCACTTCGAGCAGGGTCTCAAGTTGCAGCTTATGGGCTTTCTTCGCCAGGTTTTGACACTCTTCTTTGGTGAGGTCGGCTGCGATGAGCAGGACGGCATCGGCACCCACCATCTTGGCCTGATAGAGTTGGTACTCGTCCACGATGAAGTCCTTGCGAAGGATCGGGCAGGTGACGGTTGGTCGGGCGATGCGGATGTACCTCAGAATACCACCGAAATACTTCTCGTCGGTCAAGATAGAGATGGCGCTCGCACCGTTCTGGCTGTAGGAGGCAGGAATGACATCGGGCTTTCCCTCCTCCTTGATCCACCCCTTTGAGGGGCTTTTACGCTTGAACTCGGCAATGATGCCCGAGGTGCTGTTGGCCAGACTTTCCTTCATGGAACGGTGGGGTTGTGGGCCGTCAGCAAGCAGCTGCTCTACATTAGCATATAATGTGGCAGGGGGAATGATGGCTTTCTGTTGCTCTATTTCGATGCGTTTGTGTGCAACGATTTCTTCGAGTATATCCATGGGAATAATGGGCGTTGATGAGAACTATGAGTTCAGTTCGATGAACTTCTTGAATGTCTGGAGGGCTTTACCGCTGTCGAGTGATTCGCGTGCCATTGCCACAGAGTCTGCCATTGACATGTTCTTGTCCATGATGCTGATGCCACAGGCTGCGTTGGCGATGGCCACGTTCTTTTGGGCTTCAGTGGCTGTGCCTTCCAAGACGGAGTCGAATATCTTCTGAGCCTCTTCTGCAGTCTCGCCGCCGTAGATGTCGCTTTGCTTGATGTATTTCAGACCCAAATCGACAGGCGTGAGCACTTTCTCGAAGTCGTTGGTGCAGATTTTGAAACCGCTGGTGAGCGAGATCTCGTCGTAGCTGTCGTAGGAGGTGATGACGCCGAAGTTGTCGCCGATGCGCTGATGCAGGTTGGTGTAGAGACGCAGTTGTGCCTGGTTTGCTGTGCCGTGCAGCGAGTTCTTCGGATGGCAAGGATTGACGAGCGGACCCAGCAGGTTGAAGCAGGTCGGGACACCAAGCGCCTTGCGGGTCGGACCCACGAACTTCATTCCGTAAGCAAAGAGGGGAGCGTGGAAGTAGCAAATGCCCGCTTCGTCGAGTGAACGCTTCAGTTGGTTGATGTCATCGGTGAACTTCACGCCATGTCCCTGCAACACATTGCTGGCGCCACTGACGGATGAAGAACCGCCGTTGCCGTGTTTGGTCACTTTGTAGCCAGCGCCTGCAATGACGAAGGCTGAACAGGTGGAGATATTGAACGTGTTCTTGCCGTCGCCGCCGGTTCCCACGATGTCGAGGGTGTCGTACTCTGTGAAGTCCATGTACTTGCCCGTCTCGAGCAGTCCCTGACGGAAGCCGAGCAGTTCGTCAACGGTTACGCCACGTGTCTGCAAAGCCATCAGCAGAGCGGCGATTTGCTGAACGTTATACTTTTCCTCCACGATGTTGAGCATGATCTCGTGGGTGTCTTCTTGTGTGAGGGTGTTGCCCTCGATGAGTTGTAAAAGATACTTTTTCATTGTCTATGTTGTTTTATTTGTTGTTCGTTTTTAGCTCTAAAGCCTTTAGAGGTGCCCCCAGCGTCGTCGGCACGAGTTCTAAAGCCTTTAGAGATGCCCCCAGCGTCGTCGGCATGAGTTCTAAAGCCTTTAGAGATGCTCCCAGTGTCGTTGGCATGAGTTCTAAAGCCGTTAGAGGTCTATTTATTGAGCCAGTTCTGGATGATTTGCTTTCCGTCAGTCGTGAGCACGCTCTCGGGATGGTATTGGATGCCATGGATGTCGTACTCCTTGTGTCGGAGCGACATGATGTAGCCTTCGTCGCTGACGCTGGTGACTTCGAGACAATCTGGCAGAGCTTCGTTATCGACCACCCAAGAGTGGTAGCGCCCGACTTCAATCTGGCGGGGCAGCCCGTCGAAGAGGTAGTCCTGAACCGTGATGGTGACAGGCGTCGCCACACCATGATAGACTTCGCTCAGGTTGGTGAGATGGCCTCCAAAGTGCTCGCCGATGGCTTGATGACCGAGACAGACGCCAAGGATGGGCTTGCGTCCTGCATACGTCTTGATGACGTCGAGCAGAAGACCTGCTTCACTGGGAATGCCGGGGCCTGGGGAGAGGATAATCTTGTCGAAGGCCTCGAGTTGTTCCATCTGGAACTGGTCGTTGCGATAGACTGTCACGTCGGCACCAAGTTCTTTCACTAAATGACTCAAGTTGTAGGTGAATGAGTCGTAGTTATCGATGATGACTATATTCATGGGAATGATGGAAGTTATGGTAGTTGATGGGAATAATGGGAATCAAAGTTGTTCGGCAATGCTGATGGCCTTGCGGAGCGCGCCGAGTTTGTTATTCACTTCTTGGAGTTCGTACTCCACATCGCTCTTGGCCACGATGCCTCCACCGGCTTGGAACCAGAGCTCATTGTTGCGTGAGACGAAGGTGCGGATGGTGATGGCCTGATTGAGGCTGCCGTCGAATCCGATGCTGCCGACACATCCTCCGTAAGCACCACGATTGTGTGGCTCGTATTCCGAGATGAGCTGCATGGCTCGAACCTTTGGGGCGCCAGAGAGGGTGCCAGCAGGGAAAGTGTCGATGAATGCCTGCACAGGGTCTTTGTCTGCATCAAGTGTTCCGCTGACACGAGAGACGAGATGGATAACGTGGCTGTAGAACTGCATATCCTTGTAAAAATCAACCTTCACATCGTGGCAGTTTCGGCTGAGGTCATTGCGGGCGAGGTCCACCAGCATCACGTGCTCGGCATTCTCCTTGGGGTCGTTTTTCAGATAGAGCGCGTTCTGTCGGTCTTGCTCTGCATCACCAGTGCGCTTGGTGGTGCCGGCGATGGGATCGATGTAAGCACGGAAACAAGTTTCTGTGGGAGAGGCGCAGGGCACCGACTCGATACGGCAGTGTGTCTCAGGGCTGGAGCCAAAGATGCGGAAACCGCCGAAGTCCATATAGAAGAGGTAGGGAGAGGGGTTGATGCTGCGGAGGGCACGATAGAGTTTGAAGTCATCACCTTCGTACTGCTGCTTGAAACGTCTTGAGAGCACAATCTGGAAGACATCGCCACGCAAGCAATGACGGATGCCCCGACGGATGTTCTCACGATGCTCGTCGTCAGTCAGCGTCGATGTGTAATCACCCACAGGACGGAATCCGTACTGCTGATAGGGGCGGTTGTTCACATCATGCTCCAGCTGGTCGAGGTCATCTTCCTCATCCTCTGCCAGTAATTCGATGATTGTCACCTCATTCTTGAAGTGGTCGAAGATGATGTAGTCCTTGTAGAGGATGTAAAGGAGGTCGGGCGCGTCGTTCTTGGCTTGCGTCTCGTCCTTCACGTCGATGTGCTCGAAGTAACGCACAGCATTGAAGGTCGTGTAGCCATAGAGACCGCAGTCGTTCTTGTGCTCGCCTTCGATGCGGAACTGCCCCAGAAATCCGTTGATAAGTTGTGCTGTGTTGTGGCCATCTGTAATGGGCATGCGGGTTTCCTCTCCGTCAGGAAATCTCATCACGCCCACGCCGTGTTCCACCGATACGCTGCCGATGGGGTGAAGGCAGATGAACGAACGCGAGTTCTTTCCGTCATGATAGTCGGAGCATTCCATCAGTGCACTCTGCGGATAGGCGTCGCGCACTCTCAGATAGACGCTCACAGGGGTGTTGAGATCGCCCAAAATTTTCTTTGAGGCTGTATGATAATTGTACATGGCTTCTTATTTTTGATGTTTTAAATAGGTGTCCAAATCCTTATCTCCACGTCCGCTGACCGTGAGCACCACCACTGTGTCTTTGGTGAACTGATCCTTCACCTTGGGCAACAAGGCCAAAGCGTGTGCGCTTTCGAGCGCAGGGATGATGCCTTCCATGCGGGTCAGTTCGAAGGCTGCCTGAAGCGCCTCGTCATCATTGGCTGCTAACACTTGTGCGCGATTTGTTTCATAAAGATTGCAGTGGAGTGGACCCGTGCCAGGATAATCAAGGCCTGCTGAGATGGAGTATGGTTCGATGATTTGTCCGTCATCAGTCTGCATCAACTTGATGCGGCTGCCATGCAGAATGCCCACCGTACCGACTTGCAGACTTGCTGCCGTCTGACCTGTCTCGATGCCCAGACCGCCAGCTTCGCCAAGGATGAACTTCACACGCTCGTCGTTCAGGTAGTGATAGATGCTGCCCGCTGCGTTGGAACCTCCGCCCACACAAGCCATCATCACATCGGGATAGTCACGACCGATTTTCTCTTTCAACTGCCATTTGATCTCCTCGCTGATGACTGACTGCAAGCGAGCCACCATGTCGGGATAAGGATGTGGACCCACCGTGCTGCCGATGATGTAGAACGTGTCGGCAGGATGATTACACCAGTCGCGAATGGCTTCATTGGTAGCATCTTTCAAGGTCTTGTTGCCGCTCTCCACTGGCACCACCGTTGCGCCCAGCATCTTCATACGCTCCACATTCACATGCTGACGTTGCACATCGAGTGCTCCTTGATAGACGGTGCAAGGCATGTCCATCAGCGCACAGGCAGTAGCCGTTGCCACACCATGTTGACCGGCACCCGTCTCGGCGATGATGCGAGATTTGCCTAATTTCTTCGCCAACAGAATCTGTCCCAACGCATTGTTGATTTTGTGGGCACCCGTGTGGTTCAGGTCTTCACGCTTCAGATATAGTTGGCATCCGTACTTCTCACTCATGCGCTTGGCAAAGTAGAGGGGGGAAGGGCGACCCACATAATCCTTCAGCAGGGCATGATACTCTTTCTTGAACTCATCGCTCTCGATGATGGGGAGATAACTTTTCTTCAGATCTTCCACCGTCTTGTAGAGAATCTCTGGAATGTAGGCTCCGCCGAACTGTCCGTAGAAGCCTTCGTCATTTACTTGATAATCCATATATTCGTGTTGTTTTAAGTTTTCAATCATAAAAAAGAGCCTATCGTAAGTACGACAGGCTCTTTTGTGCTATGCTTTATGTTTATCTTTGCATAGAGGCATGACCAATGGACTTACGATTGTTTGAATCCTAAGTTCTGCCACCACCAATATGCATTGAATATCTTTGTCATTTTCTGTTTGTATTTGAATGTCGCCCCCGATGTGGACTGATTTCGAGTGCAAAGTAAATGCTTTTCTCGCAAATAGACAAACAAAAAAGGAAGAAATTTCAACATTCCGTGTAAATTTCTTCCCTTTCTGTCTAAATGTAGTCTTTAGCCGTTATTTTTGTATCGGTGTGCCGCATGCACAGCAGAACGATGCGTCCGCAGGATTCTTCTGCCCGCATTGTGCACAGAAGACGTAGGATGCCTCAGGTTCTTCCACAATCTGGGGCGTTTCTACAACTGGGGATGTTTCTACAACTGGGGATGTCTCTACAACTGGGGATGTCTCTACAACTGGTGGCGTCTCCACGACTGGAGGCACTTCTACGACTAGTGCTTCTTCCACAATGTCACGATTTCTGACTTCCTGCTTCCAGCGCTCATAATACGCCTGCTCAGAGCCGTCTTCATGATATTCGGCAGCCAACACCTGTGTGATGAAATCATCGATGCTGTTGATGACATTCTCGCGTTCATCGTCTTGCATGCCGTTCACCAATCGACGGGTCATCGCCAGAATATCCTCCAAGCTATAGATGTGGTCGATATCATCGAAGATATGACAGAGGGCATCACGGTTTACACCATCCACATTCCCCATCATCATGGACTTGAAGTCTTCGATGCATTGACGTTCGCGGTCGCTGTAGTTCCCGTCGCAGTTGGCGAAGAAGAGTCCTGTTTGTGCCATCAGACGTGCGCTGCCAAAGAGCGTCATCTCATCTGCTCCCAGATTGTACTCCTGTGCCAGACGAGCAATGAAATCGTCTGAAGCTTGTACAGGCATAGGTGTTGGCACTGGGGCTGGCGCAGGTGTCGGTGCAGCCGCTTGCGTTGGAGGTGGCGTCTGCAATGAAGACTGTGGCGGTGTGGCTGGTTGCTTGGATTTTCCTAATGAGCTTGCTTTCTCATTGAGTTTTCCAAAGGCGCCTTTGGCCATATCGATGAAGCTGATCATGCCCGCAGCAATGCCGCTGACACCTTCGCTCAAACCTTCACCCAGTCGATTGAAACTGCCATCTTCGATTTTCCCTTTGATGCCTGCATTCATGTTCGATGCAGTGCGGTTGATGAAATCTTCTATAGATGATGCCATATTCGCGAGTTTTACAAAATTCGCACCTTACTTCACAACCACAGTCTTGCCCTTCACTACATAGATGCCAGGCTCAAGACCTTCGATGCTGTCAGCCACTTTCACACCTGAGAGGTTGTACACAGCCACCTGCTCGTCAGCATTGGCAACAGACTGGATGTTGGTAGTCTCTCCTGCTGCGATGTGGTTGGTCTTCAGCAGTGTGGAGGTGCCGTTCGACATCTTCACGTAGCAACGGGTAGCATAGAAGCCGTTGGTGCTGGCTTCTGCATTGACGAATGCTGCTTCGCTGTTGTCCTTGGCAAGGATACCATACAAGCCATTAGCATCAAGCTGCTGTTGAGCGGCAGCCATAGTGACAGTTTCGCCAGAGCCTTCAGCCGTGAACATAACTTTGGAAACGCCATTCACGATGAGCGCGTTCTCTGCCACGAACTTCTTCGAGCCGTTCTCGCCTGTGTAGAAGAGAATGTAAGGTGTGTTAGGCTTGATACCCTCTGACTTACAATCTTGGAAGTTGAGTTTCACGTCGAAACCGTCGTTCTCAACGCCCACCAGTTTTTCGAGTTTGCAATCGCTGCCGAAAGCCTCGTTCACCTGTGCCTCCGTCATAGCGAAGGGGAGTGAGATGGTGTTCCATCCCGTGAAGAGATAACGACTAACGGTCACATTCATGGTCTGACCATCGTACTTTGCGAGGTCTGTTCCCTGATAAGTGCTCAGAGTCAAAGATTTCTGAGCCGACATGCTGATGCAACCCAGTGCAAAAGCTGTCATGAGTAATAGTTTCTTCATACGCTTTTTTGGTTTAGGAATTAATACTATGTTTGTTTTATTTGTTGCTATATATTATATAATGTGTAATATCTTATCATCGTCTCTTTCTTTTCATCTTATTTGATTTCCTTGATGAAACCATGTCGATAGGCAAAGAGCAGCCGCTTCAAGTTCTCCACTTTAGCACGGAGCACCTTCCCCTTGTCGGTATCTTTCACATACATGCGTTGCGAACTCAGTTCTACAATCTGGGTCGAACTCTTGATGTCATCACCATTTTGGATGGCATCTTCAGCAGAGCGGAAAGGCTGATGCTGCACCAGCTCGAGCCCTCGACTGTGGAAGGTGAGTGTGTAGCCGGCAATACCAGTTTCTGGCTGATAGGCACGTGAGAAGCCTCCGTCGATGACGAGCAGCTTGCCATTTGCCTTGATGGGCGTTTCGCCTTTCAACACCTTGACGGGTGTGTGGCCGTTGATGATGTGGCGATGCTTCCCTTCCACGCCGAAATCGTCGAGAATCATATCAACGGTCTTCTCGTCGTTGTTGTACTGGTAATAGTAGCCCTTCGTCTCAGCATGAGTGGACTTGTCCTTGATGAAGTAGCGTTCGAAGGTGGTCATCTTGTCCTTGTCGAAGAGGGGAGAGTCCTTGCCGCACCACAGATACCAGATGTAGTCTTTGGCGTAACTCTTCCGTTCTTTGGGCGTGTCATTGTTGAAAGCCTCGCGAACCAAATGTCCAAGTTTCTTCATCAGCGCGATGCCCTTGTATTTCTTCTCGCCAATCGTCACTTCCTTCAACGAACCGTCTGCATTGAGTGGCATTGTACCGTGATACATCAAATTGCTGTTGGCGATGGAGTACATGCTGCCATGTGCCAGCAGACATTGGATATGGCGTTGCAGTTTGTCGCTCGTTCTGAAGGAGTGTTCCAGCTTGGCCATCAGTTGTTCTTCTTCTTCGCTCAGCGCATTAGGATTCTCCTTGCTGACGGTGGGGAGGAACGTGTCCAGCATCTCATATTCCTTACCTTCGATGAAGCAGGTTCCGTTCTGGAAGTAAATGTGCTCCAGCATCTTTCTCCCTGCCATGTCGAACTCTGGATGACGGTCGATGATACGTGCCTCTTCCTTGAACTGGATGATAGTGATGGCCTTGTGCATTTGGGCGATGAGGCGGTTGGTCTTCTTGTCGTGCTGACTTTCCTTGCTCAGTTCGTTGGCAGTGAATTGCTTGCAAGGATCATCCTTGTAGGTTTCCATCGCAAAGGTGGCGAGTGGCAACAGGTTGATGCCATAGCCGTCTTCGAGGGTGGCAAGATTGCCATATCTGAGCGAAAGCCTCAGCACATTGGCGATGCAGGCTCTATTGCCGACTGCTGCGCCAAACCACTCGATGTCATGATTACCCCAAACGATGTCGAAGTGGTGATAGTTCATTAGCGTTTCCATGATGAGATGGGCACCTGCACCTCTGTCGAAGATGTCGCCAAGCAGATGCAGACGGTCGATGGCCAGTCGCTGGATGAGGTTGCAGATGGACACCACAAAATGGTCTGCACGCTGGGTGTCGATGATGGTCTGCACAATCACATTGTAGTATTGGTGGCGCTTCTCACCCACACCGCTATGACTTTCATGCAAGAGCTCCTCTATGATGTAGCCAAACTCCTCGGGCAGTTCCTTGCGGATCTTGCTGCGTGTGTATTTCGAACTCACCTCCCTCAACACTTTGATGAGCTGGTTGAGCGTGATGATGTAGAAATCCTCCATGTCCGTCTCTGCCGCCTTGATGCGCTGAAGTTTGGCCTCAGGGTAGTAGATGAGGGTGCAGAGCTCTTGTTTTTCTGATAAGCGGAGCGTAGGGCCGAAGATTTCCTCCACCTTCCGCTTCACATACCCCGAAGCATTCCGCAACACATGGTTAAATGCGTCGCTCTCACCGTGCGGATCACTGATGAAGTGCTCGGTGGGTTTCGGCAGGTTGAGGATGGCTTCCAAATTGATAATCTCACAACTCGCTTCTGCCACATTCGGGTAACTTTGTGCCAGTAGTTGCAAGTATCGGAGGTCGTCCTTGATTTCCTCTTCGGTGAATATGTTTTCTCGCTTATAATCCATGTAAAGGCATTTTCGCCACAAAATTAAGGAAAATGTTTGTAATGAGCAATGTTTTTTTCTGAAAAAGTTATAACTTTGCATTCAATTTAGATAATTGACATCAGAATTATGGCTGCAAGACTTAGATTTAAGGTTGTGGATGAGGCGTTCAAACGTGCTCCTGTTTATGTGGAACAGCCCAAGGAACGTCCGAGTGAATATTTCGGCAAATATGTTTTCGACCGTCAGAAGATGCACAAGTATCTGCCTGCTGAGGTCTTTGAGAAAATGTGTGATGTGATTGACAACGGTGCTCCGTTCGACCGCACCATTGCCGACGCTGTGGCACAGGGCATCAAGACTTGGGCCATCGAGAATAGTGTGACGCACTATACCCACTGGTTCCAACCCCTGACTGAAGGTACTGCTCAGAAGCACGACGGATTTGTGGAGCACGACGGCAAGGGTGGTATGGTGGAAGAATTCGAAGGAAAACTGCTCGTTCAGCAAGAGCCTGATGCCAGTTCTTTCCCATCGGGTGGCATCCGTTCTACGTTTGAAGCACGTGGTTACTCTGCATGGGATCCTACATCACCCGTCTTCATCATTGGCGACACGCTGATGATTCCGACCATCTTCATCTCTTACACAGGCGAAGCCCTCGATTACAAGGTGCCGTTGAAGAAGGCCCTCCACGCTGTTGACAAAGCGGCAACGGCTGTGGCTCAGTATTTCTATCCTGATGTGAAGAAGGTGATTTCCAACCTCGGTTGGGAACAGGAATATTTCCTTGTCGATGAGTCACTTTTTGCCGCTCGTCCCGATTTGGTGATGACGGGTCGCACGCTGATGGGTCACGACTCTGCCAAAAATCAGCAGATGGACGACCACTACTTCGGTTCTATTCCTGCACGTGTGGAGGAATTCATGAAGGACATCGAGATTCAGGCGCTTGAACTTGGCATCCCCTGCAAGACGCGTCACAACGAGGTGGCACCCAACCAGTTCGAGTTGGCACCTATCTTCGAGGAGACCAATCTCGCTGTTGACCACAACATGCTGATGATGGCTATCATGAAGCGTGTGGCACGCAAGCATGGGTTCCGATGCCTGCTGCATGAAAAGCCTTTCAAGGGTGTGAATGGTTCTGGTAAGCACGAGAACTGGAGCCTCGCCACCGATACGGGCATCCTGCTGCATGCTCCTGGCAAAACGCCAATGGATAACCTTCGTTTCGTCACCTTCATCGTTGAAACACTCAAGGCGGTTTATGACCATAACGGATTGATGAAGGCTTCCATCATGAGTGCCACCAACGCCCACCGACTTGGAGCCAACGAGGCACCCCCTGCCATCATCTCATCCTTCCTTGGAAAGACTGTCACTGACTTGCTCGACCATGTGGAGAAGGCCGATGATGACAATCTATCTATGGCAGGAAAGAAAGCCTTCAAACTCGACCTCCCGTCCATTCCTGAATTGCTGATTGACAATACCGACCGCAACAGAACGTCACCTTTTGCTTTCACGGGTAATCGCTTTGAGTTCCGTGCTGTGGGTAGTGAGGCCAACTGCGCCTCTGCCATGCTCATGCTCAATGCTGCTGTGGCTGAAGCCTTCATCGACTTCAAGGCTCGTGTTGATGCGCTTATTCAGCAGGGCGAAGCCAAGGAGGCCGCCATCCTTAAAGTGGTGCGTGAGGACATCAAGCATGTCAAACCCATCATCTTCAACGGCAACGGATACAGCGACGAATGGAAGGCCGAAGCAGCTCGTCGCGGCTTGGACTGCGAAACTTCTGCGCCTCTGGTCTTCGACAATTATCTGAAGGAATCCTCTGTCCAGATGTTTGGTAAGACTCACGTCATGACCCGGTTTGAACTGGAGGCACGCAACGAAATCAAGTGGGAGACTTATACGAAGAAGATTCAGATTGAGTCGCGCATTTTTGGTGATCTCTGTCTCAATCACATCATTCCTGTTGTCACTCGCTATCAGTCCGTGCTGATCGACAATGTCCACAAGGTGCGTGACATCTTCCCAGCAGAGAAGACACAGAAGATATCGAAGGAGAACCTCCATCTTATCGAACTGATTTCTGACCACGAGTCTTTCATCGTCGAGAATGTTGAGAAAATGGTTGAGGCTCGCAAGGTGGCCAACCGTATTGAGTCTGAGCGAGAAAAGGCCATCGCCTATCACGATACTGTCGCACCGCTTCTCGAAGAAATCCGTTACCATGTGGACAAACTCGAGACCATCGTCGATGATGAATCGTGGCCACTTCCCAAGTACCGCGAACTCCTCTTCATCCGCTGATGAACACACGA
Organism: Bacteroidaceae bacterium; assembly: GCA_017534815.1. Lineage (GTDB taxonomy): Bacteria > Bacteroidota > Bacteroidia > Bacteroidales > Bacteroidaceae > Minthosoma. Next base: position 42,255 of record JAFXVS010000017.1, on the reverse strand, counting down.
TAGCCTAAAAAGAATGCTGGAACGAATCGCTCCAGCATTTTTTTATTCCACATACAGCACCAACCCCTTCAGGTATTCTCCCTCTGGATGGTAGATGTTGATGGGGTGGTCGGCAGGTTGATGCAACTGATGTAGGATGCGCACGTTGCGTCGGGCAGATGCAGCAGCGGTGAAGACAGCTGTGCGGAACTGATCCTTGTTGACAGCTTGTGAGCAGCTGAAGGTAAAGAGGATGCCGCCTGGCTGTATCTTTTCAAAGGCCTTCCTGTTCAGTCGGGTATATCCCTTGAGCGCATTGTGGAGCGCATCTTTGTGCTTGGCAAAGGCGGGTGGGTCGAGGATGATGAGGTCGTAGGGAGTCTGCATCTTCTCCATGAATCGGAACGCATCTTCAGCAAAAGCCTCGTGACGGGAATCGTCAGGAAAATTGAGGGCGATGTTGGCGTTGGTGAGGTCGATGGCCTTCTGCGAGGAATCGACGCTGTGGACAAGTTCTGCACCACCACGCATCGCATAGAATGAGAACCCGCCTGTGTAGCAGAACATGTTGAGCACTTTGCGTCCCTTGGCATATCGTTCCAAAAGGCTGCGGTTGTCACGTTGGTCAACGAAAAAGCCCGTCTTCTGTCCCTTGAGCCAATCGACGTGGAACTTCAGCCCGTTCTCCATAGCCACATCGTCAGTGTCGCCTCCCAAGAGGAAACCGTTCTCCTGACCGAGTTCAGCCTTGTAGGGTAGGGTGGTCTCCGACTTGTAGAAGATGTTCTGGAGACCCTCGCCCATCACGTTCTTCAAGGCTTTGGCAATGATGTGACGTTCCAGATGCATACCCACAGAATGTGCCTGCATCACAGCCGTGTTGCCATAGATGTCGATGACGAGTCCGGGCAGGTTGTCGCCCTCACCATGCACCAGACGGTAGGTGTTGTTGTCATTGCCCATCACGCCGATGCTTTGGCGTACATCCTTGGCGATGGCGAGTTTCTGCTCGTAGAAATGCTGGTCAATCTCCTCATGGTCGAAGGTCAGCACCCTCACCATGATGCTGCCAATCTGGAAGTGGCCAGTGGCGATATACTCGTTCTCGCTGGTGAACACCATCACTTTCTCACCCTCCTCAGGTTCCTCGCTCATGTGGTGAATGGCGCCAGAGAAAATCCACGGGTGGAAACGTCTCAGCGACTCCTCTTTGCCTCGTTTCAGGAAAATGCTTTTCATTGACTGTATGTTTAGTTTTGTTCGTTAATCACGAAATCCTTCTCTCTCTTCATCCTTGACACCTCTTCATGTATCTGAATACATGCCCACGCATCCGTGGCTGCATATCTTTGTTGCGCTTCAGTCAGGACATCTGCCTCCCAATTCGACAGCTGCTGATTCTTGGCAATCTTCTCACCAAAGAGGTTGGCATAAATCTTCTGAAGACTGTTGTCCTCGATGCCGATGTCCTTCACCTCCTTCTGCAACTCCACAAAAGTTCCCGTCTTGAAAGGACGTCTGGCATGCAGCAGCCGCAGGTCATCTTGCAGGGAAAGTCCCACTTTTGTGATTGTTCGGTCTTCCAACAGACGGATGATAGAATCAGGTAATCCTATGCGGTTCAACCTGAACAAGAAACAAGTGTCAGGCGTGGCCACCTGAAGAAGGGCGACCTGAAACATCTGACCTTTCTTGAACGACGGGCGCGTTTCCGTGTCAAAACCCAGCAGCTTCTGCTTCATGAGATAATCGACAGCCCTGTTCGCCTCCCTTTCAGTGAAAACCACAATGATTCTCCCCTCAAACAGCACCCTTGGCAGCTCCTGTATCCTCTGCTTGTCGTATTTGTTATAAATGATTTTCATGCCCGTCTGTTTAATAGTCATCCTCTTCAGCATACCGCACCTCGTGCAAGGCTCGCTGCACATTCACCAGCTTCTGTCCCCAACTGTACTGAAACTCCTCCTTCACCTCTGCCACCGCATTCATCGCCAGCTCTTCATCAGTCGCATTCTTATAAGCCATCACAAAGTTCTTCAGTTCCTGATAGATGTCCGCAAGATTCTCGCTCACCGTCGTCAGGATAGGGGACTCGCTATATTTCATGTCCTCCATGAACACATCCAGATAATCATCCTTCTCCCCCATGACCATGCTAATGTTCGTGCGAACGATATTGTAATTATCCTCCGTCACATAATCTTCAGAGAAGTAGTCACTATCCAGAATCTCATACTTAGGAAGCAGCGCCGCCTTCAGATAGAGCAGGGGCGTCAGCTTCATCAGCGTGTCAACAAAACTCATGCGTGTCTTTCCCTCACTCTGTTCCAGGAAAGCACAATACTCAACAGCAACCGTGACAAACTCCATCACGTCGCGACCATACACCGGTGATTTTCCTTCTTGTTCCATTTCAAGTGCAAAGGTACGATTAAGTGAGCACAATACAAAGGGAAAAACCTTTTTTTCACTTTTATTGTCGAACGAAAGTACGTTCTTTCTCCATGTTGTTACGAAAGCGCAAGCGATAACGACGTAGCCAACGTACGATTAAGTGAGCACAATACAAAGGTAAATAAGTTGAGTTTTCGAAACTTGTATTAGTTGGTTTCTTGCGTCTCCTAAGAAAAATAGTGGAAGCTTTGAGGGAAAAATAAAGTGTCCATTTTCGAACAGTATAGTGTCCAAAAATGGACACTCTTTTTTTTGCCCTTATTGAAAATCAAGAAGATAGGATTCTGGCACGCTTTTTGTTGCAATAGGAAGGCAAATTCTAATCAAAATGGAAATGAAAAAGAGAAAATGGATTTGGATCGTGATGTGCCTCTTTCCGATGGTGGGACATGCAGAGGTAGATACGCTCCGACTGACGTTGGAAGATTGCATCGTGATGGCACGTCGGCAGAGTGTGGATGCAGCGGTGGCACTGGGTGAGTTGAAGTCAGCCTATTGGGAGTGGCGAAGCTACAAGGCGGATTTGTTGCCAGAGGTGTCGTTGTCAGCCAATGTGCCGACCTACAACAAGCGGTACAGCACCTATCAGCGAGAGGATGGTACACATTCGTATGTACGTAACGACTTTATGGAAGTGGATGGGTCGCTTTATGTGAGTCAGAAGATCTGGCCGACGGGTGGCACGTTGTCGTTGGAGTCCTCATTGGATTGGTTACGGCAGATGAGTGGTGACACGAGTGGAGGCAAGAACCAGTTCATGAGTATGCCCATTGCGCTGACGTTGAGTCAACCCCTCTTTGGCGTGAACAGCGTGAAGTGGAACCGGCGCATCGAACCGCTTCGCTATCGGGAGGCCAAGGCGTCGTTTCTTGCAGAGACAGAGCAGGTGGCGATGCGTGCCATCAGCCTGTTCTTCAACCTCCTGTTGGCGAATGAGAATGTATATATCGCTGAGCAGAACCTACAGAATGCAGAGAAACTTTATGAGGTGGCGAAGGCGAAGCGTGAGATGGGTACGATCAGTCAGAACGATGTTTTGCAGATGCGACTCAATATGCTGAACGCCCAATCGGCTCTGACCTCTACAGAGAGCAGTCGTAAGGCAAGAATGTTTGAACTGAAAGCCTTTCTTGATGTGGAGGAAGACATCCTGCCCATCGTACCCGAAGAGATACCCGAAGTGACGCTGGTCTATCAAGATGTGCTCAACCACGCTTTGGAGAACAACGCCTTTGCCACGACGATGCGTCGCCGCCAACTCGAAGCCGACTACTCAGTGGCCTACGCCAAGGGGAATCAGCGGAGCGTCACCCTCTATGCACAAGTGGGTTATACAGGCACCGCCTCACGGATGAATGAAGCCTATCGTGACCTGCTGAGCAAGGAAGTGGTGCAGGTGGGTGTATCGTTACCCTTACTCGACTGGGGCAAACGTCGAGGACAAGTGAAAGTGGCAGAGAGTAACCGTGAGATTGTGCGCAACCAAGTGCGGCAGCAGTCGCAGGAGTTTAACCAGAACCTCTTCGTGCTGACCGAGCAGTTCAACCACCAGCGCCAGCAGCTCCGCATTGCTGAGGAAGCCGACACCATTGCCCAACGGCGCTACCACACCAATGTGGAGACTTTCAAGATAGGCAGCATCTCCACCCTCGAACTCTCTGATGCACAGACAGCCAAAGACGAGGCACGCCAGAATCGGCTTGCCCAGCTCTTCAACTATTGGTATTACTATTACCAACTCCGTTCCATCACCCTCTGGGACTTTGAGAAGAAAGAAAACATCAACGTGGACTTTGACAAAATTGTAAGATGAAAACAGACAATCAGACGATGGACAGAGCCATTCCTGTCAGCGTGCAACGCAAAAGAAGAATGGTGAGAATAGGTAAGTATGCCCTCATCGTGGCAGTAGTCTTGGGTGTGGCGATATGGCTGGGCGTACTGATGATGGCCTCAGTCGATAAGAAGAGCTTGATCACTTCGCAGGTGGATAGGGGCACGATTGATGTGAGTGTGACCGCTACAGGCAAGGTTGTTCCTGCCTTCGAGGAAGTCATCATCTCCCCCATCAGCGCACAAATCCTTGAAGTCTATGCCCATAGCGGCGATACCGTCGATGTGGGTACGCCTCTCTTGCGGCTCGACCTCCAGTCAGCACAGACCGACTATTCCAAAGCCCTCGATGAACGGGAAATTCGTCATCAGCAACAAGTGCAACTTTCTACCAGCATCGCCACCCAACTGAGTGACCGACGTATGCAGATAGAAGTGGAGGAGATGAAGCTGGGACAATTGGAGGCACAGCTCCGCAATGAGCAATACCTTGACAGTCTTGGCTCAGGCACCAAAGACCGTGTGCGCCAAGCCGAAACGACCTTGCGCACGGCTCAATTGCAGCTTCACCAACTCAAGCAGCAGTATGAGAACGAAGTGCGTATGCGTCAGGCTGACCTGCGGATGCAGCAGCTCCAGAACGGCATTTTCGAGAAGGGACTTTCTGAGACCCGCCGTACCCTCGATGGTGCCAATATCCGTTCGCCACGCAAGGCAACCCTCACCTACATCAGTTCCGAAATCGGCAGCATCGTCGGGTCGGGCTCCAAAGTGGCTGTGATCAGCGACCTCACTCACTTCAAGGTCGATTGCGAGATTGCCGATACCTACTCCGACCGTGTGGTGGCAGGTGGACGTGTGCTCGTCAAGGTTGGCAAGGAACGTCTCTTCGGCACCATCAGCACCGTCACACCCCTCAGCCAGAATGGTATCATCACCTTCACTGTCACGATGGATGACCCCAGTCACAAGAAGTTGCGTTCGGGCTTGAAGGTCGAGGTCTTCGTCATCACCAGCATCAAGGAAGACATCCTGCGCATCCGCAACGGCTCCTACTACACAGGGGCAGGCGACTATACCTTATTCATATACAAAGATGCCCAGACTCTCGTGCCCCGTACCATCCGTTTGGGCGAATGCAACTACGACTATGTGGAAGTCATCAGCGGATTGGAAGAGGGAGACAGCGTAGTCGTGAGTGATATGCAGAAATTCAAAGGAAAAGAGAAGATTCGCATTAATGAGTGAAAAATCTCTAAACGCTAAACTCTAAACTCTAAACTTTTTCCTATCTTTGCAAAAAATTACAACGATATGATTCTGATTGTTGACGATGATAGAGCCATCCGTGTGGCGCTGACCCTGTTGCTGGAACGTAACAACTACGAGGTGATGCGTGCTGAGAATCCTGCAGAAGCAATGAAGGTGGTGCGCAACCATCCCGAACTGGAGTTGGTGCTCATGGACATGAACTATACCCTTGCCACAGATGGCGAAGAAGGACTTACGCTGCTGAAACAGGTGAAGGTGTTTCGACCCGACATTCCCGTCATCCTCATGACTGCCTGGGGCACCATCGACCTCGCTGTGCAGGGAATGCGGAATGGAGCATTCGACTTCATCACCAAACCCTGGGACAATGGTGTCTTGATGGATCGTATCGAGACAGCGTTGACCTTGTTAGGGGCAAGGGGCGAGGAGCATGGGGCAAGAGCGATGTCAGAACATCAAGTATCCTCAAGTTCCTCTACCATCATAGGTAGTTCTCCCTCCCTGCTTTCCGTCCTTGCTACAGCCCAACGTGTGGCACAAACCAATGCGCCTGTGCTAATTACAGGTGAGTCGGGTACGGGTAAGGAACTTATTGCCCAGTTCATCCACGAACAGAGCCGACGGGCAGGAAAACCATTTGTGAAGGTGAACCTTGGTGGCATCTCCACGTCTCTGTTCGAGAGCGAGATGTTTGGACACAAGAAGGGCTCGTTCACCGATGCCAAGAACGACCGCACAGGACGCTTCGAACTGGCAGAGGGCGGCACCATCTTCCTTGATGAGATAGGTGAGCTGGAACTGGCGAGTCAGGTGAAACTCCTGCGTGTGCTCCAAGACCAGACCTACGAGGTGCTGGGCGACAGCGTGACCCGACGGGCTGATGTGCGTGTGGTATGTGCCACCAATGCCGACCTCCGTCAGATGGTCAATGAAAAGACCTTCCGCGAAGACCTCTTCTACCGCATCAACCTCATCAACCTGCACCTCATGCCGCTGCGTGAGCGACAGGAAGACATCCCTCTCTTGGTGGATCACTTCATCCATCAGACTTGTGCTACCAATGGACTCCCCGTTGCCACAGCATCGCAAGACGCCATCCAGTTCCTTCAGACCTTACCCTTCCCTGGGAACATCCGCGAGTTGAAGAATCTGGTGGAACGTACTCTCCTCCTCAACCCCGACACCCAACTCTCTGCTGCTGATTTCGCCGCCTCTGTTGGCGTTGCATCCCAGCCAAGTTCAGCCTCTGGCATTGGCAGCTCAACGGTTGTCCCGTCGGGTTCTACGCTCGAAGAAATTGAACGTGCCTCCATTGCTGCCTCCATCGAGAAGCACTGCGGTAATCTATCGCTGGTGGCGAAGGAACTGGGCATCAGTCGTGGGGCACTCTACCGCAAGATAGAAAAGCATGGCTTGTAACATTGAAGAATTAAAACATTGAAGAATTGAAATTACGGTATTACTTCCTTCTGCTCTCCCTCCTCATCGTGGGCTTGTTTGCCCTGCTGATGTGGCTGACGTTCAACGTTCACCCCACCATCTTCTATGTGGCGGAGGGCGTGCTGGTGGTAGTGCTGATTTTTCTGGTGGTCTTCTACCGCAAGGTCATCCGTCCCATCGACACGCTGACTGGCGGTATGGAACTGCTGCGCGATCAGGACATGAGCACCACGCTTGCTCCGTCGGGTCAGAAGGAAACGGACGAGATTGTCAAGACCTTCAATGCCCTCATCACCCGACTGCGCAACGAACACCTGCGCTTGGACGAACAAAACTCGTTCCTGAACCTGCTCATTGATGCGTCGCCAATGGGTGTCATCCTGTGCGACCTCTCAGGCAATGTCAAATCCATGAACCCAGCTGCCCAGAAGATGCTCACGCCTGCCATCTCGGAGGCGATGAAGACGCTGCCGTTGGGCGAAGAAACAACCCTCCGACTGAGCAACTCCCAAATCTATCACCTCTCCCACCTCTCTTTCCTCGATCGCGGCTATCAGCACCCCTTCTTCCTCATCGAGTCGCTGACCTCTGAGGTGATGAAGGCAGAAAAAGTGGCTTACGAGAAAGTGATTCGTATGATTGCCCACGAGGTGAACAACAATGTGGCAGGGATTGTGAGCACGCTCGATCTCATTGGGGAAGAACTTCATAGCGACACCTCGAAAGAGGCGCTGGATGCCAGTCGCGAACGTACCCAGAAGATGGCAGAGTTCGTCACCCGTTTCGCTAATGTGGTGAAGATTCCAGAACCTCAACTCACGCTCTGCGACCTGAGCGAAGAAGTGGAAGCCTGTCATTCCTTCCTCGAAGGTCTCTGCCAGACGCACCATATCCACCTGACCTTCAACCTGACCGATGAGGCTATCCCTGTGCATCTGGACACGACCCTCTTCCAACAGGCATTGGTGAACATCGTGAAGAACGCCATTGAGAGCATCACCGACAAAGGCGAGATCACCATTACCACCGTTTCCAAGACCCTCACCATCACTGACAACGGTCGGGGCATCTCGCCAGAAGTCGCCCAACACATCTTCACCCCCTTCTATTCCACCAAGCCCCAAGGTCAAGGACTTGGTCTCCTCCTCATTCGCGACATCCTCACCAAACACGGCTGCACCTTCACCCTCATCACCAGCCCCGATGATGGACTCACTCGCTTCACTATCGTGTTCCCATAATTTGCAAAATTCCGGAAAAGTGACTCTTCCTCCTCGTGGGTCTCAAGGGTGCTTCCCTCTATTTCTAAGAATAAACGTTAAAAACGCTTCTTTCTCGTAAGATTTCAATATCGAAGTCTTGCGAGATTGCTTTCTTTGTTGTTACTTTGCAGCCAGAAACCTAAAAGGGATAAGCGTATGAAAAGAAAAGAGAACACACTCACGAAGGCTGAGTTCCAGCTGATGTCCATCTTGTGGGACATCAATCACTCCGCTTGTGCTTGGGACATCTTGGAGCATTACGAAGAGCCCAAGCCTGCCTACACCACCATCGCTACCTATCTGAAGGTGCTCTACGAGAAAGGCTTTGTGGATTACTTCAAGAACAAAGGCGAGGGCAAGACGCAATGGTACGTGGCGAAGGTTACACGTGCCGAATATACTCGCATGACGATGAAAGAAGTGAAGAAGAACTTCTTCGACAACAGCATCAAGTCGATGTTCAGTTTCTTCGTCAAGGAGGAAAACCTATCGGCTGATGATGTCCGCGAATTGTTGAAACTCCTCGAAGAAGAAGCATGATCTCCTCATTATTAATATATTCCATCAAGTCGGCGTTTGTGCTCACCTTGCTCTATGTGCCTTACACGCTGATTTTGCGGAAGGAAACCTTCTTCCGTCTCAATCGCATCGTGCTGCTTGCCATTTTGGTGCTGTCGATGGTGCTGCCTTTGTGCAATGTGTCGCAGTTGGTCGGTAATGAGCAACCCGTCACACAGGTGGTGCATCAGCAGGTGGAGGCAGTGAGTAAGCCAGCAGCGGAGAAGATGGAGGTGACAACTCCTGTGCCGATGGAGATACGTGAAGAGGTTGCTCCTGATGCCCCCTACGACAGTTCGTGGTCTTGGTACACCATCCTCAGCGTCCTTTGCTTCGTGGGTATGTTGTTGGTGCTGTTGTTCAGGGTGGGGCAGTTCATTCGTATGGGTGTGCTGATGCGTCAAGGTTGTGTGTGGAAAGAGGAGAAGGACGGCGTCACCATCTATTGTCATGCTGACGATGTCACCCCATGCAGTTGGATGCGCAGCATTGTCATCAGCAAAAAGGACTACGATGAGCAGCGTCAGGAGATCTTGCTGCACGAACAGGGACACATCCTTCATCATCACTCCTTCGACATCCTCCTGCTCACGTTGGTGCAGATGATTCAGTGGTGGAATCCGTTGGCGTATCTGTTCGGTTTGAGTCTTCGCGATGTGCATGAGTACGAAGCTGACCATCATGTGCTGTTGCAAGGCATCAGCTTCTCCCAATACGCCAACCTGCTTATCCGCAAAGCCGTTGGAATCAGTTCTTTGTCCGTTGCCAACAACTTCAACCACAGCCTCGTGAAGCGTCGTGTCACGATGATGCGTCAACGTCCTTCCAGTCTCTGGAAATACGGTAAGGTTCTCTACATCCTTCCTTTGGTGTTGGTTGCCCTCAGTGCCTTTGCCACTCCGAAGGTGATGGAGCCAGTCCGAAATCTTGTGGGCAAGCACTTCGATGCCCATCATGATGAGATGACACCTTTGCCTCCCCAATTGAATGGTAAAATGTGGCGTGGAGCACATTGTTACCATAACTCCAATCTTTACGTCAGGGATGTCATTTTCTGTGAAGATAAAACCGTGCTTCATCTCCTCTCAGACAACCATCATGACAGCATCGCCATTAGGGAAGATGCCTACATCACGGATGCTGACGGCAACAAGTACAAGTTCTTGAGTGCCATCTGTCTCAATGATGGTTTCTATCCCTTCGAGCCTGTGCCCGAAGGAACCAACGTGTTGAACTTCTACAATGGTCTGAACGATTATGCCAACATCTACGACATCCGTGAGACCTGCCCCCAGCATGATGCCCTCAGTCAATTATTAAATATCCAATAAGACGTATGAAAAGAAATCAGATGCAAACCACCCTTGCCATCCTGCTGATGGCAACAGCCTCTTCGTGCTACAACTTGGCACCAGAGAACAACAGCAATGCGCTCACCTCTGCTGACATTTATAGCGGTGTGGGGAATGTGTTGAACATAGACAGTTTGGTTGATTATGTAAAAGCCATCAAACAACCCATACCTGGTTACTATACGACAAGGGAGGACGTAGATATCGAATATCGTTATGATGGAAAACATCACAAGACGGTTCGTATCACATGTGACCGCATGAACCCTCGGCCAGTGAAGATGACGGGAAATGCCAAGATGGACTCCATCCTGCAAATTCAGGATTCTTGGCATCAGCAGCAGATGGAGCAGAATGACAGAATCTATGAAGCACTCTCCGACGTCTGCAAGTCACTGGCTTGCTCAGTGAAGCCCTCCAACAGCAGTATGTGGGAGACCCATCATGACGACTTGGACAGCGTGCAATATCGCATCGCACTAAGAGAATATCCTTTGGGTGACACCTTGAAAATTTGGAATGGTCGGAAAGGTACAACAAGCTATAGTCAGGCACCTGAAATCGTTGAGTTCTTTTTTAATAGTGACAACGATTCTATCTCGAGAATGCTTGGAAAGGAAGGGTATGGCTCATTCACCTATGAGTTCAGCCCCGACAGTGTTCAGAACGAAACCCATGTGCTGCTTGACAAGAAGGGATTCATCAAACGCCTCAAGCCTGTGCTCAAGCAGAAAGGGATAGAAAGCAGGGACATCTACATCACCCGCGATGCAAACTGCTCTATCAAACCCACCATCTCCAATATGGTCTGGCTCCGAGAATACATCACTGAAAACCCAGCAGACACCAAAGACCTTGTTTCAGAAACCAGGGGCACCATCTATACGATGCACTCCAGGGCGCAGATGGAGAGCGTGATGAACCAACTGAAGGAAGTCATTTGGCAATATATTGATGAGAACCCTTATATGTTCTATACCTTCGCTCCCGACCAATCTCTGCCCGATCCAAATTTTTCGTATGGAAGCATCAAAGACCTCTTTACGATGGATCAATACACCCTTCCACATGAAGCATGCGCCATCTTCTTCCATCAATATCAAGACGACTACAACATCCTCGTGCTTGACACCACAGGCAATCTATGGCTACCCATAGAATGGCCCATTATGAAGAGCTGGAAGAATGGGCAGGTTACGCTCAACAAGAACATCAAGATTACGTCCGAGCAAACCGACCGCTACTCCGCAAGTTTTTCCCATGAGTCAAACGGCTATCCTATATGGGAAGCCTCCTCGATAGTGAACAAGAAGAAACGATAGGTCTTCTCAAGCAGATAGTGTATTTAATAAAAGATTTAGATGATAGCTTGCAAGCATATCACTTTAGGGCAGTGCAGGGCTGGGAAGCTCTGTGCTGCCACAAATTCATTCCAACGCCGTACAAAATATGTTTCCCCCTTATGTAAAACATTTTCCTCCCCTATATAAACTACATTTTGCGACGTAAAATGTATATTTTGCGACACAAAACGTACATTTCACGTCGCAAAACATACGTTTCACGACGTAAAACGAAGTTTAGACTACGTACAAAGTGGTTTTGTATAGGGATGCAAATTGTTTTGTAAGGCGTAGCAGCTGTTTTTGAAACGATTTTGGTTTCAAGTGTATGCTGTAAGGGAGTGTTTCTGCAAACTGTCCAGAAATGGACATGTGACTGTCCGATAATGGACACTTGCGTCGAAAGCAAGGTCTCATTATCAATGAGTTATGATTATGGCACGTTCTTTGTTGTATATTATAGGCATTAATAACGAACTTTACGAACAAGACCAATGAACAAACTATTGATTTATATTCGGCAAGCTCTCCACATGATGAAGGAGGAGAAGTTGTTTTCGGGCATCTACATCGCGGGTACAGCGTTGGCGGTGGCTTTCACGATGGTGATTGTGATGGCTTACAACTTCAAGATTGCTCCTGTCTATCCTGAGGTAAACAGGGCTAACACCTATTATTGGCACGGTCTTCGGACATTCAATAAGTATGAAGAAAACACAGAATTCTACTTTGGGGGAGTAGGGTATAAGGTGGTGGAGCGTCTGAAGAAGATGAAGAGCGTGGAGAAGGTGGGGGTTACAAACTTCACATCGGGTGACTGGCTTTGCAGGATGCAGCAACTGGGTGGTGAACGCAAGAAGGGATTCAAGAAATATGTGGACGATGGCTTCTTTCAGGTCTATGAATTTGAGTTTCTGGAGGGCAGACCTTTTACACATAAGGAATGGGTGAACAGTAGGAAGTTGGCAGTGATTACCGACAAGCTGGCTCAAAGAATCTTTGGAACAAAGAAACATTTGGTGGGCAAGGAACTCAGAGTTGCCTCAGACACGCTGACCATTTGTGGTGTGGTGAAAGCAGGCAGTATTGTCTCTTCGATGAGTTATGCCGACCTCTACACTTGTTGCTATCCCAAGGATGACCTCTTTGACTATTGGGGATTCAATTCCATTCAAGAACTCATCATTGTCAGTCGAGACGGGAAGCAATTGCGGGCTGACATCAATGAGATGCTGAACCGTCTGAATGCGGAACTGAAGGCCAGCGGCGAGAACTGGAAGTTTCTCCCCCCTGAGGAAGCACTCAGTCCTCATTGGATGTTGGGACTGAGCAACAACACGTTCAACGTCTCCTATCAGTCGGGCGACTGGGTGTATATGCTCCTGCTCATTTTGATGCTCCTGTTAGTCCCCACCGTCAATTTGAGCGGCATCATCTCGGGCAGGATGGAGTCGCGCCTCGCTGAGATGGGTGTACGAAAAGCCTTTGGTGCCAAGAAGCGTGAATTGCTCTTCCAGATTATGGCTGAGAACATCGTGCTGACATTCATCGGCTCTGTGGTCGGCTTGCTGATGGCTTGGGGCATTGTGAGCTGGGGCGGCATCTGGATGCTCGATGCGTTAGGCTTCTCCTACAACACAGCCTATTTCGTTGATATGAACGACTTTGTTGCCACAGGCGAAATGCTCTTCGCGCCTGTCGTGTTCGGCGTCGCCCTGTTCGTGTGCTTGTTCATCAACACCCTTGCCGCCATCTTGCCGGCTTGGTTGAGTTTAAGAAAACCGATTGTGGAATCCATGATGGAAAAGAGATAATAATATGATACTTACATTAAAGAATCTTTGGACAAGACGCAAGCAGCACGTGTGGCTCTGCGTGGAATTGGTGCTCATCAGCGTGGTCAGCTGGTTCGTCATCGACCCGCTGTTTGTGGAGGTCTATGATGTCTATGTCGAGCCAGATGGCTTCGACACCTCGTCCCTTTGTTGCCTCCGACCGATGAACGACTACAATAATGCTTGGGCGGAACCCGAACCGTTGGAAAGGGATTTGAACGTCATCAAGAACAAGATTTTGGCGATGGACGAGGTGGAGAGTCTGTGTTTCGAGACCAGTTGGTTCCTCTTTTCTGACGTTTACCAGCACTCTTACGTGAGTCTTCCTGGCGACACCACGAAGTCTTGTTACGGAGCTGTCAATTGGGTGATTGATGTTGATAATGATTTCTTCAAGACCTATGGCTACAAGGTGATAGCCGGCAATCCCAATGAAGAGGAGGGAGCCATCATTACTCGGAGCGTCGCTGAGAAGCTCTACGGAAAGACGGACGTTTGTGGTGCCACGATCAGCATCTGGAATGCATCAGAAAGGAGAGTGGAGGAATATGTTGATGACAGGAAAATCATTGCTGTGATAGAAGACGTGAAGATGGGGAAGAGCCTCAACTGCCGACATTCCATTTTCTATAGAAGTAAGAGCAGGCAATTTTCTGCGGCATCGGTGGAATGCATACTTGTGAGGCTGAAGGCAGGTGTGGATGCCGATGCCTTTTGCGAGCGGTTACGCCCGACGATGCAGAAGGAACTCAGAAGCGGCAAGACGTATGTGGGCGAGGTGGAGACGCTTGATCATCTGGTGGAGCAGGATTTTCGTCATAGTGGTTACACGGGCTATCTTCGCCGCCAAATCTCGCTCGCCGTCTTCTTTATGGTCAACCTCTGTCTGGGCACCGTTGGCACTTTCTGGCTCCAGACCCGCAAACGGAAGGAGGAGATTGGCATCCGCAGAAGTTTTGGAGCGTCGAAGCGACGCATCATGCGTGAGTTCCTGACCGAAGGTCTCGTGCTCACCGCCATCTGCCACCTGTTGGGCTGCTTCCTCTTCTTCCAGTATGCCTATTCCTTCGGATTGTCGCGAGGCTTAATGAGAACTGATTTGCCACTTTCCCACATCAACGACTGTTGGCTCAACCACTTTGGTCTCCATTTCCTCGCCGTTGGCACCTTCATCTACCTTCTCCTCCTCCTTACTGTTTCTATTGGCATCGCCATTCCTGTTTGGAAGATCTGTAGGAAGAAAGTTGTTTCACTCTCGTAAGCATTTAAAACGAGAATATTTTCGATATTAAATAAAGATAAAGAAACAAATGAAAACAAAGATTTTGGCAATGTTGTTTGCCCTCGTTGCATTAGCGGGGCAGGCGAAAGAGAAGACAATTGTGTGGGAACAACCCACGATAGAGTACAATAACTATTGCGGAGACGGGACCTCCAGCCTGAACCTTGATGTGACAAAGGTGGAACTGAAGGCTGCCGAGACATTGGTGTATATAACCATGAAACGAAGTTTATATCCGGAATATTGGTTTAAGTTCGTTAGTGACACTTACCTGAAAGTGGGTGACAAACGCTATACCGTCGTGTCTGCTGATGGCATCGAACTCGACAAACAGGAATATGGTGGCAAACGTGACATTGTGTTCCATTTCCCGCCACTGCCCAAGGACACGAAAGCGTTTGACTTCATCGAGGGTGATGGCGAGGGCGCTTTCCAAGTCAAGGGAATCAAACCAGTGGAGGAACGTTGGAAGCAGTTGCTCCCCTCCTGTTGGCGTGATGACCAAACGGGCGACTGGAAGATTGCTTTCTTCGAGAATTATGCCATTTATGACTGCAAGTTCTGGGACTATCAGCAATGTGATGTGAACCCCAAGACGGGCGAGGCAAAGATGGTGATGAGCAATGGTGATGACGAACTGACAGTTATAGTCGGCAAAGACAAGAAGGGCGCTCGCACCCTACAGATTGGCAACCAGACGGTGGCGTGCAGCATGATCACCAGCCGCTTCTTGCCTGACTATCCCACGAAAGACATGAGCACGTCGTTTCGTGACAACGGTTTCCATAAGGGAGATTCAGTCACGTTGGTGGGCGTTGTCCGCAGCGAGGATAAAAAGATAGAGAAAGTGAAGTTCTGGAGCGCTTTCACAGACCTGTATGAGGGAGCATTTTTCGCTACTTCCGAATATGAGGCAGCAGTCGATTCGCTGGGACGTTTCCAAGTGACTATTCCTGTGGTGAATTTGACCAATCTGTATCTGCTCCAATGGCCTGCAGGCGGTTTCATCGTGGAGCCAGGTGAGACTTACTTCATCATGTGGGACGCGAAGAACGGTCAGACTTTGGTGATGGGCGAGCATGCCCGTTTGCAGAATGAGATGATTGCCCACGAAGTACCCCACAGTTTTCATCGTCCAGAAAGTGAGGAAGAGACTACGGCAGAGGAATGGGTCTCTTATATAGACGTGTGCAAGAAGGGAATAGCGGATGAACTTGTCGCGTTGGACAGTGTTCTCACATCTGCTCCCACGTTGTCGGAACGCTATCGGATTCAGGCCGAGACGGATGCGCGGTTAGGTGTATCCACCTGGTTTGTGGGGCGTTTTATGGACTATCCCTTTTGGGAGCAGGAAATGCCAGCCGAAGTGATTAATTACACCAATGAGTCGTTGTTGCCACACCTGAACGAGTCGCTGATTTCCACCGATGCTGCCAACGCCTTTTTCTCCTATTACACCTCCATGATGTGTGAAGCGACTTCTCCCCATGAGATTAATTATTGGGCTTCCTCAGCAGAAGAGGCGCACGAGCAATCCATGCTGATCATGTTGAAGCCTTTCTATGAATACGTGAAGGACATGAAACTGAGTCCCTTCTTCAAGTCGTTGATGCTGACACGTGTGTTGAACAATAATATGAACGAGAGTCTCTATCCGTTGCCAGCAAAGGCGATGGCGTGGGTGGATGAAGTGGTGACAGTACCTGCTCTGCATGATTGTGTGGTGGCGATGCACAAGAAATATACGGAGATAAGGAAACTGGGATTAGTGGCTACAAAGAGCCTCCATTCAGCTGATGAATTGGAGGGTGTCAGCGAGGGTGAGTCATTGCTTGCCAAACTAATCGAGCCCTATCAAGGCAAGTTCGTCTATCTCGACATTTGGGGTTCTTGGTGCGGTCCATGCATGGCTGCGTTGAAAGAGTCGCATGTGCTGAAGGAAGCATTGAAAGACCACGACATCATTTATCTCTATCTGGCAAACAACACTTCCGATGAGGATTGGAAGACCATCATCAATGCTTATGGTCTGACTGGTGACAACATCGTGCATTACAACTTGCCCGAGCAACAACAGCGCGCCATCGAGGAGTTCCTGCAAGTGGATGGCTTCCCCTTCTACAGACTCTTTGACAAGAATGGAAAGCTTTATGACGTCGATGCCGATGCCAGACATGTGGAGAATATGCAACACTTCTTCGAGACTGTGGATGGGAAGTAATAACTGACTTTACAAGCATCAACAACGAAATATACGAACAAGACCAATGAACAAACTATTGATTTACGTGCGTCAAGCTCTCCACATGATGAAGGAGGAGAAGTTGTTCTCGGGCATCTACATCACGGGCACAGCGTTGGCGATTGCCTTCACGATGGTGATTGCTGTGGTGTATTACGCCAAGTTGGCGGACATCGAGCCAGAGGTGAATCGGAGCAGGACGGTGTATGTGTTGGGCATGCGAATGACCTACAAGGACGGGAGCTCGGACGATTGGACGCGTGACTATTACGATCCAACGAAGGTGAAAGAATGGCTCTACCCGCTGAAAAGTGCAGAGTTTGTGAGTGCAATAATCGACCCTGGAACATTTGTAAGAGACAAATTTTATGTGACAAGTGACGATGGGAGGATTGTATCAGGCGTACTGAAACTGGTGGACGCCAATTTCTTCAAGGTCTATCATTACAAGTTTGTATATGGACGTCCCTTCACACAGGAGGAGGTCTTTTGTGAGGGGGGAGATCCTGATGCCTCGAAGGCTGTTGGCATCATCAGCAAGGACATTGCGGAGAAAGTGTTCGGCAAAGGCGTGAATCCTGTGGGCAAGACTGTCAATTTCGGCTACGACATCCGCATCGTGGGGGTGATCGAACCTACTTCGTCCATTATGTCAGAGAGTTTCGGGCAGTTGTTCATACCCAACAACGAAGGTGCCTACAAGGCGATTGTCGTTCTGAAAGAAGGTTGTACCATCGATGACCTGAGGAGGGAACTGGACGAGATTGCGCATAAACGTACCATCAGCAATGATAAGTGGAAATACGATTTCGAAGGTTCTGTACAACCTCATGCCCAGCGCATGATGTCGGAGGGCGAAGAACTTTCTTCGTGGAAAGAAATACTCGTGTCTCTCTTTCCGCAGGTGTTGGTTCTGCTGCTTATCCCTGCCCTCAACCTGAGCGGACTGGTGGCGGCTCGCATGAAACGAAGACTGCCCGAGATGGGTGTGAGGAAAGCATTTGGTGCAAAAAGGCGTGAACTGCTGCATCAGGTCATTAGCGAAAACCTCGTGCTCACTCTTTGTGGTGGAGCCGTAGGGTTGGTGATTACTTGGCTCTTACTCTATGTATTCCGCTCGTGGGTGTTTTTCGCTATTGGCAACAATACCTACACCCTGCCCGAACCGATGGTGGAGGGCGAGATGCTCTTCTCGCCGCTCATCTTCCTCATCGCCTTTGTGGTCTGTGCGGTGGTGAATTTGATGTCAAGCCTCATCCCTGCCTGGATGAGTTTACGTAACCCGATTGTCGAATCGTTAAATCAGAAGAGATGAAACAGCTACTTAAGAATCTTTGGAGCCAACGAGCTCAGAACGTGTGGCTCTTTGCAGAACTGGTGGTCGTGTGCTTTGTGGCCTGCACACAAATCGACCCCATCATGGTGAAACTCTATTATCGGAGTCTCCCCAAGGGCTTTGACAACGACCGATTGGTGGTGGCCAACATCGCTTTCATCAAACTCTACGAAACAATGAACGGCAGGGACGATAACTTTCGAAAAGAATCCAAACACATCAAGCAGAAACTGCTGGCACTCGACGAGGTGGAGCAGGTGAACCGTGCCCATGATAACATGGGGGTCATCGGTCTTAAAGATGTCGAGAAAGGTGTCATTCTCCCCGATTACAAAGAGAAATTCAGCTATCAAGGCGACACGTTGCTGCTGAACTCCATCTACTATGCAGCTGGGGAACACTTCTTCGAAACCTACGGCATCCAGCCTGTGTCGGGATGCTCGTCGGCCAAAGAACTTTCCGTCCTCACCGATGGATGTATCATCAGCCGTTCCCTTGCCGAACATCTCTTTGGTTCAGCGGAGGCTGCCATCGGCAAGAATATATATGAGTGGTCATTGTATCTCGATGTACACTACACCATCCGTGCTGTAGTAGAAGATGTACACGTGTCGGATTCCTATGACACCTGGCATATCTATCGTGATTGCGGAGGAATAGACATGAGTGGTGTACAAAACCTCATTGTCATCCGTCTGAAACCAGATGTCAATGTCCAGCGATTTATCGAGGAGCAGAACTACAACGCCCCACGGTATGCGTCCGAACACTTCACTATCGGCTCTTTCACCGCCTACAATGACATCGCGACCTCCAAAAATCTATTCTCCATACCTATCCAATCCTACAGCTTCAACCTTTCTGTCTCCACAGCCCTGTTCTTCCTCATCAACCTCTGCTTGGGTGTCATCGGCACTTTTTGGATGCAGACCAAGCGACGCACGGAAGAGTCGGGCATCATGCGAGCCTTTGGAGCCACGAAGCGACGCATCATGGGGATGTTCCTCGCAGAAGGCTTCGTGCTCACAACCCTCAGTATGCTCATCACCTGCGTCCTTTATCTCAACTATGTGAAGACAGGATTAGGTGAACTCTGCATCAATCCGCAATTACCTCAATGTCAGCCCGACCCGACGTGGGTGGCAGACAAACCTCTCCATTTCTGCATCCTCGCAGGTATTGTTTATGTTATTATATGTATAGTCGTGTCCATTGGCATCGCCATTCCTGCATGGAACATTGTCAGGACAAAAGTTGTAAAAGCATTAAGAGATGAATAAATTATTGATTTACGTGCGTCAAGCTCTCCACATGATGAAGGAGGAGAAGTTGTTCTCGGGCATCTACATCGCGGGCACAGCGTTGGCGATTGCCTTCACGATGGTGATGGCTGTGGTGTATTACGCCAAGTTGGCGGACATCGAACCGGAAGTGAACAGGAGCCGGACAGTGTATGTGACAATGAGAGCCTACCTAAAGGAAGAGTTTATGTACCTTGACAAGGAATTTGGTGGAAATTATCGAGATAAAACTTTCTCGGACACCCTGATTCGTAAGTGGTTTTACGAGATGCCATGTGCAGAAATGGCTGCTTGTCTAACCCGTATAGAGGACTCTGGTGCTCGAAACATTTCTTTACGGATGGAGGACGGCAAGAAGATTCTGCCTGTGGCGATGAGGAACGTGGATGCCAATTTCTTCAAGGTTTATCATCACAAGTTCGTCTATGGTCGTCCCTTCACGGATGCAGAGGGTTTGCTATCAGGAGAGGATGCCGCTCCAGATGTCAGCATTGCCATTATCAGTCTGGATGTGGCAGAAAAGCTCTTCGGCAAGGGCGTAAATCCTGTGGGCAAAATACTGAACTACTATGACAACGCCTGCCTTCGGATTGTGGGCGTGATAGAACCCACCTCGTCCATCGCCTCTGAAAGCTATGGACAGCTATTTCTCCCTTGCGAATATGGTGATTCCGAAAGGATGGTAGTGGTGCTGAAGGATGGTTGCACCATTGATGATGTGCGTAACTTCTTGGAGGGGAAAGTGCATCGGTTGAATATGAGTGATAAGGAATGGGAATACCACCTTCAGGTCTGCTCTCATGCCCAACTCATGATGTCGAGAGGACAGGATCTCTCCTCTTGGAAGGACATCTTCCTCGCGCTCTTGCCCAAGGTGTTTGTCCTCTTGCTGGTGCCCGCCCTCAATCTGAGTGGCTTGGTGGCGGCTCGCATGAAACGGCGTCTGCCTGAGATGGGTGTGAGAAAGGCGTTTGGTGCCCATCGTCGCGAACTCTTGGGGCAGATAATCGTTGAGAATATGGTGCTCACCTTGTGTGGTGGTTTGGTTGGACTCGTCATCACTTGGCTCCTGCTCTATGTCTTCCGTTCGTGGGTGTTTTTTGCCATCGGCAATTTACCCAGTCAGACGGTCGAACCGCTCGTGCAGGGCGAAATGTTCTTCTCGCCGCTCATCTTCCTCATCGCCTTTTTGGTCTGTGCGGTGGTGAACCTGATGGCAACTCTTGTCCCTGCTTGGCTGAGTTTGCGTAACCCGATTGTTGAATCCATGAATTTGAAGAAGTGATATGAAACAGATACTCAAGAACCTTTGGAGCCAACGTGCTCAGAACGTGTGGCTCTTTGCAGAACTGGTGGTCGTGTGCTTTGTGGCTTGGACGCAGATTGACCCCATTGTCGTGAGGCTCTTCTACCAGAATCAGCCCGCAGGTTTCGACATCGACCGACTGGTGGTGGCTGAAGCGCGACTTTACAAAACTATATGGCAGGATACCCATGGATCTATAGAGATAGAGGAAGAAACCTATGACCAGATGAGTGAAAAGTTCACCCAGGAGATGAAGCAACTGAAGCAGCACCTCTTGGAACTGGATGAGGTGGCCTACGTGAGTTTCCTCGATGGCATAGAGGGTTATCCGCGCATGAATAAGCACAATTGGGAAATACCGCTCCCCAACGACACGATTGGTATTGATATACCTTGGTGTTTTTTCGACATCGAAGAGGATTTCTTTGAGACTTTTGGCATTCAGCCCATACCTGGAAGTCCATCGCAGCATGAACTCTCCATGAACTCTGGGGGCGGGCAGAACCTCATCATCACTCGTTCGCTGGCAGAACGGATTTATGGGTCAGCTGAGGCGGCAATAGGCAAGAAGTTAGACTCTGGCTCTACCTATGGAGATGGGGCAGGTAACAAATATCCTATCATTTACACCATTCAGGGGGTGGTGGAAGATGTTGCTGCCCGAACAGACGAATACAGCACTTGGATGGCTTTCTGTCCCAATGGGCGCCTGTACCTCTCTGATTACCAGTCGAAGGCTCGGCTCGTCATCCGACTGAAGCCTGGAGTTAACATGACACGCTTTGTTGAGGAGCAGACCTACCGTACGGGAGAACTGGCATCGGAACATTATGTCATTTGCTCGTTCGTACCCTATGTCGATGCACCCAAGAACATGGACTTCTCTGACACTCCGGATTACAATGCGCAAAGCGACTACGACTTCAACCTCTCTGTTGCCACCGCTATCTTCTTCCTTATCAACCTCTGCTTGGGTGTCATTGGCACTTTCTGGATGCAGACCAAGCGACGTACGGAAGAGTCGGGCATCATGCGAGCCTTTGGAGCCACCAAGCGACGCATCATGGGGATGTTCCTCGCAGAAGGCTTCGTGCTCACAACCCTCAGTATGCTCATCACCTGCGTCCTTTATCTCAACTATGTGAAGACAGGATTAGGTGAACTCTGCATCAATCCGCAATTACCCCAATGTCAGCCAGACCCCACGTGGGTGGCAGACAAACCTCTCCATTTCTGCATCCTCGCAGGTATTGTATATGTTATTATATGTATAGTCGTGTCCATTGGCATCGCCATTCCAGCATGGAACATTGTCAGGACAAAAGTGGTGGAGGCGTTGAGGGATGAATAAAAAGGAAGTTAAAGAAGTTAGCGAAGTTAACGCTTCGCTAGAAGTTAAAGACAAATGTTATGCTATTAGCAGAGTATCGTCGATAACTTCTTTAACTTCGATAACTTCGAGTGAAACGATAACTTCAAAAAATATATAAACATAAAAAAAATAACAACAATGGAAACAATTATCAAATTAACAGGTATCAACAAAGTGTATCGTACTGAGGAGATTGAGACTCAGGCATTGGAAAACGTGAACATCGACGTGCAGAAGGGCGAGTTCCTCAGCGTGATGGGACCCTCTGGTTGCGGCAAATCGACCTTGCTCAACATCATGGGACTGCTCGACGAACCCACGAGTGGCGAGATTGAGCTGTGTGGCACGAAGATCGACAAGAACCTATCTGACGAGCGTCTGGCAGAGTTCCGTAACCGCACCCTCGGTTTCGTGTTCCAGTCGTTCCACCTCATCAGTTCGCTCAATGTGATTGACAATGTCCAGCTTCCCCTGATGTATCGTGGTGTCGGCTACAGCGAACGCATCAAGCGGGCAAAGGAGGTCATCGAAAGGGTAGGACTCTCCCACCGCATGAAGCACACGCCCGTACAGCTCTCAGGCGGTCAATGCCAACGTGTGGCGATTGCCCGTGCCATCATCGGAAACCCTGAAATCATCCTTGCCGACGAGCCGACAGGCAACCTCGACTCGAAGATGGGTGCCGACATCCTCGGACTGCTCAAGCAACTGAACGAGGAGGACGGTCGCACCATCGTGATGGTGACCCACAACGAACAACAGGCGCTCCAGACCAAGCGCATCATCAAGTTCTTGGACGGAAGACAAATCATGTGATATGAAAGTTTTGATTTATATTCGTCAGGCGCTCGCCATGATGAAGGAGGACAAGCAGTTCTCCGCCATCTACATAGCAGGAACGGCAGTGGCCATAGCCTCGGCGATGGTGGTGGCGCTGGTGCTGCACATCCGCATGGGCAACATCTACCCCGAGGTGAACAGGGACAGAACCATCTATGTGGGCAGCAACTTCACCCGCTCTGATGGAGAATACATCGGCTATTCGGGGTATTCGCCCCAAGCGGTGGAGGAGATGTTCAGCAAGTTGGAATGTGCCGAGGTGGTGAGTGCCGTGATGAATAACGAGTATATCTACCGCTTCACCGCCTGCAAGGAGGTAGGCAAACAGGAGGTGCAGGTCACCACCAAGTTCACCGACCCCAATTTCTTCCGCCTCTACGAATTCAAGTTCTTGGAGGGCAAACCCTACAATGAGGAGAATCTGAAGAATGCTGACAGGTGCGTCGTCATCACCGATGCATTGGCAAAGAAACTGCAGGCAGGGTCTGGGCTTGTGGGGAAGACCATCCAGCTCAACTACCTCCCCTATCGGGTAGTGGGCATCGTGAAGGAGGTGAGTCCCTTGCTGAGGGAGACCTCTGCCGACATCTACATGCCCTACACCGTGGAGGATTCGCGGGCACACTGGTACGTTGAAAATGTCACTTATGCCGGAGGCTTGGAGGTGCGTGTGCTGCTGAAGAAGGGATATACCCGAGAGATGCTGATGGACGAACTGGAATCATACAGACCGAAGTACCTCTCCATGCTGAAGAGCACGACAGGCGAGGATTGGAATTGGTACATCCAGGTGAGGCCGCACTGGAGGAAGACACTGAACTTCTTCGGGGAAGAGGTGAACGACGCGTCGATGACCGACCTGCTGGCAAACCTCTCTATGCCAGCCCTGCTCATGCTGCTGCTCCTCCTCCTGCCAGCCATCAACCTGAGCGGCATGGTGTCGAACCAGATGGAGGCACGTGTGGCAGAGATGGGCATCCGCAAGGCCTTCGGAGCCAAGAAGCGGGTGCTGCTGAACGAGGTGATACAGGAGAATCTGGTGCTCACGCTCTGTGGCGGCGTGGCGGGCTATCTGCTCTCGTGGCTGTTCATCACAGCCGTGCGCAACAGCACCCTGTTCCTGTCGATGTTCGGGCGAGAGTATGACCCTGTGAATAGCGTGTCGCTGCAGTTGGACATGTTCTTCACCCCCACACTCTTCCTCATCGCCTTCGTCTGCTGTGCCGTGCTCAACCTCATGGCTGCCCTCATCCCAGCATGGACATCACTCAAGAAACCCATTGTCGAATCACTGAATCAGAAGAAATGAGACTTATACTTAAAAACTTATGGGCACATCGCAGGCAGAACGGTTGGATATTCGCTGAGATTGCCATCATCACGGCACTGAGCTGGGCCATGGTGGACTTCCTGGTAGTCAACTACTACGGCATTTACTTCTGCAACCCGGCAGGAGATTTTGAGAAAGACCACCTGTGTGTGGGACAGTTCGGAGTGCTCCGAGAGGAAATGGAAAAGACTGATTCTGAAGATTTCGGTGAAGAAGGGTTAAACCAAGAGGAATTTCTGGAGCATCGTATGGGAGGGATATATACAATCAAGCAGAAGTTGCAGGACATGCCCGAGGTGCAGTCGGTGTGCCTGACTTGGGCATATCTCTACGAAGACCTCCGCCTGTACAATTGGGATCGTTTTGCCCCTGCCGACGACACGCTGAAGACCGTCACCGCTGCGTGCGAGCAGTACTACCAGAACGAGCAGTTTTTCGAGACTCAGGGACTCCAGACCATCGAGGGAAGTCCTGTTGCGGAAGTGCTGTCGAGAGAACTGCCGCAAGACGCCATCGTCATCACCCGCAGCATGGCAGAGCAGCTCTTCGGCACCGACCAAGTGGTGGGCAAGCGGCTGGCGAATGTAAACTATATGTATTCGCCCGATGGAAATTACCATCAGGTGGCAGGCTATCACACCATTGCCGGCGTGGTGGAGGATGTGAAAGGCGCACCCCATGAGCGATACCCCTACACGGCATTCATACCCAATCCTGAAGTCTACGCAAACTACGAGACCAAACTGCTCCTGCGCCTCAAGCCCAATGTGGATGCCGATGAATTTGTGAAGAGGCTCACCCCCACGCTCACCAAAGAATTCCGTGCCGGCAGCAACGTGTTGGCTTACCTGGACACCTTCAACCATCACCTTGAGCGTCAGAAGGAGAAAAATGAGAACACCCTCGTCAGCCAACTCGCCACCGTACCCTTGGTGCTCTTCGCCATCATCGTGGTCATCGGCACCCTGGGCACCTACTGGCTGCAAATCCGCAAGCGCAAGGAGGACATCGGCATCATGCGTGCCTTCGGAGCCTCGAAGATGCGCATCTTCTGCACCCTCATCGCAGAAGGAGCCATCCTCACCTTCATCGCCACCCTCCTGGGCGACATCATCTGGCTGCAGTTCGCCAATTCGTGGGAAATCCTCTCCGAGGGTAACATCATGAGTTCCTCAGGCATGGAGAATGATTGGGTGACCCAGTTCTGGCCTCACTTCCTCATCATCTCCCTCATCGTCTTCCTCCTCCTCCTCGCGGTCGTCTCCATCGGCATCGCCCTCCCTGCCTGGAACGTCTGCCGACGAAAGATTGTGGAAGCTTTGCGGGATGAGTGATTTTTTCCTTTTCAAGCCCCTCCAAAACTGCTGAAGCCCCTATACATTTATCTTTCATCCGTTATAGAAACTACATTTTGCGACACGAAACGTACATTTTACGTCGCAAAATGTACGTTTCGTGACGTAAAATGTATATTTTATGCCGTAAATTTTACTTTGTCCAGTAGAGTTCTTATCTTTGCATAGTGGTACGCCTATGTTTGTATGGGGGTGCAGGTATGTTTATGTGGTCATGTTTGTTTAATGGTAAAAAATATTTGTTGATGGCAAGGTATATTAAGAAGGAAATGGCCGACTTGAACGGCACAGGAAAGAAGCAAGCCTACTACAGGCTGCAGACTTGGAGAAAATTGAGTCACGATGAGTTCATCAAACATTGTGCGTATGCTGGAAGCGGCGTGAATCGTGCGATGATGGAGGCTGTGCTGGCAGCTGTGGCAGAGAGGTTGCCGATGCTTTTAGGTATGGGGTACTCTGTACGCATTGATGGACTTGGCACTTTCAGCGTGAAGCTTGGCGTGAGGAAAGACAAGGAGCAGGACACCTTTGAGGAGGGTGAACAGAAGCGTAATGCCAGGACCATCGAGGTCAGCGGCATCGGCTTCAGAGCTGATAAGGAACTGGTGGCCAAGACCGACCGTGAGTGTGAATTGGAACGAGGTGGGGTGAGTCGCCTGCGGGTGTCAAAATATTCGTTGGAACAACGGATGGCTATGGCCAAAGATTATGTGGAGCAGAATGCCTATATGCGTGTGAGGGATTATGCGGCTATGACGGGTCTGTCACAGTCGAAAGCCTCTATTGAGTTGCGCCAGCTTTGTGAACGGCCAGATGTGGGCTTCGAAGCAAAGGGACGTGGAGGTCATAGGGTATATGTCAGGAAGAGCATCCCACAAAATCCGCATTGCCCGCAAACGTGAGTTCCGTCAGCACGAGCTTCCTGAGTTCCTACGTCGCCTGCGCTTGTGTTGGGTATGACCATAGAAGATGTGGTGAAAGCGTGGGAAGAGATTGAATAAAGGCAAAGATTTTTTCACTTTCATGAAACATGAAAAAGTGGGGCTCACCCTGAACGGAGTGAACCCCACTTGCTTGTTGATGCTTCTTGGTTTATTTGAAGATGAGTTGTGCGAAGTTGTAGAGACCATACTTCCAGACAACGAAGTCGTGTCTGCCCTCAGGGTATTTGATGAGGGTGCAGGGCACACCGTTCTTGTCGCAGAAGTCCTTGAGCTGGGCGCTGTTGTTCAGCAGGCCGTCGGCACCGCCGCATACCATCCAGAGAAGTTTGTTCTCTTTCTTCACCTTCTCCACATCGGGAATGAGCTGAGCGGCACGCTGTGTGTTAGGTGCAGATGAGAAGCCACCTACGTAAGCGAACACGTCCATGTTGCCAAGTCCGAAGTTGAGTGACTGGCCGCCACCCATTGACAGACCTGCGATGGCGCGGTGGTCTTTGTCGGTATATACGCTGAAGTTCTTCTCGATGTAGGGGATGAGGCTACCGATGAGGTCTTTGTCAAATTCGCCGAAAGCTGGTGCGGAGCCATAACCTCCTGAACGAGAGTCGTTCTTTGCGGCACGCCCGTTTGGCATGACCACGATCATATCGGCCACTTTCTTGTCTGCATAGAGGTTGTCCATGATGATGTTTGGCACACCACCGTCGTTCATCCATTCCCACTCGTCACCACCGATGCCGTGAAGCAGGTAGAGCACGCTGTACTTCTTTTTCTTGTCGTACTTGGGGGGCAGATAGACGTTTGCCTTACGGGTTGTTCCCACTGACTCAGACTGGTACTCGATGAGCTGAACGGTGCCGCGTTCAATTCCTTCACGCTGCTGGTCGAAACCCTGAGGCGCAGCTACATAAGGGTCGAATTTGACATCGATGTTCTGCTGTCCACCAAACATGGGGATGTTTGGCTCTTGTGCATTGGCTGCCATCAATGAGAGGGAGAACAATGCTGCAACATAAAATTTCTTCATTGTTTTGTTTGTTGTTTGGTTTGTTGGTTATTGATTGTTGAGTAACTTACACTTTAGTTTTACCGGTTGTTGGACTCAAGAACCATGTGAGGGTTTAAAGCGTGAATCACTTCTTGCCAGCCTCTCTGAACTTGTGGAGCTCGTCTGCCACTACGTCGAAGTCGTCGGTGAGGGTGAGCTGGAGGTTCTTGTACTTGCCCATCTCAACAAGTTTCTCGAGGAAGGGATAGACAGGCATTTCCTTTGTCCAGAAGTCGGTGCCGAGGAAAATCATCGGGCTGGCGAAGCCGAAGGATTCGTAGTGGTTCTGCACAGCGTCCTGGAAAATTTCCTGCATGGTGCCTGCGCTACCTGGGGTGTAGATGATACCTCCGAAGGCGACGGTGAGGATGAGGTCTTCGCGGATGCTGTTCTCGAAGAACTTGGCGATGTGGGTAGCGAAAGGTGCTGATGGCTCATGACCGTAGAGGTAGGTGGGGATGCCGAGGCTGACATAGTCACCCTGACGTGGGTACTTCTTCATCACCTCGAAGGAAGATGCGAGCCAACCCTCGTCCTTGAAGGATGGAGCGACGGTGAGCATCTCGACAGCGTCATCCACTTCTGCGTCGGTTCTGCCTGCCAACCATGCACCAAGATGTGTGGCTTCCATTGCGCCAGGACCACCACCGCTGAGCATGATGAAGCCCTCTTCCGTCAGACGCTTGCTGAGCTGCACAACGCGCTTGTACATAGGGTCGGTGCGCAACAGAGCGTGTCCACCCATGATGTCGATGCAGAGGCGTGAGTCATGCTCCTTGAAGAACTCGTCGAGAGCCACGTGGATGCCGTGATCGTGGAGGGTGCGAGCGAGTGACTCTTCCACATCTTTGGCCTGCTTGCCTGTGGCGATGAAGTGTTGATAGACTTTGGTGTCGTAGCACGAATCGAAGGTTTCGGGCTTAGCGGGGTCATAGCCCGCATAGAGGTCGTCAGCGCTGTAGAGCGAGGTGCGATCGACCTGATAGGGTACGGTTTTGATATACTCCATAGCTTCTTCACTAAATAATTGTTCTGGGTTCGCTGTTTTGTTGCAGGACGTGGCTGCAACGAGGAGCGTCAAGGCTCCAAAGATCATTTTCTTCATTGGATTTGTTGTTTTAGGTTGTTAATACTAATATTGTGAGTCTTATTACTTCATGCTTCTTTTCACTTTCTTCTTCTTCTCTTCTGCCTGTTCCTTTTCCCTCATGCGCCGTCGAATGCTCTCGAAGTCGCGTCGCCAAGAGAGACCGATCCCTTGGGTGTTGAGCGTCGCTTTGGTGAAGTAGCGGTCGTTGGTTTGGTTGTAGGCTTTGATGTAGAGATTTCCCTTCTGATCCATGCGCCACTTCACCTCAAAATCGCCGATGAAGCTGGAACGGTTGGTCATCGCGTTGTCGCGATAGCCAAAGGCTCCGTTGATGAGCAGGCGCTCGTCGAGCAGACGTCCTTCGAGAATACCCTCCACATCGAGATCATCCCAGCCTTTCTCGCCTGTGGTGAGCGACGAACCGAAGTTCCAGTTGCTGTCGCGTCCAATCATGTTGCTGAGCATCTGGTTGATCTGTCCGCTGAGGGTGGAGGAGAGCAGGGAGTTCATTGCCTGACCAGAATTGCCGTTTCCGTTGGCACGGGCATACTCGTTGGGGTAGAAGCGTCCGAGTCCGAGCAGGTAAATCATCTGGGTGTTCATCTCTTCCTCTGAATTGATCATCGAACGCACCAACTGGCGGGTCTCCTCGTTCACGTTGGGCAAGTCCATATTGAACTTGAAGTCCATGTTGCCGAGTTTACCTGTGATGTCGAGGATGCAGATGACCTTCACCTTGTTGTTCTGCGAGAAGGCAGTGGTGGAGGTGAGGTCGCTGAGCGGCACAGAGTTGATGGTATGATGGCAGATCAGATGGATGTTGGCATCGAAGGGGTTGCCGTTGAAC
The DNA here is from genome assembly GCA_017534815.1 of Bacteroidaceae bacterium. Classification (GTDB taxonomy): domain Bacteria; phylum Bacteroidota; class Bacteroidia; order Bacteroidales; family Bacteroidaceae; genus Minthosoma. The sequence continues at coordinate 12,634 of JAFXVS010000017.1, read as the reverse complement.
TCGACCAGCGAGCCGGGTTGCAGCGCCAAATCGCGGAAGATGATGTCCTGCAGGTAGAGTCGGTAAGAACCTGACGAGATGTTGTAGTTGCCAAACATCTGGAAGGAGCCTTTATTGTACCAGTTTGCTTTGATATGAGCATTGCCGAAGGTGCGCATGTAACCATCTTCGATGTTGTCCATACGGAGTTTCACCTCGCAGGCTGGCGTGAGGTTGATGTCGAAGTTGATGAAGATGTCGCTGCTGTAGTTCTTCTTTGCCTCCTTAACGATGGCGAGCGAGTCCCTCACCGTTGGCTTCTCATTCGCGCCTTTGGGCAGGAGCCGACGGTTGATGCGGACGGGTTGGATATTTTTGGCTTGTAAGGAGTCGCGGTCACGGAACTCGATGAAGCTGCTGCCCGTGATGGCGTCAGGGGTGGCTGCATCGTAGGCAAAGACGGAACCTCGGGTGGGGGTGACATTGGCGTTCACGTAGAGCGGATGCCCGTCACGTCCATCGATAGTGAGTTCGCCGTCAGCAAAGACGGTAGCAAGGAACTTGTCGCTGTTGAGCTCCTTCTCATCGTAGGCGAGCAACTCATGGAGATCTGCCTGGAAATGGTAGGCGAAGTTCTTCATGTTGCGATGGGTCAACTGCCCGTTCAGGGTCGAGCGGTGTCCGAAGCGGTCGTAGATGCTGATATTGGAGAAATCAAACAAATAAGGACGTATGCGGATGGTGTCGCCCTCGATGTGGTAAGGCACGTTGGTGGCACGCAGTCGCAGATTCATGTTGGGAACGGCATCGGCAATGATGTTGACGTTGTTGAAGGGACCGATGATGCTCACGGGACCTGTCACATAGCCAGACACCTCTTTGAACACGCCGCCCAAGAAACCGTGAATGAAGGCTGCATTCGTATTGCGTGTGTTGACATCCAGATGCATGTCGTTCTTGGAGGGTGAAATCCAGCCTTCCACCGTCGTGATGCCCGTCACGTTCCGTTCCCTTCCGGTCAGTCCGTCGGGCACTGCGTAGAGGTCAACGATTCGCCCATCCACCACGATACCATCGACCTCCCTGTCCCAATGGGCGTTGATGTTGGCATCGCCCAAGGCTCCCTCTTGGATGGAGAGATCTTCGACAAAGAGGTTCGTCCTTACATCAGGCACACCTCCTCCCAACACGTTGTTCACAACGGCACGTCCTGATGCTTTCCCAGCAAAGCGCACTACATTCCAGTTCACCAGCGACATGATGTATTGGATTTCGAGGTTGTTCAGTGTGGTCACCAACGAGTCGGTTGGCAGGTCGGAAGCCCTGCCGTCGATAGCAAGGAAACTGTTGGTGTTGTTGTTGGAGAACCTGACGTTGTGGCACTCGATGTTCTTCTTATAGAGTGAAATACGTGAGGGTGAAACGGTCCATGCTGTATCGTTGATGACGGCGTTTGACTTCCTCAGTGTGATGTCAGTCTTCATGCTACCTAACGAGTCGCTCAACTGCACAATGGGCAGGAGCTGGAGCATGATGTTGTTGCTTCCTGTCGTATTGAGATAGAGGTCGCTGACGATGCGATTGTTGTGTATGTCTGCCATCATGTCCAGCTTGGTCGAGGTGGAAGGCAGCTCGTCATCATCGCTCTCCTTGAAGGTCGAGGCGATGGCGTGCACATTCATGTTGTCGGCAGTGGAATTGCAAGCCACAGCGATGTCAGTGTAGGGCTTCTCATTATAGATGATGTCGGGCACATCGAGTTGGAACGACATTGTTTCGTCAGCGCCATTCAGATTGCCGAAGATTCGTATGGGTGTTTCAATGCTGTAATCTGCGTCGATGAGATGGTGCAGGATAGGGGCGTCGCTCACAGTCAAGTCGTAGGTGAAGTGTGCTTGGGAGGATTCGAGTCTTTCCGATTGTGGCTTGAAGATGATGGGCAGGTGGTGAGACATCTGTTGGATGAAACTCTGGGCGATGCCCGTCAACGTCGTCTCTCCCTGGATGTTGCCCGACAGAATGTCGCTCTTGATGGTGTAGCGGCTCTCTCCATTCTCCTGTTTTTCTGCATGGAGCATGACGCCATCGAGGTGGTAGCTGTCGTTAGAGGTCATGAGGTCGATGTCCTCCAATATGGCACTGCCATAGAGATGTTGAAAATCCGTTCCCTGCAGGTGTATAGTGCCATTAAGCGATAAATTTTCGTTTTCGTGCTCTTTGATGAGTCCCAATGCGTTAGGCCTGAATTGTTCAAGCAATACATTTAGGTCAATATCCTTTATCGGACTATCGGTATAGGCGAAGTCTGCATCAGCTTTTACATTCTCATCGTCAATGCTGGCAGTACCCGAAATCTGGTTGGAAGTGCTCTGCGCATCCAGACGAATGTTTTTGTAATTGTAGCCGTTGTAGTGAATATTGTAGATGGTGCCTGTTGCTTTGCCCGCAGGGAATGGCTTGATGTTGTCGAGGTTCATAGCAAGGTCGAGATCAAATGAAGTGGTGCCGAAGCGCTGGTCGCCCTGCAGTTTGCCGATGTTGATGCTGTCGCCATTGATGGTGCCTATAAGGAAGCGCTCTTGGTCGTAGGTCAGGTCGTAGGTGGCACGTCCAATGCCCGTTGAAAGATTACCTTGCGAGATCAGTTCCTTGTTAGAGGTGTAATCAATGGTTCCCTCGTATGCCACATGTTGGATGGCAGCGAGAAGGTCTTCTTGATGGTGTGCTGGTACCAAAGCATCTGCCCATACCAGTATCTCGTCATGACTGATGCGCAAGGTGCTGATGTCTGCATGGATGTCGCGCTTTTCTTTGTCGAGAGGGTGGGTGACCACTGCTGAGGCACGAAGCATCAGGTCTTCGTCTTCAGAATTGATATTACATTCCTTTACACGTATTTCATCGTTGTTTCCTTCGACAGTTACACTGAAGTTGAGCAGTTGGTTCTGGGAAGAGAGCTTGTCGTGAAAGGGAGCGAGGTCACAGGGGGTGATGTGTCCGTTGAGGGCTGTAGAACGGAAGGCAAAGGTTTTGTTCTTCTCCCATTCTCCATACGTCAGGCTTAGTGAATCTAAGTTGATTTGGGAGTGGGGCATAGACACGCTCAAGTCTGAAAGGGTGGCACGTTGCTTATTGCCGATGAGTTTCAGACTGGTGTCGTGAAGGGTTAAGCCTGAGTTGAGTTCTTGGACTTGCAGACGGCGCACGCTGACGTTGAGTGAGTCGTCAGTCAAGCATCGCAACACTACATTCATGCCGCAGTCGTGCAGGTTCAGGTGGTTGACGTCGAACTTTCCCTGCTGCTGCGCCAGCGACTTGACGTCATAGGTGATGTCGGTGTGTCGCATGATGAGCGAGCCGATGTGCAAGTCGAGTGGGGTAGGCTCTTTCTCTTCTTCTTGCTTGAAAGCGTCGATGATGAATTGGAAGTTGGGTGGGCTGTCGGGCGTTTCCTTGTAGAGCGTTGCCTTCGTGCCAAAGAGTTGTGCTGTGCCGATGTCAACCCGATTTGACAGGAGTGCCAGCAGATCGATGCTTGCCGACACGCGGGCAATGCTTGCCATCTTCTGTCCGTTGGGCTCGTAAAGAGTCACATCGTTCACAATCATCCGATTGAGGAAACCGAGGTTGACGCTACCGATTTCCACCTTCGCTCCTAACTGTTTTGAAAGCATATTAGCTGTCCAATTTGCCAATGCGCTCTGCATGAACGGCAAACTGAAAAGTAGGACAATGCCTGCATAAATGGCAATGAGTGTGCCTACAATATTAACTAATATTTTCTCAAGCCTTTTCAACCTTTAGTTGGAAGGAGTCACTTTGCGTTTGAAATCGACCATCTTGATGGCAGTCACAGCGCACTCGTCGCCCTTGTTGCCCATCTTGCCGCCAGCACGTTCTTCGGCCTGCTGCATGTCGAGCGTGGTGATGAGTCCGTAGATGACAGGCACATCCTGCACCGCATTCAGACGAGCCAGTCCGTAGGTGACACCCTGACAGATGTAGCGGTCGTGGGGCGTGTCGCCACGAATGACACATCCGATGGCAATCACGGCATCCACACCAGTCTTCACCATCTGGGAAGCACCGTACACCAGTTCGAAACTGCCAGGTACTGTCATCACTGTAATGTCTTCAGGAAAGACTCCATTCTTCATCAGCGTCTGCTTGGCGCCTTCCAGTAGTGCCGCTGTGATGTTCTCGTTCCATTCTGCCACCACTATGCCCATCTTCATGCCTGTGGCATTGGGTACAGAATTGATGTCGTAGTCGGAAAGGTTGTGATTCTTTGTAGCCATAATAGATTAGTATTGTTGAATAGAAAAGGAAGTTAAAAGGATGTTTTTAACCCCCCTTTAACTCCCCTTCCTTTAGCTTCCTTTATGTCTTATTTCGTAGCTCTTTCGATGTACATGTCAATCTCCTGGGAGATAGGACTGCGGAAATACTGCTTCTTGATCTTATTGTAGAGTTCCAGCGCCTTGTCGTTCTGTCCAAGTGACTCATACACCTCGCCTGCCTGAAGGAGGAACACCGGGCTCACTGCATCGTTGTCAGCCTCTTCTGCTGCCTTGATGAGTGTCTTGATACCCTTCTCGTTGTCACCCTTCTTGATGTAGAGGTTGCCTAAGGCAGCGATTGCAGCAGGAGAAACCATATCATCGTCCTGTGCAGAGAAGTCTTCCAACATTTTGATGGCCTCGTCCACCTTGTTTGTCTTTGCATAAGCAAGACCTGCATAGAGCTTAGCCACGTTGGCAGTCTCTGTGCCACTGAACTCGTCGATGATCTTCAGGAAACCCTTCACGTTACCTTCGCCCTTCAGCGACTGCTCATACTGCTGCTGAGCAAATGCCGTCTGAGCACCAGCGATGGCCTTCTGTGCCTCCAGTTCTTTACCCGCCATATAGTGCTTGTAGGTGTAGATACCAGCCACGATCACTATGATGGCGCCGATCACAATAGCAATCTTCTTCCAATTCTTCTCGATGAATGCCTCGCCCTTGTTCAGCTGCACGTCAAGTGCGATAGGCTCATCGTTTACTTGTTGTTTTTTGTTTTTTGCCATAATATCTTTTATTTTTAATTTTGAATCGCATAAAAATCATGCAAAAGTACAACATTTTCTACAATCCACAAAACTTTCCCGCATTTATTTGCAAAAGATGCTTACAAATCTTCGTTCGTATATCCATCGGGCAATCGACGGCAGTTGTAGCTTGAGGCCATGATTTCGCCATAAGCACCGGCTGAGAGCAGAGCAAGGAGGTCGCCACGATGGGTTGTGGGCAACTGGATATCCTTGTCGAAGGTGTCGGAAGACTCACAGATGGGACCAACCACGTCGTATTGTTCGACGTTTTGAGTTGCATTTGCTGTCAAGTTGATAATTTTGTGATGGGCATCGTAAAGGGCTGGGCGGATGAGGTCTGTGAAGCCTGCATCGACAATGGCGAACTGCTTGACGGAACCTTGCTTCACGTAGTTGACTTTGGTGATGAGGGCACCACATTGTGCCACAACAGCACGGCCGAGTTCGAAGTGAACAGTCTGTCCTGGACGAACCTTCAGATGTTGCTCATACACAGCGAAGTAATCCTTGAAGTTGGGGATGGGGTTACCTTGTGGGTCATTATAATCTACGCCAAGTCCACCGCCGACATTGATGATGTCTATACGGATGCCTTGAGCCTCCAAACGATCCTGAAGTTCATTGACACGATGGGCGAGGGCGATAAAGTCATCCATCTCCAGAATTTGTGAACCGATGTGGAAGTGGAGTCCCTTGAACTGCACGTTCTTCATGCCCTGTGCCAGACGGATGACCTTCTCCATATCTTCCATCGCGATGCCGAACTTGTTTTCGGCCAACCCCGTCGTGATATGGGCATGGGTGTGTGCACCAACATTGGGATTGATACGGAAGCAGATGGTTGCCATTTTCCCTTTGCGCTCAGCTATCTCGTTGATGACCTCCAGTTCCGGGATGCTCTCGACATTGAAGCAGAAGATGTCCTTGTCGAGTCCCAACTCAATCTCCCAATCGCTTTTACCTACGCCAGCAAAAACTATCTTGTTGGCGGGGAAGCCAGCTTTGAGTACCTGCTCAATTTCACCACCCGATACGCAGTCGATGCCCAAGCCTGCCTCGTTGATGACCTTGAGCACCTTGAGGTTGGCATTGGCCTTGACGGCGTAGTGGACGAAATAATTATCGTGTTTCTTTGTCTCTTTGTTGATGGCGTCAAGTGTCTGACGCAGAATGTTTGTGTCATAATAGTAGAAAGGTGTACGGATTCCCGCAAACCTTTCTACGTTCATTTCGATACCCATAATCTTTTATATTATGAACCGTTGAACGGATTTATTCGTTAAACAGATGATTGGAGAGGGATTGGAGTGCCTTCTTCTTGTCGTTGGCAGACACAAGGAAGGAGATGTTGTGATTGGAACCACCATAGGAGATCATGCGAACAGGGATGCCCTTGAGCGCCTCTGTAGCCTTACTCTCGAAACCGACATTCTCTGCGTCGAGATCGCCCACCACGCAGATGATGCACATATCCTTATCGACGTGTACATGACCGAATTTCTTTAGTTCGTTCACGATGGCGTCGAGATGGGTGATATTGTCGATGGACACGCTCACACCCACTTCAGAGGTAGCAATCATATCGATAGATGTCTTGTATGTCTCGAAGATCTCGAACACCTTGCGCAGGAAGCCGTAAGCCAGCAACATGCGTGAAGAGGTGATCTTAATGGCTGTGATGTTGTCTTTCGCGGCCACAGCTTTGATCTTGCCACGTTCTGTCTCGTTGCTGATGACGGTACCTGGAGCCGTTGGATCCATCGTGTTGAGCAGCTTGACAGGAATGCCTGCATACTTAGCTGGCTGCACACAAGTGGGGTGCAGAATCTTGGCGCCGAAGTAAGCCAACTCAGCAGCTTCTTCGAAGTGCAGGTGATTAACGGGTGACGTGTGTTCCACGAAACGTGGGTCGTTATTGTGCATGCCGTCGATGTCTGTCCAGATCTGAATCTCTGAAGCTCCCACAGCTGCACCGATGAGGGATGCTGTGTAGTCAGAGCCACCACGCTGCAGATTGTCCACCTCACCGTAAGCATTGCGGCAGATGAAGCCCTGCGTGATGTAAATCTCCTTGCCTGGGTTCTCGTCGAGCTGTACCTTGATCTTCTCGCGGATATACTCGAGGTCAGGTTCTGCGTTCTTGTCTGTGCGCATAAACTCCAAAGCAGGGATGAGCACAGCGTTATAGCCTTGTTCTATGAGGTAATTCGTCACCATGTTGGTGGAGATGATTTCTCCTTGTGCCACGATGATTTTTTCCTCAAACATGGTGAAGATGCCTTTGGTGAAAGAGCGCAGATAGTTGAACTCATCCTTCAGGAAGGCGAGTGTCTGCTGCTTCATGGCATCGGTTGTGTAGAGTTCATCTACGTGCTTTTTGTATTTCTTTTCGAGCGTGTTGATGGTCTCGTTCGCTCCTTCTGGATTCTTCTTGTAGAGGTAGTCGGAAATTTCCACCAGTGAGTTGGTTGTGCCCGACATGGCTGAGAGCACGACAATCTTCTGCTCTCCATCGGTGATGAGTTTCACGACATCCTTCATTCGCTGAGGGGTGCCCACGGATGTTCCGCCAAACTTAAGTACTTTCATAATATATATAATGTGTATTGTTTTAGTCTAATGTTTCTGTTACGTTCTTGTCTTAGTCTATTTCGTCGATGGTGTCATCCCCCTCTGGCTCCTGTAGCGTCACATCGGTCATTTGATGATTCTCACACAGCAACTGGCGTCCAGGGAACTCTTCAATCAGGTTCAGGTTGTGGGTGATCATTACGACGGTACTTCCTGCCTTGCAGATTTGCCGTAAGAGTTCCACTATCTGACGTCCCGTTTCTGCATCGAGGTTTCCTGTCGGCTCGTCAGCAAGGATGAGTTTGGGACGATTGAGAATGGCACGTGCGATGACGATGCGCTGCTGTTCACCGCCAGAGAGTTCTGACGGCATCTTGTAACCTTTCGTTGCCATACCCACCAACTCAAGCACGTCGCTGATGCGTTGGTTGATCTCCAGCTTGTTTTTCCACCCCGTTGCCTTCAGTACGAAACGGAGGTTGGCATCTACTGTGCGGTCTGTCAGCAATTGGAAGTCCTGGAATATAATGCCTAATTTCTTTCTGAGATCGGGCAGATGGCGGCGCTTTAATTCCACCATGTCATAGCCCATCACCTTCGCCTCGCCTTCCTTCACTGGAATTTCTCCATAGAGAGTCTTGAGGAAAGAGCTCTTGCCTGTGCCCACTTTGCCCGTGAGATAGACGAATTGCCCTTCGCCAATCTCTACGTTCACGTCTTGCAGCACCAGTTGCGATTCCTGATAGACGTTGACGTTCTTGTATTCAATCAGATTCATCTTATATTAGTGCTTATGCCAGTTGGGGTCGTGGCGTTCTGCCAGTTCCGCAGCCAAGTCTTCGATGGTCAAGCCTTTCGAGGTGAGCAGCACGATGAGGTGGTAGAGCATGTCAGATGCCTCATATACCAGACGGTCGTTGTTGTTTGCCACAGCCTCGATGACAGCTTCCAAAGCCTCTTCGCCGACTTTTTGAGCCATGCGGTGACAACCATCCTTGAAGAGGGAAGTGGTGTAACTTCCTTCGGGCATCTCCTCATGACGCTTCTCAATGAATCGCTGCAACTCCACCAAGAACATGATAGGGTTGTCATTCTTCTCGTTCCAGCAAGTGTCTGCACCCGTGTGGCACACAGGACCTACAGGATTGGCCTTGATGAGCAGGGTGTCCTGGTCGCAGTCGTTCAGAATCTCCACCACATTAAGGAAGTTGCCGCTGGTCTCGCCTTTTGTCCATAGTGTCTGACGTGTACGGCTATAGAATGTCACCTTACCTGTTTCTACGGTCTTCTTGTATGCCTCCTCGTTCATGAAGCCGAGCATCAGCACCTTCAGCGTCTTGGCGTCCTGCACGATGGCAGGCACCAGACCGTCCATTTTCTTGAAATCGATTTCCATTATCTTGATTTTATTCTTTATTGTCTATAATCTCACATTCACTCCTTCACCTTTCAGGTATTGCTTCAGTTCAGGAATGGGTATTTCTCCAAAGTGGAACACGCTGGCTGCCAGAGCTGCATCGCTGTGTCCGTTCAGGAATGTGTCGCGGAAGTGTTCCTTGGCGCCAGCACCACCCGAAGCAATCACGGGGATGGTCAGAGAATCTGCCAGTTTCCTGAGCGCCACATCAGCGAAGCCACGCTTCACACCGTCGTGATTCATCGATGTGAACAGAATCTCTCCAGCACCTCGTTCATTCACCTCCTTTGCCCAGTCGAAGAGTCTGTATTGGGTTGGCACACGGCCGCCATTCACGTAGCATACCCAGTCGCCATCAATCAACGGGTCGCCATTTTCGTGCATCCTATCATCCTCGCATTTGGCGTCAATCGCCACTACGCACACCTGACTGCCAAAGTTCTTTGCAATCTCGTCAATCAGTTCTGGGCGTCGCAGCGCTGCTGAGTTGATGCTCACCTTGTCGGCACCAGCATTCAGAAGCCTATCCACATCAGAGAGCTCGTTGATGCCGCCACCCACTGTGAAAGGGATGTTGATTTCCTGTGCAATGCGTTTCACCAGTTCTGTGAACGTCTTGCGTCCCTCGTGGGAGGCTGTGATGTCAAGATACACCAGTTCGTCGGCCCCCTGATCGCTATAAAGTTTGCCTAGCTCAATGGGGTCGCCAGCCTGACGAAGGTTCACGAAGTTCGTACCCTTCACCGTCTGTCCGTCCTTGATGTCAAGGCAAGGTATAATTCTCTTTGCAAGCATTTTCCTAAACTCTAAGCTCTAATCTCTAAACCCTAATCTATCAACTCAACTACCCCAAATATTTCTCAATTTCCTCCATCTTGATTTTCCCCTCGTAAATCGCTTTGCCGAACACTACAGCAGGGATGCCTGCTGAATTCAACTTGTCGATGTCTTCGATGCAACTCACGCCGCCACTGGCAATGAGGTACAGTTGGGGAAACTCCTTCATCACTTTCTCATACAGCTGAATGGCTGGACCTTCCAACATGCCGTCCTTGCTGATGTCAGTACAGAGCACATTATCAACACCCTTTGCCACATAGCGGTGAAGGAAAGGCAGCAGCTCGTCTTCACCCTCTTCTTTCCAGCCATTGATGCTGATACGTCCGTTCTTCACATCTGCGCCAAGAATAATCTTATTGTCGTTATACTTTTCCAGCCAAGTCTCAAACAGGGTGGGGTTCTTCACCGCCACGCTGCCGATGGTCACCATTGTGGCGCCACTGGCAAAAGCGATGTCGATGTCCTCGTCAGACTTGATGCCGCCGCCAAAGTCAATGACCAGACTTGTGTGATCAGCAATGCGCTCGACGGTCTTGTAGTTCACGATGTGAGCAGAACGGGCACCGTCCAAGTCCACTGTGTGCAAGCGTCTGACGCCATGTGCTTCAAACATCTTGGCCACCTCTAAGGGGTCTTCGTTATACACCTTCTTCGTATCGTAGTCGCCTTGTGTCAGACGCACGCATTTACCGTCGATGATGTCTATAGCAGGAATTATCTCTATCATATCCTTACATTTCACATTTTACATCAAAGAAATTCTTCAAAATTCTTTCGCCCACCTTTCCACTTTTCTCTGGATGGAACTGCGTGGCAAAGAAATTATCTTTGTGCAGGGCAGAAGAGTAGGGCTGTATGTAGTCGGTCGTCGCAATCGTCCACTCGCAGGTCGGCACATAGAAGCTGTGGATGAAGTACACGAACTCTGGTTTCTCGAAACCTTCAAACAACTCTGACTTCGTCTGCTCAATGGCGTTCCAGCCCATCTGCGGCACTTTGTCCTCATGCTTCTGAGGTATGAACCGCTTCACGTCCACATCGAACACGCCCAGACAATCCGTATCCTGTTCCTCGCTGTGACGGCACAAGAGTTGCATGCCGATGCAAATGCCCAGCACAGGCTGCTTCAAGTTCACAATCACCTCATCCAGTCTGTGTGCCTTCAGATAGGCCATTGTGCTGTGTGCCTCGCCCTGACCTGGGAATATCACCCGGTCAGCCGACTGAATCTTCTCCACATCGTCAGTCACGACTGGTTCCAACCCCAGTCGCCTCACTGCATTCTCCACCGAACCGATATTGCCGGCATTATATTTTACGATTGCTATGTCCATTTTGCTTTTACAAATCTCTTACCTTAAAACATCATCCTTCACCTCAACCCACACAAAAACGGGGCAAAGTTACGATTTTTTCACGACATGACACAATATTTATTAAGAAAACAACTGAAATATAAGGATTCCTTGTCGAAAACCTTCACAAAGAACATGTTGAGGAAGTAAAAGACCTCATTTGACAAAGCCCATGCAGCGATGACGTTGCATGGGCTTTGGGATATTTGTTGTTGGAGATTCTTTATTTTGTTTCCTCCGTCTTGGCTGGTTCTTCTGCTTGCAGCTTGAAGGACATAGGCAAGGTGTATCTTACTCGTACAGTCTTGTTGCCTTTCTTGCCAGGTTTCCACTTGGGCATAGCCTTGATGACACGAACAGCTTCTTCGTCTAATGCAGGATGCACAGATTTCATCACCTTCACTTCGTCAATGCTTCCGTCTTTGTTCACGATGAAGCCAACCAGCACTCGTCCCTGAGCGTTTGCTTCCATTGCTTCCGCTGGATATCTCATGTTTTGTGACAACCAAGTCATCAGTGCCTGCTGACCACCTTCGAACTCGGCTTGCTCGTCAGGAACTTCCTCTACAGGTTCCATGTTCTGAGGTGGGAAAGGGAAGGGGAATTGTGGCTGTTCCTGCTTGGGCTGTTCCAGTTTGATGACATCTTTATAGACTTTTGCCCAATATTCTGCTTTCTCTTCATCCTTGGGTACACCTGCCCCTTGATGATACATGGCCGCCAGATTGTACTGTGCATCTTTCAGACCCTGTTTGGCTGCCTTCTCGAACCATTCTACGGCTTTGTCGTAGTCCTGTGGCACCACTTTCCCCTCAATGTAGAAAGTGCCTAAGTTGTACTGTGCACCAGCATGACCATCGGTAGCTGCTTTCTCATACGCAGCAAATGCCTTGTCGTACTTCTTGGCCTCGAGAAGTTCGTTGCCTTTCTGATAGTTCTTTTCTGCTTCAGCAGCTTTTTGTTGTGCTTGACGTTGTGCAAATTGTGCAGGGTTCCCAAATGGGAACTGTGCTGACATACTCATTGCCCCCATGAGGGCTACGATGATGAGAAACCATCTGTTTCTTGCCATTTCTTTTAGGTTTTATTGATTAGTAAAAAAGTAATTGATGTCGCAAAGGTACGAAAAAGTTCTTAAAACAAACAAGCATTTCTGAAACAATCTTTCAAATATTTTGTGGTTTGAAGAAAATGTTGTTACTTTGCAAGCCGAAAAGTATAACCAAAAACAAAAATAAAGAATATGAAGAAAACTATGATGCTGCTGGCAGCCTTGCTGATGATAGGCATGACGCTGTCGGCAAAAGAAGACAAATTGGAGTATGTGGCCACATGGACCACAGCCATTCAGAAGGTTGAACCCCATAACTTGGCACCTGC
>JAFXVS010000016.1 GCA_017534815.1 Bacteroidaceae bacterium | reverse complement strand
GCCTCCGATGGCTGCATCGAGATTCCTCAGTTTGGCACCAAACATTCCCTCAACGTCAGCACTACGGCTGGCATCGTCATCTGGGAGTTTGCCAAACAGCTATTCATTCATTCCCATTGATTCTATTCGTTTCTTCGCCTCTTCCAGCAATTCAAAAAGCTCTTCTTGGGTTTCTGCACGAAGTATCTTCACACGGGTTTGCCGAAAATCAGGGATGCCCTTGAAGAGCGGACAGTTGGCAAGGTGGCGACGTACATGGATGATGCCGCCCAACTCTGTACGTTTGCGTTCCTTGAGGGCATTATCCTCACGAAGCGAGTAAGCCACACTGGTACGTACCTGTCGTTTGAGCACTTCCATCTTCCAATCGAGGGTCATGGTGTCATCATGCTTGCCCGTGTCAAGATAAGTACGGACATCCTTGAAGAGCCAAGGTTGTCCAAAAGTGGCACGACCAATCATGACGGCATCCACCCCATAGCGTTCAAAAGCATCTGCCGCCTGTTCTGCTGTGCAGATGTCACCATTGCCGATGATGGGGATGTGCATGCGTGGGTTGTGCTTGACTTCACCAATCAACGTCCAGTCAGCAGAGCCTTGATACATTTGGCTACGCGTTCGACCATGGATGGTGAGCGCTTCAATGCCACAATCCTGCAGGCGCTCAGCCAATTCCATAATAAAAGGCTTTCCTTCTTGAACAGGGAGCCATTCAGAAGGCATCTCATAGAGGGTGGGCACATCCCAACCCAGACGTGTCTTCACCGTGACAGGAATCTTGACTGCCTTGACCACCTCGCGAGTGATGTCAAGCATCAGTTGGGGCGTACGTAACATACCAGCACCAGCACCCTTGCCTGCCACTTTCTTCACAGGGCAACCAAAGTTGATGTCGAGGATGTCTGGTTTCGCCTCGCTCTCCACAATGCGTGCCGCCTCCACCATGCTCTCCACATCACGTCCATAGATTTGGATGGCGACAGGACGTTCACGATCATCCACCCGAATCTTCTCCAACGAGCGATTGACACTGCGGATGAGAGCATCTGCGCTGACAAATTCGGAATAGACCATGCTGGCTCCGAACTCCTTGCAGAGAAGCCTAAAAGCCTGATCTGTCACGTCCTCCATGGGCGCCAACAGAACAGGCTTATCACCAAGATTGATGTCTCTTATTTTCACGCTTCAGAGAATTCGCTCTTACCTACACCACAAAGTGGGCATTCGAAATCTTCTGGAAGGTCTTCAAACGCGGTACCAGGCTCAATGCCTCCTTCTGGATAACCTACCTCTGGATCATACTCCCAGCCGCAGGTGTCACAAACATACTTTTTCATCTTCTTACTTGAAATATTTATTGAACAATCCCTGGAAGCCTGCACCATGACGTGCTTCGTCCTTTGCCATCTCATGTACCGTGTCGTGGATAGCGTCAAGGTTCAGTTTCTTAGCCACCTTTGCAATCTCCAATTTGGCTGCGCAAGCACCTTCCTCTGCCTCCATACGAGCCTTGAGGTTGGTCTTCGTATCCCAAACGATCTCGCCGAGCAGTTCAGCAAACTTAGCAGCGTGCTCTGCTTCTTCGAAAGCATAGCGCTTGAAGGCCTCTGCCACATCAGGATAGCCTTCGCGATCTGCCTGACGGCTCATCGCCAGATACATGCCGACTTCTGAACACTCACCCATGAAATGGTCTTTCAGACCCTGGAGCACAAAAGCACCTTCTTCACCTGCTGGAATGGCCTTAGCCACACCAAGCTCGTGCTCACATGCGAAATTCAGTCCTTCGGTCTCTTTCAGTTTGAACTTGTCACCTGGAACTTTACACTGGGGACATTTCTCTGGAGGATTTTCACCCTCATACACATAGCCACATACTGGGCATACCCATTTTTTTGCCATAATTGTTAGAGTTTTTAAGTTAGTTATTAATTTTAGTTTGGTTTCAGTTAACGTTAATAATAGGGTTCGCGTTAATGTTTTTGCAAAGGTAGAGAAAAGCGTTTAACTTCCAAAACTTTCCCCCAGTTTTTTTCGTTATTGGAGAAAAAAAGTGAAAAAAGGGACTATTCACGCCCCTTTTTTATCGATTGGGATAAACCACCTCGTTACTGCGTTCACCAAGTCCACCATAGTAGTTGGCACAACGGACAGAAAAGCATGCTCCTTCAGCAGTACCTTTAGGAACCGTGTAGAAAGGTTGGGTGGTAAAGGCGACCACATCCCTGTTCTTGCAGACGGCATAGAGACAAGCCTCTGGCACATCCTCCCAATAAATGCTTCCACGATCCTTGATGTGAACCTCAGGTGGATTGATTTGCGCAGATTTCCGTTCTGGATGCCATCCTGGGAAGACGTTGTCTATGTCGTATTTATCAGCCTCGTCAACTGTTAGATAGGTATTGTAACGCATATTGGTCACCACATTGTTGGCATCCTTGAACTGTTTGCGACGCAGTTTGGTGGGTACCAGTTGGAATTGGTTGTCGAGACTTTCATATTCTGAGAAGAGACGGGGGAGCGTTCCATGCATCTCTGTCCATCCCAAAGAATCGGGTAAAAGTTCCATCAATGTACCCAAGAAGACTGCACGGGGTGCATTCTTCCAAGGACGTCCCAGCAGATATTTACCCTCTTGTTCCTTCTCCCCATAGATGCGGCAACTGTTGAACACATACCCATAGGGGCGGTTCGCTTCTGTGGCTGGTGCACAAATCACATCCCCCTTGCCACCACGTTCACGCAGTTCGATGTCGCAACGGTTGAAGTAGATGGTGCCACCTCCACAGATGAAATCGACCGTACCTTTGATGAGGCAATCCTCCAGATAAGTGGTGCCTCCGTCATTGGTGTAGTAGGTGTCCTGATTGCTCATCAACGAGAGGTTCTTGAAGATGTTTCCTCGACAATTCTTCTCGTTGAGTGCTACAGCACGACTGGCAAAGGCTGTCATGTCATCACGATAGTTCGACCAGAGCTCGATGTCCTGAATATATGTGCTGTCAGCCCCTTTGAGGAAGAGCGTGGAGGTACAACTGATTCCTTCGTGCATAGGCATGGACTCTATCTGCGTGTTTCTCATACCCTCTCCACAGATGCTGGTGTTGGGGGCCGTGAGGATCGTCATCGGACTGGGGATAGTCAGTTCCTTGCCGTTCTCCGTGATGGTGATGGGATTTCCTTCACCCTTGATACGATACATGCTCGACTTGATGAAGATACGGTAACGCTTCGATTTGTCAGGACGGTTATTGGCTGCATGGATGGCTGCAACAAAATTGCCGTCTGTCGGCACCACGAAGTCATACTTGTAGCGAATGCGTCCCAAAGAATCTGGCGTCTGAGACCCTGCTGGAATCGCCAGCAGGGTCAACAGAGAAAATGCTATAATAAATATATGTGTCAGTCTGTGCATGTGGGGAGAAAGATACTTTACTTCAGTTTCTCGAGTTTGTCATTCTTTTCAATCGTCCAACCTTCGCGCTTTGAGATGCCACAGTCAGCACCCTTGAACATCTTGGCTGCCTCCTTATCGCCCTTCAATTGCCAGTTGAGCCAAGCAAGAGCAACGATAGAGAACTCGCCACCATGAGGCTGTCTGTATGTGCCGCCATGACCTACTGGGAAGTTGGTTGCACATGCAGGAACGTGGTCTATGCGGTGGAAATCATCCATACCATTGCCATAAGCGATATCGGCCTCACCACCCAACAGGTACATGATGGGAGAGTGAATCTCTTTCAGCTTCGACTTGGGAGGCATCGGCATGCCGCCTACAGCCTGACTGGCATTCTCCTGATTGAACAGACCGCTGTTGCAGATCATCAACGCCTTGATACGCTTGTCAGCACAGTTGAAGAGGGTCTGAAGACCGCCACAAGACATACCTGCCACGCAGATGTTCTTCAAGTCAATCTTGCCATAATAGGGGGAGTTCTTGTCGGCATTCACCTTCTCCACCCAGTCCATCGACTCAATCTGCTGCTCAGTCGTTGACATCGGACCGCGATAGCCATCCTCGTGAGGGAAGAAGCCTGTAGCCACCACGATATAACCATGAGAAGCAATCTCGTTCAGGAACAAATAATGTTCCCAAGGAGAGTTCGTGCAAGCGCCGTTTCCCCAGACCAAAACAGGCAGCGGGTTCTTTTCGTTGAATTTAGACAGATCCTGTGGCACGAAGATGGTGTGTGCATCCAAGGAAGGCTCTTCCTTCATGATGGCCTTGTAAGGACCTGTACCACCCTCTTCCACAATCCGTGAAGCAGGCTCATCTGCTGCCGTGAAACTCATGCTGATGACACCCGTCACCATCAATGCTGTTGCAGCCAATGCTGAACTAAGAATACTCTTTATTTTCATGTCGTTCTATTTTGTAAGTCTTTTAAAAATGTTATCGTTAACGTTAGGGTGAAGGTCAACGTTATGGTTATTTCACCTTCCAGATCTTCAGGCAGATGGCACCATCGTTACCACCAAAACTTGGCTGGCATACGAAGATGGCATTGTTCAGCCAGGCGTACTTACTGTCCTGAGGAGCCTCAAACTGAGGAGCCGTACGGAAGTAGAACTGGTTCTGACCATTCTCGTCCTTGCCAGTGTAGATCAAACCTCTGTTGCGGATGTGGATATTCACGCCATCATCCGTCTTGATGCTGTAGATGGCCTCCACCTCTGTGCGACCATGTTCATTGTCCTGCAACTGATAGTCAGCACCGCCAGGCAGAATCGTTCCCTTCATCTTGGGACCCTCAAATGTGCCGCCCACGATAGGGATGACAAAACGGTTGCCATGTGAAGTCTGTCCCACTTGATAGGCACCTTCACATTTCACTTTCAGTTCCACAACATACTCCAGTTCTGGACCTTCATTCTGCGCCTTCATTCCCAAGAAGAAAGCCAGAAGCATCATTACTGTCAAAATTCTTTTCATTGTCTTTGATATTTTTATAGGTTGAGTAAAATCGCCACAAAGATATGAATTATTGCTGAGATATACAGCCATTGCCCGAATAATTTTGAGGAGAAAGGACAAAAAAGCCCCACCAAATCCTATTTCAGTTTCTTCTTCAACTTCTTCAAATCCTTCAGCGAGGCCTTACCTGCCTTCTCGCCAAGGGTAATCATCTCGGCAATCTTGGTGGGAGAGAAATCCTCAGATCCATAACCCTTCAGGTTGGGATTGATGTAGATGTCGGCATCCTTGCAATTACGCTGATATTTCCTCAAGTCTGGACGCAACAATGTCAGGAGAGACGAATCATCTTTATGTTTGTTGACGGTCAGGTCAACGGCAATCACGATGTCTGCACCCATATCCCTTGCCACATCCACAGGTAAGTTATTCAGCACCCCACCATCCACCAGTTTCATGTTGCCTATCTTGACCGGTTTGAACACTAACGGGATGGCCATGCTGGCACGCATCGCCTGAGCAAGATTACCTTCTTTCAGCACCACCTCCTTCATCTTGTTCATATCCACTGCCACACAACGGAAAGGAATTTTCAACGATTCGAAAGACACTTCCGACCCCGTCAATTCCCTCAGCGTCCTCACGATGCTGTCACCCATCAGCGAACCTGTGAAGAGGTCTGTCCAAGCCCTGTTGCGGAAAAGCGAATCCAACTGCTCGCTCGTCGTTCCCATCGAATACAACCCTCCCACAATGGAGCCGATGCTGGTTCCCACCACCATATCAATAGGCACACCCGACTGCTCCACATACTTCAGCACACCCACAGCAGCAGCACCCTTCGCACCACCACCTCCAAGCACCAAAGCCACCTTGGGGCGATCACCCTTCTCGTCAGAAGTAGGGTTTTCCTTCTTACGTGCCTGCATCGTCACACAAACGAGCAGCAACAGGATGAAAAACAGATTTTTTTTCATATATTTCATTTTATGGTTGCAAAGATACAGATTTTTTCCTATCTTTGCAGCATAAAATTCAAAAAAGCGTCACAAACACATGAAACGAGGACTTGTTCTGGAAGGTGGAGGCATGCGCGGACTCTTCTCAGAAGGTTTTTTTGATGTGATGCAAGAAGAGGGCATCACGGTGGACGGCATGATTGGCGTGTCGGCTGGTGCTTTGTTTGGCTGTAATTATAAGTCGCACCAAGTGGGACGAGGTCTCCGCTATAATGTACGTTTCAAGGATGACCCACGCTATATGAGTTGGCGGTCATTCCTCACCACGGGTAATCTCGTCAATGCCAAATTCGCTTATCATACGATGCCCACGGAGTTAGACGTGTTCGATATTCCCGCTTTCGAAGCTGACCCCATGGAGTTCTACCTTGTTTGCACAAACATTGAGACGGGTCAACCAGTCTATCATCAGATTGACCATGTGGAGGACAGCACTTTTGAGTGGTTTCGTGCCACAGGTTCCATGCCTATCGTCTCTACACCCGTCGAGTTGGACGGCATGAAACTCTTGGATGGAGGACTCGTGGATTGCATCCCCCTCCAACATTTCCAGACCCTGGGCTACGAACGCAATATCGTCATCCTGACACGTCCTAAAGGATATCAGAAGACACCTAACAAAATGATATGGCTCTTCAAGATGTGCTGCGCCAAATACCCCAAGGTGGCAGAATGCATGGCGCATCGCCACGAGATGTACAATGCCCAATTGCAATACATCGAAGAACAAGCTGAAAAAGGGAATGTCCTCGTCATCTATCCCGACCACCCTTTAGAAATCGGACGCATCGAACTGGATGAGCCTAAACTACGTGCCATCTACCAGCACGGACGGGAGAAAGCCCAATCCATGCTGGAAGATGTAAAAAGATTTTTAGCTGAATAAACAAAGCTTACTCACCAAATATTTCTTTCAGTTTTTTGCCCAATGCAGCACCTCTCAAGTCGCGTGCCACAATCATTCCCTCAGGATTCACCAACAGGCTTGCAGGAATGGCATCGATGTGATACACCTTAGCAGCGACGGTCTCCCAACCCTTCAGGTCAGCGAGGTGTACCCAAGGCATGTTCAGTTCCTTGATAGCCTTCACCCATGCATCCTTTTTCTGGTCGAAAGAAAGACCGACAATGTTGAAACCTTTGGCGTGATATTTCTCATAGTTAGCCACCACATTGGGCATCTCAGCACGACAAGGTCCACACCATGAAGCCCAAAAGTCGATGAGCACCCATTGACCTTTACCTACATATTCGCTGAGTTTGTGCAGGTTGCCCTCAGTGTCTGCCTCTTCAAGGTCAGTGAAGGGCTGTCCCATAATCTTCTGTTTCGCCTCTTCCTGAGCAATGCGATACTTGATTTCATCAAGGGCAGGATGGTTCGCATAGGGAGGATTGGCATCCAGCATCTCCTTGAAACCGTCCATTCCATAGAATGCAACGAGGTTATCAACAAAAGCGGCTGGAACAAGCGTCTTCTCGTTCTCCTTCAGCATCTGCGCCATCAGTTCCCTATCCTTGTCAGTCAGTCGATCTAACTCAGGTTTCACCTCCGCACCCTTCTTTTCCGCGTTGCTCTCCCGCTCTTCCTCAGATAAGGACATATCATAATAGGCATCCAGCACCTCTGACCTCAAGGCACTCATCTGCATCAGTAAGGAATCGTTCTGACGGTCATAATAGTTCAAACTCTGATTTTGAGCAGAACCTTTCAGGACGTTGGTGGAGAGATCAATAGTGGCGGGTGTGCCATCATTGAACATGATAACGAAACGTGGAGCTTCATCCACTCTCACAAAAAGAAGGGCATCCTTGGTGTAGGAGCCTTCGAAGGAGAACTGACCGCCACTCACCGCAGCACTGTCCAGCACCTCATGTGAATCACGGTTTCCCATATACACCATCTTACTACCAGCAGGGGCTGTACCCTTAATGCTGTACTTTGTCTGTTGTGCCATTACTGGCAGTGTAGCCACAACGAGGGCTACCATCGCTAATACTTGTTTCATATGATATGTTTTACTTAACTTTCTGAAGTTATCGCTACGCTCGAAGTAATCGAAGTTAAAGGAGTTAACGACTTATGCAATACTTGTCTCAATGCCTGCCAGCGGATTGTGAATTTCTTTCAGGTATTTCCCGAACTCATCCAGTACACATTCAGTGGCAATCTCCACATTCTTCACCCTACCGAAATCTTCACGCAGACACAGCGAATGGACATCACCCTCGCTACCCCATGCTACCCATATCTCCACCTCATGTCCTTCCCACGCCTCAGCATAACCTGTTGAAGCCAACGCATAATCGGTGTGGAAAAGGTGACACGCACCTTTCACCATCTGTTCTGCCACCTCGCGCGACACCACGCCATACTCCGCAATCATCTCCGCAGGGACACCCAACATCCGCTCCTTCACCTCGTTCTGATAAGCCACCACTCCACCCTCGAAATAGCGGCTCGCACCACTCTGAGCCGTAATGGCAGCCGCAATGCGCCCGCCCGTACACGATTCTGCTGTCGAAATTGTCATATTGCCTCCTTTTGAAAAATGAGAAAAAACGAAAAATCAAAGTTTTATGTTTTGACGCACAAAGATACAAAGAATCCTTGAATGCACCAATATTTTCAACAGGAAACCACATTTCACCACCACATTTTGTCCCACAACAGACCACATAAAAAAAATCGGAAGAGATCAACCCCATTAGTTGTCCCTTCCGATTTCCCGCTAACCTCTAAACTCTAAACCTTAAACTCTCAACTCTATACCCTCAACTCTTTTGAAGATTTTATCTATGATTTTCTGAAGATTTTGAGCGCAGCGACCCCACTCAACACACCCCGCATGGCTCTCTAAACTCTAAACCCTCAACTCTAAACTTTACCAGCCCTCATTCCTAACTCCTAATTCCTAATTCCTCATTCCTCCCCTCTCTAAACTCTAAACTCTCAACTCTAAACTTTACCAGCCCTCAACTCCTCCATCTTCCCGGTTCCTGCATTCATCATCCTGATATTTCTCCAACAGGGATGCAGACTGGCAT
>JAFXVS010000002.1 GCA_017534815.1 Bacteroidaceae bacterium | reverse complement strand
GTAGTTGAGGAGGAATTTTTACGGGGACGCGTTCTAAATATTTCTGCGCCGCGGAGGAGAAAAATCTGGGACGGGTTCTGGAAAAAAGGACATCGGAGACTGCATGAGTTAGTTAACAAAAAGTGAAACCCAACTAAAAAACAGAATTAGTATGGCATTGAAAGTGAAAGCAAGGGAGAAACTCCTGAAGTTCTCCAAGACAGACGAAGGTGTGTGGCGCTATGTGATGCAGCCTGAGCTGTATTCGGCACTCACCACCGAGAAAGTGATCCGTGAGGCTGCCCTCCGTTCGGGTGTCAGCGAGGGTGTGATGCACGCCTGCTGGGACGCTGCCGGTGAGGTCATCAAGGCCTGGGCAACGGAAGGTCACAGTGTGGCGCTCCCCGGACTCGGCACCATGCGTTTCGGCCTAAGCGCGAAGACGGTGGCTGACGTGAACGATGTGAAGACATCGCTCATCAAGACACGCCGCATCATCTTCACCCCGGCGATGGAACTCAAGAACGAGTTGGCCCAGACCAGCGTGATCATCACCTGCTACGACCGCAACGGCAACGAGGTGAAGCGTGTCACCTCTGCTGACCCGGGCGAAGTGGAGGAGACTGGCGATGACAACAACGGCGAGAACACTGGCGAAAACACTGGTAACGGTGGCAACACAGGCGGTGGTGGTCTGCCAGGCAGCGGAGGAGAGGGCTAACGCCAGTTTAGAGTTGAGAGTTTAGAGTTTAGAGCGGGCTGACGCGATGTGAGAAGAAGGGAAGGTTGCAGAAATGTGGCCTTCTCTTTTTGTTTTGTTGCTCTTGTCATTGGGCGGTTGGCTTGGTCGGACGGGGGATGTGGGTTGAAATACAAAATAAAAATGTGATTTTATTGGTACTCTGCTTTTTTTTGTGTACCTTTGCACCGTTTTTCACGCGTGTGTGCGTGGGAAGATATAGGTAAAAGGATAAAATTCAAATTATTTTACGATATGAACGTTTCATACAAATGGTTGAAGGAATATGTTGACTTCGACATGACGGCCGAGGAGGTGGGCAAGGCGCTCACGAGCATGGGCTTGGAGGTCGAAGCTGTGGAAGAGGTGCAGAGCATCAAGGGCGGACTCCAGGGATTGGTGGTCGGTCAGGTGCTGACGTGCGAGCCTCATCCGAATAGTGACCACATGCACGTGACGACCGTGGATGAGGGCAATGGCGTGGTGGAGCAGATTGTCTGCGGTGCCCCCAATGTGGCTGCTGGTCAGAAGGTGATTGTGGCTCAGTTGGGCTGCAAGCTGTATGACGGCGACCAGGAGTTCGTCATCAAGAAGAGCAAGCTGCGCGGCATTGAGTCGAACGGCATGATTTGTGCTGAGGACGAGATTGGCATCGGCACGAGCCATGATGGCATCATCGTGTTGCCTGAGGACGCTGTGGTGGGTACGCCTGCCGCTGAGTACTATGGTCTGGAGAGCGACTATGTGATTGAGGTGGACATCACGCCGAACCACTCTGACGCTTGTTCGCATTGGGGTGTGGCGCGTGACTTCTATGCCTACCTGAAGCAGAACGGTTATGAGACTGCGCTGCATCGTCCATCGGTGGAGGGCTTCAAGGTGCAGTCGAATGACTTGAAGTTTGACGTGGTGGTGGAGGCTGAGGAGGCTTGTCCACGTTACTGTGCTGTGTCGGTGAAGAATTGCGAGGTGAAGGAGAGTCCGAAGTGGCTGAAGGACAGACTGACTGCGATTGGTCAGCGCCCCATCAACAATATTGTCGATATCACGAACTACATCATGATGGCTTACGGCCAGCCTCTGCATTGCTTCGATGCCGATATGGTGAAGGGCAATAAGGTGGTGGTGAAGACGATGCCTGAGGGCACGCCGTTCGTCACGCTGGATGGCGAGGATCACAAGCTGAGCGACAAGGATTTGGCTATCTGCAATGTGGAGGAGCCGATGTGTATCGCTGGTGTGTTCGGCGGAAAGGGTAGTGGTACGTATGAGACCACGAAGAATGTGCTCTTCGAGAGTGCTTACTTCCACCCGACTTGGATTCGCAAGAGTGCCCGCCGTCATGGATTGCAGACGGATGCCAGCTTCCGCTTCGAGAGAGGCATCGATCCTGCTGGTCAGATCTACGCCATCAAGCGTGCTGCGATGCTGGCTCAGGAGTTGGCTGGTGGCGAAATCAGCATGGAGATTGTGGATGTGAAGAACGACACGCTGCCACAGGATGCCATCATCGATGTGGAGTATCAGTATGTGGCTGACCTCATCGGCAAGGAACTGCCTGTGGAGACGCAGCAGAGTATCCTGAAGAACCTCGGCTTTGAGATTCTGAAGAGTGACGAGAAGATGATGCAGGTGAAGGCTCCAGCGTTCCGTGTGGATGTGAAGAAGCCTTGCGATGTGGTGGAGGAGATTCTGCGCATCTATGGCTACAACAATATCGAGATTCCTTCTCAGGTGCGTTCATCGCTCACCACGAAGGGAGAACTGGACAAGAGCAACAAGCTGCAGAACCACGTGGCTGAACAGTTGGTGGGCTGCGGATTCAACGAGATACTGAACAACTCGCTCACGAAGGTTTCGTACTATGAGGAGGGTGAGACCTATAAGCTGGAGAACTGCGTGAAACTGATGAATCCGCTGAGTCAGGATTTGGCTGTGTTGCGTCAGACATTGCTCTTCGGAGGTCTGGAGTCCATCGCCCGTAATGCCAACCGCCGTATGCCCGACCTGAAGTTCTTCGAGTTCGGCAACTGCTACTACTTCGACCCTGAGAAGAATCAGGAGAAGGTGGATGAGAACGGTGAGACCTTGAAGGCCAGCGCTGAGTCGTCGAAGAAGATTCTGGCTGCCTACAGCGAAGACTATCACCTGGGCTTGTGGCTGACCGGCAAGCGTGTGAACGGCAACTGGGCACATGCCGACGAGGATAGTTCTGTCTATGAGATGAAGGCCTATGTGCTGAACATCTTCAAGCGTCTGGGTGTTCCATTCGGCGCTCTTGTGTTTGGCGAGGAGAAGAACGACATCTTCTCGATTGCTACGACCATCACGCAGCGTGGCGGCAAGAAGATTGCTGAGTTCGGCATCGTGACCAAGAAGATGGCGAAGAAACTTGATGTGGAAGCACCTGTCTATTTCGCTGACATCAACTGGACAAACCTCATGAAGCTCATCAAGAAGGTGACCGTCACTTACTACGACCTGTCGAAGTTCCCAGCCGTGAGCCGTGACTTGGCATTGCTCGTGGATGAAGGTGTCGAGTTCGCTCAGATTGAGGCTGCCGCTTATCAGGCAGAGAAGAAGCTGCTGAAGGAGGTGAAGCTCTTCGACGTGTACGAAGGCAAGAACCTCGAGGCCGGCAAGAAGTCGTATGCTGTGAACTTCACCCTCCAGAGTGAGGAGAAGACACTCAACGACAAGGCCATTGAAGCCATCATGAGCAAGATTGAACAGAGCATCTGCAAGGCAACTGGTGCAACTGTCAGAGGAAAATAAGAATTACAAAACAAAATAAAAATAAGATTATGGGAAGAGCATTTGAATTCCGTAAAGCGAGAAAACTGAAAAGATGGGGTAACATGGCAAAGACTTTCACACGTCTTGGCAAGCAGCTTGCCATCGCTGTGGCTGAAGGTGGTCCTGACCCGGACAACAACGCACACCTTCGTGCTGTCATCGCGACTTGCCGTCACGAGAACATGCCAAAGGACAACATCGACCGTGCCATCAAGAACGCCATTGGCAAGGACAAGTCTGCTTGGAAGAGCGTGACTTACGAAGGATATGGCCCTCACGGAGTGGCTGTGTTTGTGGACACTTTGACCGACAACACCACCCGTACGGTGGCTGACGTCCGTTCTGTCTTCAACAAGTTCAGTGGCAATATGGGTACGACCGGTTCCCTTTCCTTCCTCTTCGACCACTACAGCCAGTTCACCTTCAAGAAGAAGGATGATATGGACATGGACGAGTTCATCTTGGAAGCCATTGAGTTTGGCGTGAACGACGAGTATGATGAGGAGTACGACGAGGAGAAGGACGAAACGACCATCACCATCTATGGCGACCCCAAGTCGTTCGCTCAGATTCAGAAGTACCTCGAGGACAACGGCTACGAGATCACAGGTGCAGAGTTCACCTATGTGCCCAACGACCTGAAGGATGTGACGGACGAGCAGCGTGAGACCATTGAGAAGATGGTGGAGCGTCTGGAAGAGTTCGACGATGTGCAGAACGTGTACACGAACATGAAGTAACCAATAATATATATGTACGCGCGTATATCTATATTGTTGTTGGTGTCGCTTCTGGTGTTCACATCTTGTCAGGAACGCAAGGCCGATTTCTTTGAACGTGAAGCAAAAGAATTTACGGAGACGAACTGTCCTCGGGTGATGGATTCATTCACAACCTTGGACAGCATCGCCTTCAAGAAAGACGGTGAAGGCGAGTTGAGAATGTACTACACGCTCAATCTGAATGAAGAAAGCAGGAGTGAATTGATGAACAAGCTGGGAGAATTGGGTGATATGAATCTTTCCAATCTTCGCAACTCCATCGAACTGACCCAACACAGGGAAGCAGGCGTGAGTTTCAGCTACATCTATCGCGATGCAATGACTGGCGAGAAAATCGTTGAGTACCACTTCACGAAAAAGGATTATCAATGACTGGAGAAGGTTCCAGAGTGAGCGGGTGAATGTTTCAGAATGCCCGATTGTGTGCGCACACAGTCCATTTTGACTCCAAACCTCGTTGTTTTCAGCAAAAATATCCGAATTATCGATTTTTTAGCACTTTTTGTTGTATTTGTAAGGTTTTTTCGCTAAAAGGTTGTAACTTTGCATCGGATTTGAAAGGAATCCTAACGATTTCTCCTCAATCTCAAAATAAGTTCAACAAATAAAGGTAAAAAAGATTATGTTACAGGAAAAAGCAGGAAACATTGCTGGTCTCATTTGGAACGCTCTTGCAGCAGCAGAGGCAGCACAGTCATTCAAGCAGATTAAGAAAGCTACTAAGCTTGCTGAGAAGGATTTCAACCTCGGTCTTGGTTGGTTGCTCCGCGAGGACAAAGTCAGCGCAGTTGAAACTGGCGACGAGAAAGATCCATACGCTTACTCTTTGAAGTAATCCCGTAGAGACACTCTCAAGTAATAGTGCTACAAACTATAAAAATGCGTCGTTCCATGCGAACAACGCATTTTTCTTTTTAAAATCTTTCACTCAAATGTAAAAAAAGTTTCCCTTTTTGTTCGTTTAACCGATTTTTTGTGCTACCTTTGCAACACTTAAACCTTCAAACATCATTTTCGCGATTATGAAGAAGAATATTTACAAATGCGTGAGCAAGGTGTGCGCTGTGCTGCTCACCCTGTTGGGCTTCACCGCCCCCATCACATTGGCTTCGTGCTATGGTCCAATGCCAGAACGCCATTATTCGGCAGAGGAATTGGCTGATTCGATTGATTCATTAAGCGTGAGCGAGGATGACTCGCTGGCTCTCACGGATGAGTTGCAGGCTATTGATGAGTCTGCAGAGGAAGGTGCTGAATAGAGTGGGGAGTGACGCTGTGAACATGAAGAATATCAGGAATTTTTGTATCATCGCACATATCGACCATGGTAAATCGACCTTGGCTGACCGACTCTTGGAGAAGACCAAGACCATCGAGATCACCCAAGGCCAGATGCTTGATGATATGGATCTGGAGCAGGAACGTGGCATCACCATCAAGAGCCACGCCATCCAGATGGAGCACACGTACGACGGTGACAAGGAAGAGTTCAAGGGACAGAAGTTCGTCTTGAACCTGATTGACACGCCGGGACACGTCGATTTTTCTTACGAAGTGAGCCGTTCCATCGCAGCCTGCGAGGGGGCGCTTCTGGTGGTAGATGCCACGCAAGGTGTGCAGGCGCAGACCATCTCTAATCTATACATGGCCATCGACCATGACCTTGAAATCATCCCTGTCATCAACAAGATTGATATGCCCAACGCTATGCCAGAGGAGGTGGCTGATGAAATCATCGACCTCATCGGCTGTGACTTGGAGGACATTATCTATGCCAGCGGCAAGACAGGTGAGGGAGTGGGGGACATCCTCAACGCTGTGGTGGAGCGTGTGCCCCATCCTGTAGGCAATGAAGAGGCTCCTCTGCAAGCGCTCATCTTCGACTCCGTGTTCAATTCCTATCGAGGTGTCATTGCATACTTCAAGATCGTCAATGGCGTGATGCGTCCAGGGGAAAAGGTGCGCTTCATCAATACAAAAAAGGAATATCTGGCAGAGGAGATTGGCACGCTGAAGATGGACATGGTGCCCAAGAAGGAGCTCCGTACTGGTGATGTGGGCTACATCGTGACTGGCATCAAGCAGGCTACAGAAGTGAAAGTGGGTGATACCATCACTTCGCTCAGTAACCCCACCACAGAGGCCATCAAGGGATTCCAGGAGGTGAAGCCAATGGTGTTCGCTGGTATCTATCCAATTGAGACGGAAGATTATGAAAACCTGCGTACGTCGTTGGAGAAACTCCAGCTGAATGATGCTTCGCTGACGTTCCAGCACGAGAGTTCTGCCGCACTCGGCTTTGGATTCCGTTGCGGATTTCTCGGACTGCTCCACATGGAAATCGTACAGGAACGACTGGACAGAGAATTCGACATGGATGTCATCACCACTGTGCCTAACGTTAGTTATATGGTGTATGACAAGCAGGGTGGTGCGCAGGAGGTACATAACCCCAGTGGTATGCCTGACCCCACGCTCATCGATCATGTGGAGGAACCCTATATCCGTTCTACCGTCATCACCACCGCTAATTACATCGGTCCCATCATGACACTCTGTCTGAGCAAGCGCGCTGAACTGGTGAAGCAGGACTTCATCGCAGGCAATCGTGTGGAGATAGAGTTCTTGATGCCGCTGGGCGAAATCGTGATAGACTTTTACGACAAACTGAAGAGCGTTTCTCGTGGTTATGCCTCTTTCGACTATCATCCCGCAGGTTTCCGCGAGAGCAAGTTGGTGAAACTTGACATCCTTCTGAACGGAGAGTCTGTTGATGCACTCTCCACGTTGACTCATGTCGATAATGCCGTAACTCTTGGCCGTCGCATGTGTGAACGTCTGAAGGAACTTCTGCCTCGTCAGCAGTTTGATATCGCTATCCAAGCCGCCATCGGTGGAAAGATTGTGGCGCGTGAGACTGTGAAGCAGGTGCGCAAAGATGTGCTTGCCAAGTGCTACGGAGGTGACGTGTCACGCAAACGTAAACTCCTTGAGAAGCAGAAGCGAGGCAAGAAGCGCATGAAGCAAATCGGCAACGTCAGCGTACCTCAGAAGGCATTCTTGGCTGTACTGAAATTGGATGACGATTGACCCTAATCCGTGCTCTGAAACGCTAAAATATGCTAAATAGCATCTTTTTCTATGTAAAAATGTGTTATTTAGCATATTTATTTTGGTCGTTATGATCAAAAGCCTTACCTTTGCACCGATTTATAGGAACTAAAGGTAAGAATTGTATGAAGAAATTATTGGTATTCGCACTGATGGTTCTGTCGCTAAACGCTGTTGCGCAAACAGCTGAAGCACCCAAGATAGACCTTCAGAAGAAATGGGGGGCAGTTATCAACGCCATTGCGATGGTAGAGAGTCAGGGACAGCCCAACGTCGTATCGAAGAATGGACTCTACGTCGGTTATCTGCAGATTTCCGAAATTCTCGTGCGCGAGTGCAATCGTATCGTTGGATACAAGAAGTACACTTACGCAGACCGTTATGACAAGCAGAAGAGCATCGACATGTTCATTGACTATCAGGAATTTTACAATCCTGATGGCAACATGGAGCGTGCCATCCGCCTCTGGAATTCAGGCGACCTCAAGTGCATGACGCGCAAGGCTCGCACAGAGGGTTACTACCAGCGCGTGATGAAGAAGTACGTTGCTACAGCCTCTCTGCAATGACACAGAAAGAAACATTTTCTTTTATACCAAGACGTCCAGGATTGAACTCTGCTTCTTTCCTGGACGTCTTTTCTTGATGCTATTTTTAAGTTTTACTGCTTACTCTCTTTTTGCTCAAGATCTTCCCATGCAGGTGGATCGACGCCTAAGAGGTTCTTCACGAAGAAGTCTGCGCGTTTGTGTTCGCCGTAGTTGTCGCCCATGGTGTGGTGGGCACCAGGGATGAGGATGAACTCAAAGTCCTTGTTGGCTTTGATGAGGGCGTTGACAACCTGATAGGTGGAGGAGGGATCGACGTTGTCGTCCTGCTCACCCACGAGGAGCATGAGTTTCCCCTTCAGATTCTTGGCATATTCGACGTTGGAGCAAGCAATGTAGCTACTGTCAACAGGCCAACCCATCCATTGCTCATTCCACCAAATCTTGTCCATGCGGTTGTCGTGACATCCGCAGGCAGCATAGGCGGCTTTGTAGAAATCACCATGAAAGAGTAGGGCGCCGAGGGCTTCCTGTCCTCCTGCAGAACATCCGTAGATGCCCATACGGTCAAGATCCATGTAGGGGTATTTCTCTGCAGCAGCCTTGATCCATTCGATGCGGTCAGGGAAACCTGCATCCTTAAGGTTCTTGTGGCAGACTTGCTCGAAATCGAGGTTACGGAAGGAGGTGGACATGCCATCGAGCTGCACGACGATGAATCCGAGTTCTGCCACATCCTGCAGGTAGTAAAGCCAAGGGGTGAATTTCTTGGGCACGTACTGGTCGCCAGGACCGGAGTAGATGTACTCGATGACGGGATATTTCTTGTTAGGGTCAAAGTTGGAAGGACGCTGGATGAGTCCCCACATGTCGGTCTTGCCGTCACGTCCAGGAGCAACAAACACTTCGGGTGCCTTCCATCCTGTCGCCTCCAGCTTGCTGATGTTGGCGGTCTCGAGGGTGGAGATGACGTGTCCATCGATGGAGGAGCGCAGTACCGTGATGGGTGCCTGGTCGATGGTGGAATAAGTGTCGATGAAGGAGGTTTCACATTGGTGGCTGAAAGTGGCCTCATGGTTGGCTGGCTCAGGGGTCAGGTCAACGAGGTTCTTTCCGTCGAGATCGATGCGGTAATAGTGGATGTTGTATGGATCTTGCTCTGGAATCTTGCCGTCGAAGCTGGAGACAATCTTGCCCATGTTCTTGCAATTGCGTCCGTTGGCAGAGAAGATGATGTGTCCCTTGCCTTTCTCGTCCATCTCTGTGTCAATCACGTCGCGCACCCAATAGTCGCCCTTAGTCACTTGGGTGAGTTTCCCCTTCTTCCTATCATAGAGATATAGGTGGGCATGGCCGTCACGATCACTCTTCCATAGGATGTGGTAGGCATCGAGGTCGCGTCGCAGATTGCGTGAGTAGGCAACATACTTGTCATTCTTTTCTTCGATGAGGGTTCGGACATTGCCCTCGAGATCCATTTCCAGTACGCGATAGGTCTTGTGACCACGTTCATTGAACTCGAAGGTGAGGGTCTTGTCGCCCTCATCCCAATCTGGTGCTGTGACCTGGTATTGCGAGGCGAAGAGTTCCGTGCTCTTCGGATAGATAGTCTTCTTGTTCTCGACATCGACCACTACAGGAATGCGGTAATTGAGGGAGTCGCCTGGTTTGGCATACTCCAACTGCGTGTAGATGGGCTGCACCTGATTGGCAGGTGAGGACTGTGTGTAGGTCACATAGTGCTTGGGCGCTGGCTTGATGAGCACAGTTGCATAGTACTTGCCGTCCTTCGACCATCGTCCCCATGAGGAGTAGTAGCAGGTGTCAACACCATCGAAAGTGACTTGGATGGCATTATCTTTGTCTTCTGCTTTCTGAAGATAAAGGTTGTAGTTGCGATGAATCATGATGGTGCCTTTTTCCACAGGACTCTCGGCACGTCCGTCCTTCTCGTCGCGCACTTCCATCCAGTGGTGATAGCCATCGCCCTGCAGTCCTCCTCGACTGCTACGAGGACGATTGAGTGTAGGGTTGGTGGTCGGTTCCTTGGCACCAGTCAGGGCATCGACCTTGTACCACACAGTGCTGTCGCCATTGTAGGTGGAGTAGATGAACTGGTTCTCTGGTCCATTGAAGGAACGATGTACGTTGATACTCCCGTGGGTCATTTTCCAGGAATGGCGTGTGCCAGTGGAAAATGCTCTCTTATAGTCATCGATAGTGCCTTGTGCATAGGTGCTTAGTGTCGCAGATATCAACAAGGCAAAAGTGATCAATTGTCTCATGTGTCGGTTGTTGAGTGAATCAGTAAATATTGAAGTCGTTGTAGAAATAGTAGTACCACCAGTAGGTGTTGCCGTAGAGAGGTTTCAGACGATTGGCAATCTCTTGTTCGTCCACGCCCTCATATTGAAGGCTGTTGTACTCCTGCACGAAACCGTTGAATTTGTCAGCCACGATGTCATCAAAGCGGAATCCGTCCAATGTGATGGGGGATTCCTCTGCACGACCAAGCAGGATGGCTCCCTCCTGATAGAGTTTGGGAATGGAACGGCTGGGATTGCTCTGTACGTAGTCATAGAAGTGGATGCAGAAGGCATAGTAATTCTTCGCCCAAAGTGACATGCACATCGTGATATCCTCTAACAGCGGGGTGTTCGTACGATCCAGGTTTGAGTAATAATCCAGAAGGAATTGCTCACATAGTCCGTTGTCGCCATCCAGCACATTCTTCTCATCGTTGAGCAGCGGTGCAATAGTCTGGCACTCTTGGCTTTGGAAGAAATTGGTACTGTTCATCATCCATGCCTCATGTTCCTGTGCCCACTTCCTGTGAAAGGGACTGGTCTTGAGCATAGCGATGTACTTAGCTGCCACCTCGAACTCTTTGTTGAAGATGGCAGTACGGGTCATCATCTTCAAGTTTCGGAAACTCAGCCCGTATTGTACGGAATTCTCCATTGCCCAACGGTAGGAGTAGTTCATGTGGCCAAACATATAATAGACAAGAGGAGCGCCCAATTGTGAAATGCGAATATTCAGCGAATCGTTGGTCTCTGGCTTAATGCCGCAGTTGTTGGTTTCGAACATCTTATCCATTTTCCCTGTATGCATTAGGGCGATGTTCTTATAGAGCACCATCAAGTTGGTGGGTGCCTCGTCTTCATCCGTAGGCATCTCTTTGAGCACATCCTCAAATCGGAACTCATCCAATGCACGATACATCTTCAACTCATGCTTAAAGTTCTTGTCAGTCAAGGTGGTCAAGATGGAGTGACGGAAGCTGTAGTTGTAATGCCAAGGTGAGGAGGGCCATAGAAAGTCGCTAACGTAAATGATGACTCCTAACAGACAAACAGCAATGAATCCCCTTAACCTCCAACTGATTTTGAGGCTACGGGTCAGATACAAGACTCCCCATGTGAACAGCAAACAGGTGAGGACCATGAAGCTGGGTTGAAAGGGCAATGCTGGCAACTTGGCGTAGTAAATCCAATAGCCGTAGTCGAGCAGGTGGTAGAGCAAGATGGCTGGAATGACCAATGCCAGGAAACTCCACTTGTTCTTGATGTCGAACATCCAGATGGTCACCCAATAGATGGCCACCCAGAAGAGAATCAGTATAGTGCTACCCAACCAAGGATAGTAGAAGAACTGGGTGAGATAGCGTGCTACCCAACAAAACCATCCACCCTCGTATTGAACGGTCTCCATCATGAACGTGTGTCCGCTGATGAAGACGTTGAGGTCTTGGATGGTGTACAGATAATCAGCATTCATCACCGGCAACAGGATGTATGCAACGGTGATGAAAGCGATGAGGTAGATATGTTTCAGACACTTTTTCATTGAGCTGCGTACTTGGCAGGGATGGCTTCTTCTTTGGCCTTGGCGGCAAACTCACGTGGAGAAACTTTCACTGGCTCAATCATGAACTCAGGACGATTGAACGAACGCAGATAGAATGTATAAAAATTCGGGTCTTGCTGAGGCAGCAGGAAAGCCTTGTGTGTCTTGCCTTGCTTGTCGAAGTAAGCAATATAGGGACGGGTGTAGTTGCCATCGTCACGTCGGGAGTCAACCATGATCCACCGACCATTGCTCGACCACGTAGGATAACTCTCTGAACGGGGACTGTTGACAGCATCCAGCTTCTGCACCTCTTGGGTCTGCAGATCCATCATGTAGATGTCTGCATCAGCGTGCCATACATGGAAACACCCGAACTCAGCCTGTGCGAAAAGGAGATAACGTCCGTCTGGACTTACTCGTGGTAGGGTGACACTCTGGTTGATGGAGTCGGATGCTGCGTCATATACCATCTGCACGTTGCTGAACTCTTTGGTGTCTGGGTTGAAATCAACAGAGTAGAGGCTGTACTTCACCTCCTTGTATCGCTGAATCATCTCGGCAGACTTCTCAATGCTGTCGTTCTCATACTCGAAATGTGCAGAGCAGAAGTAGAGTTTCTTGCCGTCAGGACTCCAAGTGGGGAACACCTCCAGCTCGTCATCCAGTTCGGAGATAATGCTCACCTCATTCTTATCGACATCATAAAGAATCAGGTCGCTCTCCGTGTCCTGCACCTCAATCTTGTTCAAGTCTTTGGTGTGGAAGGACTGACCAGTCTTGTTGGTGGAGAAAGCGATGAGGTTGTGGGTAGGATGCCATGCAGGATAGACGCCTGCGCTGAGGGTCTCATCTGTTTTGAGATCCACCTTCCTCAATTCGCCATTGGTCACAATCATCGTACCGCCAAGACCTTGACGCATGTGGAAGAGCATGTTGTCGGTCTTGAAGTTCTTGTAGGAGTGGCAGTTGATGCACTGACCGACATCCTCTGTGCTAACTGACATATTATTATAGATGTCGCGAGCGTCGAAGTTAGTGATGTTGCGTTGGACAATGCTCAGGCGTTCATAAGCTACGTATGACGGCTGGATGGCACGATAGGAGATGTATTCGTCGATGGAATCCTCTGCCACATAGATGTTGAATGGCTGATAACCCCTCCATTTGCCGTTAATCTTGGCAAACACCTCCACCTTGATTTCCTTGCCTTTGGCAGAGTCGAGCATCTCGGCCCATTGTTCCTCGTCAATCAGAATTTTCTGTCCCTCACCATAGATGAATTCGCCGCCAGGATAAGTCAGTCGCGCCATGGCTTCCGTCTCACCCTCCTGCACGATGAAATTCATGGGGCAGATATTGGCTGGAATCGTCACCTCGGTATAATCGGGGTAAATGCTTGGCAACCTGTTCTCCATCGTCACATTCGTGGGCACATTGAGGTGTTGCCCACATGCCACCAGCAATGCGGCAATACTCACTATTGATAAATAATTCTTCAGTTTCATATCTTTCTCCTATACTCTAAACTCTATACTCTAAACTCTATACTCTAAACCATTAATACGAATGCACATCTCTACAGAAGAAGTAGAACCAGTAGAAGGTATTACCATAGGTGCTCTTCATTGCTTCGCCCACCTCATCTGAATCCAAACCTGCCCGGAGCAGTGATTGCGACATCTCATGGAAACCAGCGTAACTCTTCTTTACCTCATCCTGGAAGGGCATATTGGAGATGTCGGCACTCTCTGGTTCCAGATTGC
This sequence comes from Bacteroidaceae bacterium, assembly GCA_017534815.1. Taxonomy (GTDB): domain Bacteria; phylum Bacteroidota; class Bacteroidia; order Bacteroidales; family Bacteroidaceae; genus Minthosoma. The sequence continues at coordinate 40,093 of JAFXVS010000002.1, read as the reverse complement.
CATACAAGATGGCTGCCTCCTGGTAGTGGGTAGGCATCGGTTCTCCGATATGCAGTTGCGCATAGAGGAAGAAACGTGGCCAGAATAACTGTATATCCTTCTGAATCAATGCGTAATTCAATGTTAGTTCTTGTAATAGTTTACTATCCTTGTTCATGGTCTGACTGAAATAGGTGAGCAGATACATCTCGCAAAGACCATTGTCACCATCCAGTACAGAACCCATGTGGTCACGCAGTTCACGTACGGAATCAAACTCAGGATATTTCTTGATGAGTTCTGGATGCTCTGTGATGGGAAGTAAATGCTCTGCCCATTCACGATAAAAATAAGTGGTTTGTAGTATGGTAAGATACCGTTTTGCCATTTCCATCTCACCATTCACCAATGCACAGCGAGTCAGAATCTTCAGGTTGTCGTAGTTGTAACCGAACTCCACGCTGTTCTCGATGGCCCAACGCAAAGAGAAATTAGTTTTGCCATGATAATAATAGACGAGTGGCGCTGCTGTCTGCACCATGTGTACATGCAGGGTGTCGAAACCATTGGTGGGAGGCTCGCCCATGTTGTTATACTTGAACATCTTCGTGCCCATCTCTCCCTTGTTCATCAATGCGATATTCTTCAGCAAAACCATTTCGCGTGAGGCGTCACCTGGAATATTACCCATCTCGTCCAGCACCTTGTCCCAGTCTTGTTCCTCTGCTGCACGGTACATACGCATCTCTGCATGATAGTTGTAGTTCTGGAAGTCTTTCTCCTCTGTCCAATACCACGAAAGTGCCAGCACTACGATGGTGACGAGGGACACAGCCCATGCCATGCCCGTGCTGCCTTCCACCTTCTTGGGCAGGAAGGGAAAGAGTATAGGAACAATGGCCAACACCACAAATGGGATAGATGGAATGAAGCTCGTCATGTCGTTGTTTTCAAAGATGGGGAAGCCGATGGTCCATACATCTTCTATTCTGACTGTGCTGTACAGGTTGTAGCACAAAGGTGGCACGATGCCCACCAGAATGAGAGGGATGGCTGGAAGCAGGATTTTGCCCACCATCGAGTCCTCAGACTTCTGACGGGCAATGGACAGCACGGCCACATACACCAATGCCAACAATGTGTACCAACCCATAAACGGATAGGTGCAGGCAATCAAAATGCTTGCGATGATGCGGTCAGATTTCTTCTTGAAGGTGGCATGGAAAAGCACCAGCAAAATGCTGACGAGGTATCCCACTGTGCCATAGAACCAGTAACCCACCTGCTTGAGGTAATACAGCCAGTAGCCTATGTCGATGGTACTGACCAACAAGCAAACGGCTGGAATGGCCAATACGGCCATCCATGCAGACTTGACGCGGAACACCAGTTTGCTCATCCACATGCTGAAGATCCAAATGCCAATCATGATGGATGCTCCCCATTGGGGATGATAGAAGAATTGGGTCAGGAATGTGGATACCCAACTGATGAAACCACCAGGATAGTGCATGCACACATCGAGGAAGGTCTTGTCTGGCGTGAAGAAGTCCCTGCTCTGTGCCATATACAACATGTCGCTATTGCGGACAATCAGGTGATACACACCCAACGCAGCAATAGCCACTGTGACCAGAAGGGCTATGCACACAGATGCGCCTGTCGTGAGGCTCAGCGTTTTCTTCTCTTGACGATTGGTTTGTTTGTTTTCTTGTTGACTTTTTGATTTGGTCTGGTTTACCAATGGGGGCTTTTTCGTCTCCACCGATGCATCTCTTCTATGATTCTTTCTACTCATGCCTTTATTTGTGTGATTTGGATGCAAAGATACCGCTTTTCTCCTATTTCGCAAAAAAAAACGTGGCAATTGAAAAGTTTTTCTTCATTTTCTGCGCTCTTCTTATTTTTATTTACTAATTTTGCAAGCATTTTTGATGAAAACACACAAATTTTTATAGTATTAATACATAAATTTGGTTTACAATTATGGTTTATTCAAAAGAAGTACAGGAAATGTGCTGCGTAGCCAAAGGCCCAAATCATGGACCCGCTCCAATTCCTGAAGAAGGAAAGTGGATTCAGGCGAAAGAGATCAAGGATATCTCTGGCATGACACATGGTATCGGTTGGTGCGCACCACAGCAAGGTTGCTGCAAACTCTCCCTCAACGTGAAGGAAGGTATTATCGAGGAATGTCTCGTCGAGACGATCGGTTGCTCAGGTATGACTCACTCTGCCGCTATGGCATCTGAGATTCTTCCAGGCAAGACCATTCTCGAGGCACTCAACACCGACCTCGTTTGCGACGCTATCAACACCGCTATGCGTGAGCTCTTCCTCCAGATTGTTTACGGACGTACACAGTCCGCATTCTCTGAGGGTGGTCTCGTGATTGGTGCAGGTCTCGAAGACCTCGGTAAGGGACTCGTTTCTCAGTGTGGTACCCTCTATGGCACCAAGGTGAAGGGCACTCGCTACCTCCAGCTCACAGAAGGTTACATCACCAAGATGTTCCTCGATTCAGACAATGAGGTGTGTGGTTATGAGTACGTGCACATGGGCAAGTTCATGGAGGCTGTGAAGAAGGACATGGACGCTAATGAGGCACTCAAGAGCGTTACAGGCACTTATGGCCGCACGAAACCAGAACAGGGAGTTGTTAAATCTATTGACCCACGTAAAGAATAATTAAAGGAGGAAACAGACTATGATTAGAGAAGTGAAATTCGAGTCACAAGACCGCCGCATGAAGCAGATTCTTGCTGCTTTGAATGAGAACGGCATTTCCTCTATCGAAGAGGCTAACGAAATCTGCGAAAAGGCAGGTCTCGACCCATACATCACCTGTGAAGAAACGCAGCGCATCTGCTTCGAGAACGCCAAGTGGGCTTACGTGGTAGGTTCTGCTATCGCGCTGAAGAAGGGCTGCAAGAACGCTGCTGACGCTGCTGAGGCTATCGGTATCGGTCTGCAGGCATTCTGCATTCCTGGTTCTGTGGCTGACGACCGTAAGGTTGGTATCGGTCATGGTAACCTCGCTGCTCGTCTGCTCCGTGAGGAGACAGAGTGCTTCGCCTTCCTCGCAGGTCACGAGTCTTTCGCTGCTGCAGAAGGTGCCATCAAGATTGCTGAGATGGCCAACAAGGTGCGAAAGAAGCCACTCCGTTGCATCCTCAACGGTCTGGGTAAGGACGCAGCCATGATCATCTCTCGTATCAATGGCTTCACTTATGTGCAGACTCAGTTCGACTATTTTACTGGCGAACTTAAGGTGGTGAAGACCAAGGCTTACTCTGACGGTCCTCGTGCCAAGGTGAACTGCTATGGTGCTGACGACGTTCGTGAGGGTGTTGCCATCCTCTGGAAGGAGAATGTGGACGTATCCATCACGGGTAACTCTACCAACCCAACTCGTTTCCAGCACCCAGTGGCTGGTACCTACAAGAAGGAGCGCGTGCTTGCTGGCAAGCCATACTTCTCTGTAGCATCAGGTGGTGGTACAGGTCGTACGCTGCACCCAGACAACATGGCTGCAGGTCCAGCTTCTTACGGTATGACTGACACCCTTGGCCGTATGCACTCTGACGCTCAGTTCGCGGGTTCTTCTTCAGTTCCTGCTCACGTTGAGATGATGGGCTTCCTCGGCATTGGTAACAACCCAATGGTAGGTTGCACCGTTGCATGCGCTGTGAATGTGGCACTTGCTTTGAACAAGTAATCCAACACATTATTATAATAAAGAGGCTCGCACCGTTGGTGTGAGCCTCTTTTTATTGGAATTGTCAACGGATCTTATCCGCCGAAACCTCCGCCTTGCTGGAAACGCTTCATCATTTCTTCCTGAGCCTTCTGGTAAGCCTTGAACTGCTCCTCAGAGAGAATCTCTTTCAGTGCCTTGTTAGTAGCTTCCTGCTGCTTCTGCATGTCTTCCATGTTGAAAGCGCCGAAACCGCCACCACCTTCACTCATCTTAGCTTGCATGTCCTTAGACTGCTGCAGATAAAGGTCATACACCTTCTTGTACTGCTCGTCAGTAAGCTGACCAGCGTCCTTCACCTGTTCTTTGATTTGATCTGCACGACGAGTTGCCATTTCCTCAGGTTTAGGCATTTGGAACTGTCCGCCACCGAACTGTGCGAATGATGAGAGCGATACAACCGCCAACATCAGCGTCAAAATAATTTTCTTCATAATTGAATAAGTTTTAATAAATAAAGTTTAGTTAAAAGATTTGATGATAAACTCTTTTCGTTGGATAAGACGCAGGGAGAAACAAAAGGTTTAAAAGAAAATGTAGAAAAAAGAGGAATACGTCAATTTTTTATCTGACGCATTCCTCTTCAGTCTGCATGTGGGGTGGAATCTTACATGTTCTGACCCTGTGGACGCTGGCCACCAGGGCCACCTTGTCCGCGTGGACGACCACCACCTTGACCACCGCCGAAGCCTCCGCCTCCGCCAAAGCCGCCACCTTGTCCCATGCGCTGGCGACGCTCCTGTTGAGCCTTTTCATAAGCGGCGAACTGCTCTGCTGTGAGGATCTCCTTCAGGGCTGCGTTGGTAGCTTCCTGCTGCTTCTGCATGTCCTCACGGTTAAACTGTGGACGCTCGCCCTTCTCCTGAGCCTCCTTCATGCGGGCCTGCTGTTCCTGTGCCTGCTTCAGGTAGAGGTCATAGACCTTCTTGTACTGCTCATCAGAGATTTTAGCAGCCTCCTTGATCTGGTCTGCACGACGTGTAGCCTGATCTTCTGGTTTCATCTCGCGACGTTGACCGCCGCCACCGAACTGTGCAAATGATGTGAGCGATACCATCGCCACCATCAAAGAAAGAATTAATTTCTTCATACTGTTCTAAAATTTGTTTTTAAGTTTTTGGTTAAATATAAGTGGTTATTGTTATTACTTCTCTCAACTGTCACCTTTCAACTCTCAACTTTACTCATAAGACCCCCCATTTCTTGAAAGGTTTATTTTAATGATTCAAGTTTCAGATTTAAAAAAGAAAAAGTGCCATTGTGTGGGATAAATGGCACTTTTGCAAAGTTGGGTCAGAGAGTTTTTTTGTTGAGTGTCTTTTCAACATAGGACTTTATTGCTTGTCCTTCTGATTCTGAAAGTGTTCCTCCACTTTCTTGGCTAATTCTCCTTTCAGAAATGTAATTGTCCCTTTGACAGGAGTAGCTTCTTGTGGGGACGTCTGAGTAGGCGTTGTCTGCACTGTGAAACCTGCTTCTTTCATACGTTGGTTGACAAGATTGTCCAACCAGTCCTTTAAGCTTTCCTTCTTTTCCATTGGTGAAAACACTTGTGATTTTTTTTGTCCAATTATCTGCTAATTCCTTGAAGTCCTCGATGGTGGCCTGATCTCCTAATTTCCATGTGGGCATAGAGAAGTATATCTCTTTTTCTGTGATGGTGGCATCAAGGGGTATTTCTTCTGTACTTTCTTGGTTGAAGACGTCTTGCACGATTGCCATCTCTTGCTGGGTGAGACGTCGTGTGAAAGGAATATGGATGAATAGCGTGCATTCATTATGAAGCAGTTTCTCATCGGTCACTTCTGACGCATCCACCTCACCAAGATTCTCAATGAAAGCGTCTTGTCTGGCTGCCTCTGCCACATAGCAGATGGCGAGAAGCGCTCTGTCGTAAGCGGCTTGTGACGGAGCCTGCACGTTCACTTTGAAGCTGTATTCCTCACCCCCAAGCCAGGCTCCTCCTGCTTCTTCCAAGGAGAAGGTGGCTCCAGTCTTATTGGTCACTTCTTTCAGAATGAGCCGCATTTCTGCTTTTCTCCTGCTATAGATCTTCTTCAGCGTCTTCTTTGCTTTTCGAAGCTGCTTTTTGGTGGAATCTGGATTTCTGAGCGTTTCCTTTGCCTGCCTGTAGGCTTTTTCATCGTCTGCATCCAAGGCTCCCAGTCTTCCACTTGCATTTTGGGTGATACTGACTGTACTGATAACGGCCTCATCATGAGAGGGGTGGGGAGTAACAGGGGTAATGTTCAGAAACAACATTACCATTTTGGCCAGAAGTATGATGATCAATGTTTGCATTTACTTATTTATTTGTTAGGATAACCTTTATTTTATGATTTACGCTTCTTGGGGTTCATTCATCGACACCAAGCCATTGACCTCACGGATGATGTTGTTAGAGAGCATCATGTCGAGGATGTAGTTGATGGTCTCAGCAATCTTAGCACCTGCGCTGGAGAAACCCAGTTTGCGGGCTGCGATGGTGGGCACCTTCTCCTTGGGCAACGAGAACTCTTCCATAATCACCTCTGCGACGGCATTGATGACCTCGCGTACAGGAATCTCTGTGATGGCTCTGGGGGAGGGCGAACGATAGATGTTGTAGCTGATGGCGCTCTGTTCATCGAGCCACAGATTGATGTTGCCTTCGAACGAGAGTGGGTCATGATAGCAATGGGCTGTGGCTACGCTGACTGCTTTCTGGATGTTGGCACCAGCGTGACCGAATCCTAACAGTTTGGCCACACGCTTGCAGAGATAAGACTCTGTGATGGGCTGTTCCCTGACAAGAATCTGACTGATGATTTTGGCGTTGTAGCTAGCCAAAGGATTGTAGGTCGCCTTATCGATGGCAGGAACTTTCACATCTGCTTCGATGTAGGGACGCTGTCCTTCATTTCTGGTGAGCTCTTCCTGCACGTTGGATGCTGTGAGCGTGTCGGCATTGAATGCTTTGAAAGGCTCTGGGTCAGGTTCTGGTTCTTCCACCATCTCTCCTGACTCATGGGCTTTCAGCTCGTCGAGTATCTGGCTGATGCTCCGTTCACGATTCTCATACCAGTCGATGGAATAGACGCGCATGACGCTCCAACCCAGCATCTTCATGACGGTAGGCTGCACAATCTCACGGTCGCGAGTGGTCTTGGTCTCATAGTAGGTCTTGCCGTCGCAGAGAATGCCCAAGATGTATCTTTCTGGATGTTCTGCTGTGGAAACGGCTATATCCACCTTGAAGTTTGATCTGCCCACACAAGGTGTCGCGATGTACCCTTGCTCTGTAAGCATGTCGCAGATTTGGCGAACCATCACATTCTTGTCTGACTCGTGGGATGCGCTGCCCATCATCGGCAGACGGCCTGTCTCTGCAAACTCCAGGAATCCTTTCAATCCCTCAACGCCCTTCGCATTAGAACGCTTCAGGTCTATCTGACTGGACTTGAGGGTGGAATAGACAATCATCTCATAACGGGCTCGAGACACAGCGACATTGAGGCGCCGTTCGCCACCTGCGTTGTTGAGTGGACCAAAGTTCATGGACACTTTGCCAGTCTTGTCTGCACCATAACCGACAGAGAAGAGGATGACGTCACGTTCATCACCCTGTACGTTCTCAAGATTCTTCACGAAGATGGGCTCCTTGCCGTTATATGCTATCTCTTTCAGCTCTGGATGACGGTCAAGCTCTTCTGTCAGGTCATCCTCGATACGGTCTCCTTGTACCTTGCTGAAGGACACAACGCCAATGCTGTACTTCGACAGCTCTGGGTCTGAAAGACGGCGGATAATCTCCTTGACGATGGCTTTCGATTCCTCTGGATTGCTGCGTGTGCGTCCTTTGTCATAGACGCCTTCGACAGGTACCAGCTTGACTTTGGCCACCTGATCATCGACGGAGGGGAAGGTGAAGAGGCGATTGTCGTAGTACTGGGAGTTGCTGAACGCAATCAGACTCTCGTGCTTGCTGCGATAGTGCCAACTCAGGTAGTATTCCCTCAGCGACAACGTCTTGCAGTCGTCGAGGATGCTCTCCATATCGTCGATGTCGGCTTCCTCTTCATCCACCTGTGTCGTGGAGAAGAAACTTGTTGGTGGCATCTGTTTGCTGTCGCCCACCACAATCAGGGCTTTGCCTCGTGCGATAGCTCCAACGGCTTCGCTGGTTGGCATCTGTGAGGCTTCGTCAAAGATGACCAAGTCGAACTTCTCTGATTTCAGGTCGATGTATTGTGCCACGCTGATGGGGCTCATCAACATGCAGGGGCAGAGTCGAGGCAGCAGGGTGGGGATGTTGTCGATGATGGTGCGAATGGAGTTGCCTCGTCCTCCATTAGCAATGTTGCGTTTCAGGATGCTGATTTCAGACCCTTCGGCTGACACAGCAGAGGAAGAAGGAACGCGTGAAGCCAGTTTGCTGTAGAGTTCCTCTTTGCTGAGTTCCTGGAATCGCAAGGTGTCTCGCTTGTATTGCTCGATGCGCTGACGGAAGATGGCTCCATTGAAGGTGCGTAACAATTCGTTGGCGTCGATAGCAACAGAAATCAGGTAGCGATAAGCTCCCTTCAAGAATGCCAATATGACGTCTTGCGGTTTTTCGCCTTGCTCTATCTTGCCGACTGCCGTATGAAGCATCATCTGGAGAAGTTCGTACTTCTTCTCCACCCAGAGATACCAGTCTTTCATCTGCTGATAGCCGTTGAGCCATCTGTCCAGAGCAACAACAATGCCAGCCAAAGTCTGAGGCTTGCGTGACTTGGCCGTCAACTGGCCTGTGAGGTCTCTCATCTTATAAAGAAGACTGAGGACGTTGTTGGCATCTTGCAGGAACTCCTGACGTCCCAAAGACCCCATCGCTCCATAACTTGCCTGATAGGCTGACAATCTCTGTGGATGGCTGAAACCGTTCTGATGAGCAAAGACTGCCAGTTCCTCTTCCTGTTGTTTGATTTCCTTGCTCTTCTGTTGATAGTTGGCGACTTGTGTGAAGACCTCATCGATGCTTGACTCATAAATCATTCCATAACGCTGCAAGGAACTGATGAACTTCTTCTTGGCGAAATAGCGGGGCAAGAACCATTTGGCTTTGATGTCTGCCCATTCGCGTTGACTGGCATTCACATCCATTCGGACGATGTCCTCGCTATAGGAAGCTGTGATGGTTTCGTGCAAGTCCTCCTGCTGCTTTTGGGTGTTCAGATGAGCCACAAACAGTTCTAGCCATTGGATGTCTTTGTCTGACTGTAGTTGTAGGGAGGTCTTTGTGTTCAGTTGGTTCAGCGCCTGATAGTATTCTGTCAGCGCTTGCTTGAAGGTTGTCAGAATTCCCTTGATGCTCTCCAACGTTTCCAGACGGTTATCGACAGGTTCCAGTCCATAAAGGGCGTGTTGCTTGGGCACACCGACAATGCCCAATACGGTGTCAATCTGCTCAATCTGCTTCTTGCAGTTTTGGATATAATCGGCTGTCAGCATTTCTTTTGCTGGCAATCCCTCTTGAAACTCATTCTGCTCAATAGACAGGTATTCGGAGATGCACTCATAGAGGCTCAACCCATTGCTGCCTTTCTGATGAAGGGCATCCATGTAGTTGATGAGACTCTTACGCTCTTCAAACAGTTCGGCGGCCTTGGCTGCATACTCTTCCGGTTCCTTGATTTTCGTCACATTCAGCACCTTGTCCATCTGCTCCAGAAAGTGCTTCTTGGTCGCCTTGTTGGAATGCAGTTCCAAACAGAAGGGTGCCAAACCAATCTTCTCCAGTCGTGATTGCACGACAGAGAGCGCTGCCATCTTTTCTGCCACGAAGAGTACCCTGCGACCCTGATAGAGTGCATTGGCAATCATGTTGGTGATAGTTTGCGACTTGCCTGTTCCTGGAGGACCATGCAGAATGAATGTTCTGCCTCTGCCTGACTCGACAATGGCTTCCATCTGCGAGGAATCCACATCCAGTGGGATAGAGAAATCCATCGGCGAGTTGTCCTTGTCAATGATGCGGGCATCAACAGCCTCTTCTGTCACCTCCTGCTTGTCCCGATTCTCGATGAGTGAAGCCACGATGGTGTGTGCCGCCAACTTATCAGCATTTGCATGGATATCGTTCCACATGACGAACTTGTTGAAGGAGAACAATCCAAGCATGCACTCTTCCAGCACATTCCACTTCTTCTGTTCCATGATGGCACGACGGAAGTAGGTGAAGATTTTCTTGACATCCACGCCACATTCATCTTTGGGCAGATCTGCCAGCATGTCGAGGTTGATCTTGAAGTTCTGCTTCAGTAGCTCCACCAACGTGATGTTCAGGATGATGTCCTCATCACGTTTGCGGATGACATATTTGTTGCCGCTCTTTCTGATGATGTCCACAGGCAGCAGTAGGATAGGGGCATATCGTGGCTGTTCGCTCTTGGCTGTTTCAAACCACCTGAGCATACCCAACGCCAGAAACAGACTGTTGGCACCATTCTCTTCTAACGATGTTCGAGCAGTTCTATATATATAGGTAAGGGCACTTTGCAATTCCGCCTCAGTCATGTAGGAGGCAATCTTGTTGTCTTTGATCATCTCAGAGACGAACTGCTGGTGTTCTGCCGCTTGGTTAGACGAGTCATACATTCCATCTTCGTTGGGCTCAATCTTCTTGCCTGGCGAAGGCGTGATGATATAGTCCTCATTGTTCTGCAGATGGTCTTCCAAATGCTCAATCTCAAAAGAGATGAACGGTACGACTCTACGTCCCAGACGGGTGTTGAGCAGGTTGTTGCGTAGTGAGAAGTCAAGCAGTTTACGTTCCCAGATCATCTGCTTCGTCGTGGGTTTACCTGTATCTTCAAGGCGCAAGTCATAGTGGCTCAGTTCATTGACGTGGGCTGTGGCATTCTGATGCTCCACACCCTCGTTGTCGAACGTCCAGACTCCGTCCTTCTGAATGCGCTGTGGTATCGGACGAATCTGACCCAAACGGCAACGATGGATGTCCACAAAATAATAGAAGATGCTCTCGTCTTTCAACTTCATCATCGCGCTTTTCACAGCATCCTCAAACCCCACGTTTCCTGATGATGTGATGGCTGTTGATTCGAAAAGCACAAGGTTGTTGTTGCCATCTGCAGTTTCTTTCAGCAGCAGACTCACATCGTCGCAAACCATCTGCGGGCTGACCGTCGGAGTGAGCCAGGCACCCACCATCGCGTGTCCTCTCATCAAGACGATGATGGGGTAGATCTCGCAGGCTTCCAGACACGAAGCCACCAAAAGACTCGTGTCGATGCATGTGCCAATCTTCTCCGTCAGCACCTTGTCTGCCAATCGAACACGTTGTCCGCTGGCCTCGAAACTGGCAGGGGGCGCAGAATAGACAATACCCTCAGAACGTAAAGCCTCATAAATGGCAGCCACCTGAGCACGCACACGATTGCGGTCTTGTGTCTGGTATTCATCCAACTGCGAGGAACCCGTCCATTTCTCCAAGAACTGTGCAGCCGTCACCTTGATTCTCGACAACAAAGGATTGTTGGGCACGACGAAGGCTGCGATATGTTCAGGCATCACATTGGGACCAGCCCATTGGTCATAAGCGAGCAGCGTGATGGGGAGTTCCTGGTGCAACAGTAATCCCGCCTCCTCTTCCACCGTGATGGTGAAAGTCGTATTGACAGCTTCTGTAATCTCACTCAACTGTTGGATGTCAGGCAAGATCTTCACGGCACTCACCTGAACAGATTGTCCTCCGCGCAGGAACTCCATCCGCTGTGTGTGTTCCTTGATGAACTCACCTTGGATGGTCAATTTAATCTGATGCCAGTCCCGCTGTTCCAAATTGTCCAGCACCAGCTTATAGCAGGTATCAACGCCGCTATTCAGCATTGAATAGTTCAGCAAGGTAAGATATTCTATCGTGAGAATAGCCTTCTCTGTCCTGATAATCTCTTGTCCGTTCATATCTCTATAGGAATTAAAGTTTGCCCACATTTTGAGGTTTGGGGTATTTCGTTGCAAAGGTAAACATTTGTATTTAATCCACCAAACAAACCGCTTATTTTTCTTTCATCAACCCATTTCAAATATTCAATAAAAAAAACAACGGTGAAACGATACGACGTTTCGTGCCCTTTGGTACGGCGTATCGTTGCCCACGAAACGGCGTATCATCCACAGCCGTCCGTTGGAGGGTGAAGGAGCTTGCCTCCCTCCCGCTCCGACCGGGAGAGCCTCCCGCTTCCTGTGGCTTGAACTGGATTGCAGAAACGTAATTTATCAATTTACCATTAGGTGGTTTGCGATATTCATCCAAGTGCGCACAGAGCACTGTTTTCTGAAGAGCACTTTTTCTGGGAAACGGTCAACTGTGATGGTCAACTATTTCAGGCGCCCATCAATCCAAGCACAGCAGAGCGTCGCACGAAAGTCCTCATCACCACTTACTCGCAGAAGCGTTTGGAACTGACGGTCATTCAGAAGGGTCAGACGACTGCTCCTTCTGATCATGACCCGATTGAAGATGCGCATGATGTGGTGACGGATCAACCAGCATACGCACCTATCAGATCTTGAGTGAACAACCATACTTGAATATTAATTGAGGGTGTGTCGGCACACCCTCATACTTTTTTCCCCATTTCCCCCAAGGTTATTTGGTTATTTTTTTGATTTGCAAAGTTGGGTCAGAGAGGATTTTTGTGATATTGTACGAGTCCTTCGAGGGGTGACTGCACGATGTGACCGAGGGTGTAGCCATGAAGGGTGGCAGCTTCGGAGATTTCGGTTTGGTAGTAGTGGGCGATGCTGCCGACAAAATGAATGGGGAGGCGTTTCATGGCTTGACTCCATGGGGCTGACTGGATGTTGCGCAGGAAGAATTGGCTGAAACAGTCGAGCAGGAAGGCGTGAATGGCCGGATGTTCGCGATGACGGGCACAGAAGGGACTGAGGGAGGCCAGATAGCGGTTGGGCAGGGGCGTGCGATAGACGCGCTGAATGATGTTGGCCTGCGTCTCCTGGGTCTCGTCGAAGAAGAGGCGCTGGATGTCTTCAGGCAACTGATGCTTGAGGATGTCGCCCACGAGCCGCTTGCCAATGTAAGCACCGCTGCCTTCATCGCCTAAGATGTAGCCAAGGGCTGGATTGCCTGAATGGAGTTCTTGACCATCATAGTAGCAGGAGTTGCTACCTGTACCAAGGATGGCGACGATGCCGGCTTCATGCTGACATACGCTTCTGGCTGCACCCAACATATCGCTCTCTACATGGATGTCGGCGGTCAGACTGATGACTTTCTTGAGGCAGGATGCCACCATGGGACTCTTTTCAGGAGTGCAACCTGCGCCGTAAAAGTTGAGAGTTGAGAGTTGAACATTGAGAGAGGGAAGTAGCTCGTGCTGAAGGATGGCACAGATGTCTTCCTCATTCTGCTGGAAAGGGTTGATGCCCTGGGTATAGATGATGTGTGCAGGGTCTTCGACGATGCACCATGCTGTTTTTGTGGAACCACTGTCTGCTATGAGCGTCATAATCGTATTTTATCAAGTACAATCTGTAAATTTGAAGACAAAATTAGGGTTTTCTTGTCGATGAAAGAAATTTTTATAAGGTTTTCTCACTTTTCACTTTCCACTTTTCACTTTTATTTCCTACCTTTGCACTTTCTTTTCGATATTTAAGGTAAAAAATTAACTGCTTGACCATTATGAGTGTGAACATGAACCTTAACAACAACCTTGTCATCATGGCAGGGGGTGTGGGTAGCCGTTTCTGGCCTATGAGCACAACGGAGTACCCTAAACAGTTTATAGATGTTTTTGGGACAGGACGTACATTTATCCAGATGACTTACGACCGTTTCAAGGGCTTGATTGCCCCTGAAAATGTGTGGGTGGTGACATCACAGAAATATGCGGACATTGTTGCTGAGCAACTTCCAGATATACCCAAGGGGAACATCCTCTTGGAACCCTGCCGTCGCAATACGGCACCTTGTATCGCTTATGTGAGTTGGCGCATCAAGGCCAAGAATCCTAAGGCTAATCTGGTCATTACACCTGCTGACCATCTGGTGACGGATGTGGTGGAGTTTCAGCGTGTCATCACGTCGGCTCTGAATTTCACGGCTGAGACGGATGCCATCGTGACTTTGGGTATGGCACCCACCCGTCCTGAAACGGGCTATGGCTACATTCAGGCAGACTTGCAGGAACCATCGCTCAGGAACAAGGAAATCTTCCGTGTGGATTCGTTTAAGGAGAAGCCTGACTATGCGACTGCTGTAAAGTATTTGAAGAAGCGCGATTTCTTCTGGAATTCGGGTATCTTCATCTGGAACGTGAGCACCATCGTCAACTCGCTCCGCATTTATGAACCTGATATCTCGAAGATTTTTGAGGATCTGCTTCCCTATTATGGCACAGCTAAGGAGCAGGAGATGATTGACAAGATGTTCCCACAATGTGAGAGCATATCCATTGACTATGCCGTGATGGAGCGTGCAGATGAAATCTTCGTGTTCCCTGCTGACTTCGGCTGGAGCGATGTGGGTACATGGGGCTCTCTTCACACGTTGGCACCTGTGGATAAGGATGGTAACAATGTGATTGGTGAGAACGTGAAGTTGTATGAAACCAAGAATTGTGTGGTGCATACGACGGAGGAGAAGCGTGTTGTGATTCAGGGACTGGATGGATACATCGTGGCTGAAAAGAACAATACGCTCTTGGTGTGCAAATTGGAAGAGGAACAACGCATCAAGGAATTTTCGGCAGAGTGACCGATATAATATGAAGGTATTGTTTAGGTGGCTGACGTTTTTGGTCTGTGTATCAGTGTCTTTTGTGTCTATAGATGCAGAAGATACTAATGTTGTAGAACCAGATACGGTGCCTAAGTTCATCTATTCGATAGGTGGCGAGGCAGCCATGAACCATCTGTTCAATATCGAGATGCGAGGCGAGAAGGTGGTGAAACGTGGGTGGGGTGCTAACTACAGCCTTTTCATGACCTCTCAGGCTAATCCCTTGGATACAGCTATCAGCGTGTATGACCGTATTTTTGGCTTCCCCACGTTGGAGGCAGGTATGCAGTTGTTGGACTATAGTCACACCAGATTGCATACAGGCGATACACCTTATATGTCACGTCTTGGGTATGTGTGGACAACATACATCGGTTTCCGTCGTGACATCTATCGCAACAAGAAGTGGTCTTTTGGCTATCTGTTTGAGAATGGCCTGACTTACTGCTCACGTCCGTATGAAGCTGCCAACAATGTGGACAATGACATGATTGGTCAGCACTTGTCCCTCTATTTTGGTTTTGGCTGTTATGCGGGTTATCGGGTGACTCCTGAGGTGGAGCTGAGTGTGGGGCTTGAGTACAAGCATGTGTCGAATGGTGCGACAGACCGACCCAACAAAGGCTCCAACTCGTATGGTTTGGCTGTTCGTGCACGATGTGATGTCAATCGTCCCAATGGCGATGAGGGACAGACTCATGCGAGGCGTCGGCAGTTGTTGAGTCGTTTCCGCCAGGAACCTTTTGACCCCTATATGTATTTGGATATCAATGCCACAGTGGGGTTCCGCACGATGTATGAGGAATGGGTGCTGCGACGTGATTACCTGCCAGCGGATGATATCCGATACCACGATGGGAAGGTAGCATTGCGTACAGTCTGGAGTACAGGACTTGTGCCGATGTTCCGATATCATCAGGCGCATGCTTCAGGCATTGGGCTGGAGTATTCCTTCGCAGGTTATACGGGTCACTCTCGCGATGTGGAATATGAGTTGGGAGTGAAAGAGCATTACCGTCACAGCAAGCATACCTTAGGCATTGCCGCTCACCATGAGGTTCATTACAAGCACCTGTCCTTGGCCGTTTCATTGGGCACTTATCTGTTCAGGCAACATGGATGGGTTCAGACGAAGTACGAACCACCTCTCTACGAAACGGTGGGCATCCGCTACTATCCGAAGTTCTTCAAGCCCTTTTATCTTGGATATAACGTGAAAGCCAATGGTGGCAAGGCTTACGACATGGAAGTGAAAGTGGGCATTCATGCTGGACATTGGCGACTGAAGAAAAAGTCGGGAGAGAGCAAATAGTAAAGGGGACGAGCCGAAACTCATCCCCTTTATTTGTGCTGTTTGAAAAGTCTGCGGATTATGCCTCTGCAGGTGCTTCAGTTTCAGCGGCAGGAGCTTCCTCTGCAGGTGCTTCTGCTTCAGCCTGAGCAGCCAGAGCGGCAGCCTTCTTCTCTGCAATCTTTGCAGCAACAGCCTCATTGGCTTTCTTCTCGGCATCGAGACGTGCCTTCTTAGCGGCAGCCTTGTCAGCTGCCTCTTTGTCAGCAGCCTTCTGTGCCTTAGCGTCCTTTTCCTTCTTCCAAGCCTCAAACTTGCTTTCAGCTGCAGCCTCATCGAATGCGCCCTTCTTCACACCACCAAGGAGGTGCTTCTTGAGGTAAACGCCTTCTTTGGACAGGATGTTGCGAACGGTGTCAGTTGGCTGAGCACCAACAAGCACCCAATAGAGTGCACGTTCAAAGTTCAAATCGATGGTTGATGGATTGGTGTTGGGGTTGTAAGTACCAATCTTCTCGATGAAGCGACCATCACGTGGTGCCTGTGCATTAGCGATCACGATGCTGTAGAAAGCGTAGTTCTTGCGACCGTGACGCTGCAAACGAATTCTTGTTGCCATTTTGCAATAAAAATGTTTAATTGTTAATGATTATGTCGCCAGCTCGTGACGACGTGAACTCTGTCATCAACTCGTAATGACGGTGCAAAGTTACGCATTTTCTTCCCAAATTTCGTCAAAAAACAGAAACTTTTCACTTTTTTCACGTGATTTTTCTCTTTTTCTTTTCGTGGAAGGATTAAATTTAGTACTTTTGTCGTGTTAAATTGTAATCTGTACTTTGCATTTTGCTACTATAAATTGACAATCAGTGTCAAAAGTATAGTAAGTGCGGTCAACATGAAAGAGACGATAGCGCATCAGGGAGTGATAGAGTCTGTGGAGGGTCGCCATGTAAGGGTAAATATTCTTCAGGTGGCAGCTTGTAGTGGGTGTAAGGCACGCACGCTCTGCACGTCGAGTGAGAGCAAGGAGAAAATCATCGATGTGTATGAGGATGATGCTGCCATGAAATACAGGGTGGGGGAATCGGTGACGGTGTGTGGTGCCTTGAGCATGGGCAAGCAGGCTGTGCGTTTGGCGTTTGGTGTGCCTGTGCTGATGATTGCTGTGTGGATGCTCGTGGCGATGGTGTGGCTGAAACTGGGCGAACTGGTCTCTGTGGGCATTCTTGCCTGCCTCCTTGCGACCTATTTCTATATATTATATATGAATAGGAAAAAGATGGCTAAGAAGTTTGCTTTCTGGATAGACAATAACATACAACAATAACTAAATAACATTTTATGGATTTTCAAGTAATTCTGATTGCTGTTATCGCTTTGGCCGTTTTGGGCTTCGTGCTTGCACTGTTGCTCTTCGTGGTGTCAAAGCGATTTGCAGTGAAAGAAGATCCCCGAATCGGTCAAGTGCTTGAAGTGCTGCCAGGCGCCAATTGTGGTGGTTGTGGCTTCCCTGGTTGTGGCGGTATGGCTGCAGCTTGTGTGAAGGCTGCCGACGTTGGTTCGCTCGAAGGACTGAATTGTCCTGTAGGCGGCACTGAATGCATGCAGCAGGTTGCGGGAATTCTGGGCATGGAAGTTGCTGCTGCGGCTCCCAAACTGGCCATCGTGCGATGCAACGGTACCTGTGAGAAACGTCCTCATGTGCTTTCCTACGATGGTGTGATGAGTTGTCGTGTGGCAAACTCCACGTGCATGGGTGAGACACTCTGCTCCTACGGCTGTCTGGGCTGTGGTGACTGTGTGGCAGCCTGTCAGTTCGATGCGCTCCACATGAATCCTGAAACGGGGCTTCCTGAGGTGGATGCTGAAAAGTGTACAGCTTGTGGCGCTTGCCAGAAGGCTTGTCCACGTGGCATCATGGAGGTGCGTAACGTGAGTGGTGCCACCAAAGACGCGTTTGTGGTCACCTGCATGAACATGGACAAGGGTGCTGATGCCATGAAGATTTGCGCCAGCTCTTGTATCGCTTGTAAGAAGTGCCAGAATGCCTGTGGCAGCGATGCTGTGCATGTGGGCAACAATGTGGCCTACATCAATCCTGAGGCTTGTGTGCTCTGTGGTGCCTGCTACGAGGCTTGTCCACGTGGTGCCATCGCCTCTGTGAGCATCAAGGGTGTGGAACGCAGAGACACGCACAATGCGATTCCTGGTGCTGCCAAACCTGCAGCTAAGGCGTTGCCTGCTGGTGCACAAGCCGCTGCAAGTGCTGCTCCTGTCGCTCCAGCCAAACCCGCTAAGGAATGGAAGCCTATCGAGGTGAAGTATGATGCTCCGCTCATGCCGAGTCAGCAGATTCTCCTTGCAGGTCCAAAGGACATAAGCAATCCTGTTCCTGCAGCCAAAGAAATTACGTTTGAAGCAAAGCGCACCGACGCTCCACTTCCCCCAAGCCAGTTGATTCTGCTTGGCCTAAAATAGAAAGAAAAGTATGAAGACATTTAGAATAGGTGGTGTTCATCCGGCAGAGAACAAACTGTCTGCCGCTGAACCAATCAAGGTGGCAGAGTTGCCAAAGGTGGCTGTCTTCCCTATGGGACAGCACATCGGTGCACCTGCTCTGCCTTGTGTGCAGAAGGGTGACAAGGTGAAGGTCGGAACGCAGATTGGCAAGCCCATGGAGAAGGCACTCTCTACGTCTATCTTCTCATCTGTCAGCGGTACCGTGCTCAAGGTTGACACAGTTGTGGATGCCAGCGGTTACAAGAAGCCTGCTGTGTATATCACCGTTGAAGGTGATGAGTGGGAAGAGAGCATCGACCGTAGCGACAAACTCGTCACGATGGCTGAAAAGCCTGAACTCACCCCAGAAGAGATCATCGAGAAAGTGAAGAATGCTGGTATTGTTGGTATGGGTGGCGCTTGTTTCCCCACTCACGTGAAATTGATGCCTCCTCCACAGTTCAAGCCCGAATGGGTCATCATCAACGCTGTGGAATGCGAACCATATCTCACAGCCGACCATCGTCTGATGCTTGAAAAGGCTGACCAGGTGCTCGTTGGTGTAGAACTGCTCATGAAGGCAGCCAAAGTCACCAAGGGGTTCATCGGCATTGAAGAGAATAAGCCTGATGCCATCAAGCTGATGACAGAAAAGTGTGCCCAGCATCCGAATATTGAGGTGGTGACTCTGAAGACCAAGTATCCGCAGGGTGGTGAGAAGCAACTCATCGATGCTGTGGTGCGTCGTCAGGTTCCTGCACCTCCAGCCTTGCCTGTTTCTGTAGGAGCAATTATCCAGAATGTAGGTACAGCTTTTGCGGTGTATGAAGCTGTGATGAAGAACAAGCCGCTCTTTGAGCGTGTCGTCACAGTGACAGGTAAGCAACTCAAGCAACCCAGCAATTTCCTCACCCGTATGGGTACTCCGATGAGCCAACTGATTGAGGCTTGTGGCGGTCTGCCTGATGGCGACGTCAAGGTGATAGGTGGTGGCCCGATGATGGGTAAGGCATTGATCAACATCGAGGTGCCCATCTGCAAGGGTTCATCTGGTGTACTCATCATGAGTGGCGACGAAGTGCGTCGTGGTGAAGAGCAGCCTTGTATTCGTTGCGCCAAGTGTGTGAGTGCCTGTCCGATGGGGTTGGAGCCTTATCTTTTGGCTACCTGCTCAGGCAAGAAGATGTGGGACAAGGTCGAGGCAGAAGACATCACCAGCTGCATCGAGTGTGGCTCGTGTCAGTTCACCTGTCCGTCCAACCGTCCATTGCTTGACCTCATCCGTCTGGGTAAAACAACTGTAATGACTAATATCCGTGCTCGTCAGATGGCGGCAAAAAAATAAGAAACAATGAGTAAATTAGTAGTATCACTTTCACCTCACGTCCACAGTGGCGACTCCGTGCAGAATAACATGTACTGGGTGTGCGTCGCTTTGGTGCCAGCACTCATCTGCTCGTTCATCAAATTTGGCGTGGGGGCAATCATAACCACAGCCATTTCGGTGGCTTCGTGTGTGTTCTTCGAGTGGGCTATCAACAAGTTCATGCTGAAGAATCCCAAGTGTACCGTCAGCGATGGTTCTGCCATCCTCACGGGTATTCTGCTGGCGTTCAACATGCCCAGCAACATCCAACCTTGGATTATCATCGTCGGTGCGCTTTTCGCCATAGGTGTGGTGAAGATGACCTTCGGCGGTTTGGGTTGCAACCTCTTCAACCCAGCGCTTGCAGGTCGTGCTTTCCTGCTCATCTCTTTCCCTGTCGATATGACCACATGGCCAACACCTGGTCAGGGCTTCGGTACTTATCTCGATGCTGAGACGGGAGCCACTCCGCTGTCCATCATGAAGGCGGCCTTCAAGAGCGGCAATCCTGATCTGTTGAAGGAACTTCCTTCTTTCTATGACATGCTCGTTGGCAACACGGGTGGTTGTCTCGGCGAGGTCTGTGCAGCAGCCCTGATTCTGGGCTTCATCATCTTGTTGGTGAAGAAGGTCATCACATGGCACATCCCTGTCAGCATCCTTGTGACTGTAGCCGTGTTCTCGGGTCTGCTCAACTTGGCCAACCCCGTTTATGCCAATCCATTGGCAGAACTGATGAGTGGTGGTCTGTTGTTGGGCGCCATCTTCATGGCCACAGACTATGTGACTTCACCTATGAGCAAGAATGGTCAACTCATCTATGGTGTGGCGATTGGCTTCCTGACGGTCATCATTCGTGCTTACGGTGCTTATCCAGAGGGTATGTCATTTGCCATCCTTATCATGAATGCCTTCGTGCCACTCATTAACAATAAGTTCAAACCCAAGCGTTTTGGCGAAGTGCCAGCGAAGAAGTAAGGAGGATTGCGTATGAAAAAGTTAAAGTCATCATTAACCAACATGCTGGTGGTGCTTACAGTCATCACCATTGTTGCTGCGGGCGTGCTTGCTTCGGTCAACGCTGTCACTGCTCCTCAGATCAAGAAAATCAATGAAGAGAACCTTGCTGCCGGCATCAAAGCCGTGATGGGTAGCGACGACATTCAGGTGTCAGACCCATGGGAGGTGGATGCTTTCACCGCTTATGACATCAACGACAAGCAGGGCAACCTGTTAGGTAAGGCTGTCGTGACTACAGAGAATGGTTTTGGCGGCCCACTCAAGGTGCTTGTCGGCTTCAATACCGATGGCGACATTCTGGGCTATACCGTTTTGGAACACGCTGAGACTCCAGGTCTTGGTGCCAAGGCAGGGGAATGGTTCCAAGATAAGATTATCGGCATGAATCCTGGTACGAACAACTTTACGGTCAGCAAAGACGGTGGTGAGGTAGATGCCATTACCGCTTCCACCATCACCAGTCGAGCCTTCTTGCGTGCCATCCAGAATGCCTACGACAAGATCATCGCAGGTCAGGATGTCACCTCTGGTGCTACCCAACAAGCTTCTGCTGCAGACATGGGAACTCCTGACGTGATTGAATAACCCCTAAAAGAAAGGAAAAGAATTATGAATAACTTCAAAGTATTGGTGAATGGTATCATCAAGGAGAATCCGACATTCGTCCTTCTTTTGGGTATGTGTCCGACACTCGGTACCACTTCATCTGCCATTAACGGCATGTCGATGGGTCTCGCCACTATGTGCGTGCTCATCCTCTCGAACTTGATCATTGCCTCCATCAAGAAACTCATCCCTGATGCTGTGCGCATCCCATCCTACATCGTGGTGATCGCCAGTCTCGTGACTGTGCTTCAGATGGTCATCAAGGCTTATGCCCCAGATATTGACAAGAGCCTCGGACTCTTCATCCCGCTCATCGTGGTGAACTGCATCATCTTGGGTCGTGCAGAGTCTTTCGCAGCTAAGAATGGCCCCATTGCTTCCATCTTCGATGGCATTGGCATTGGCCTTGGCTTCACCATCGCCCTCACATGTCTGGGTGCTGTGCGTGAACTCCTTGGCACAGGTGCCATCTTCGGTTTCACCCTTTGGGGAGAAAACTATGGAATGCTGATGTTTGTGTTGGCACCAGGCGCCTTCCTTGCACTGGGCTATCTCATCGTATTGTTCAACAAAATCACCAAGAAAGCATAAGGAGGATAGATTATGGATTATGTACTTAGTTTGATACTCATTATCATTGTTGCCATCTTCGTCAACAACGTTGTCTTGGCACAGTTCCTTGGCATCTGTCCATTCCTTGGCGTTTCCAAGAAGGTGGATACCGCATCAGGCATGGGTATGGCTGTAACAGCTGTGCTGGTAGTGGCCACTATCGTGACCTACCTCCTGCAGGTTTATGTGCTCAACGCCTTTGGGCTTGAATACCTCCAGACCATCGCCTTCATCCTTGTCATCGCAGCCCTTGTTCAGATGATTGAGATTATCCTCAAGAAGACCATGCCTGCTCTCTATCAGGCACTCGGCGTGTTCCTTCCTCTCATCACCACTAACTGCTGTATCCTTGGCGTTGCCATCCTCGTTATCCAGAAGGACTACGACCTGCTCGAAGGCATTGTTTATGCCCTCTCCACGGGTATAGGCTTCCTCCTAGCAATGGTACTCTTTGCAGGTTTGCGTGAGCAACTCGAATTGGCAGACGTGCCCAAAGCCTTCAAAGGCGTGCCTATCGCCCTCGTCACCGCATCTCTCTTGGCTATGGCCTTTATGGGTTTCAGCGGTGTTGATGGTGGTCTGAAGATTCTTTTCGGTCTGCAATAGGACGCAGACGAAGATAGTGGGTGGCGTGGCCTGTCACGTAGTAGTCGGGCAGAAATTGCATGTCACCCAATGAAAGAGTGAAGAGATTGTCTCCATACTTGCTGTCAAGCTTGGCGCCATTCAAATGGATGTCGCTGAGATTAGACTGAAGGGTGGCATCGGCATCTTTCCACTCTTTCACGTTGGAAGTAGCCATCACGAGCGGACCATACATGATGGCACCCACCCATTGTGGCTCAAATTTCGTCGCCACCTCGTTCTTGCCAGTTGCTGCCACCTCCATCTTGTCGGCTCCCCAATGGATGTGTGATCTGAAAGGCATGGTCACCTCTATCTTGTCCCCTTCCTTCCATTGGCGCATAGGTATCTCTACGTAACTGCAGGGTTGATATTTCTTGGCGATGGGCTTACCATTCAGCTTGACCATGAAACCTTTCGTTGCCCAATAAGGTACACGCAGTTTGAGGGCGAACGTCGCTGCTTTCGTCGGGTCTGTACGATGAATGACCAGTTCGCTCCGCTCAGCAGGCCACTCGCAGTTTTGTTCGATGGTCACACCTTTGTCTTCCCATTGTGCGATGGTAGGCAGATAAAGTCCCACCCACAGGGTCTTGTCATTCACGAAGTAGGTGGCTTCCTGATATTTCACGTGATTTTCAACGCCAGTGCCTCCACAGCAACTGAATTGCGGATTCTCGTTGCCAAAAGGCTTTGCAGCGTTCATGCCTACGCCATAATGGTAGGTGACTGCCCAATGGTCTGGGTGAACGGAGCCGACAATCTGGTTGTAGAGCACCCGTTCGTAATAATCCATATATTCTGCCTTGTCGGGGTCGAAGCAGTTGAGGTCTTTGGTGAGTTTCGCAAGATTGTAGGCGCAGCAGGTTTCATTCAGATTCGGGTCAGGAAACTGATTCTGCTGATGATCCTTTCTTGTGTTCGTGTTCATGGAGAGAATCTGGGTGTAAGGCTCCCTAAACATCTCGGCATTTCCAACACCACCCATTGCGTAGATGTAGCGACCCTGCACCAAGTTCCAGAAATTGTCGGCCAGATGGTAATAATAAGCGTTTCCGTTGCTCTGATAGGAACGTAATGCCCCAATGATCATGGGGATGTGTTGGTTGGCGTGACGGTTACGGATATCATCCACATTTTTTGCCACAGGGTCGAAGAATGCCGGAGAGTCAAATGCGTTGGCTGCCTCCAAAAGATGAGCCCTTTCCGTCGCGTTGTCTGTCATCTCTGCCAAACGAGCCAGCGATTCTGCCATACCGCCCACTTCGCCAGCGATATACATGTTCCACATCTCGTAGCGGTTGCCTGGTTTGGCTTGACGTTCGGCCTCATCCCCCTCAGCCTTTACATAGGTTCTATAATGTAGTCGGTTCCAAACCCACAACCCCATGTCTTTGGCAATGAGTAGCGCTTTCGATGCAATCTCTTCGTCGTCGAGGCAATTGGCGATATCGATGAGTCCTGCCAATTGCTTGTGGATGGTGTAGTAGGGCGCCCATACCCAATCTTCATTGTTATACGGTCTGTAGTTTTCTACAAGGACAGGGTGAGCTGCAGGAATGGCATTCAGATAACCATAACCGTAGTGTCGATAGTCTTTCTTGTATTCGTCGAATGCTTTCCAGTCTCCCTTCATTTGCTTGAGCTCTTCCTCTGGTGCATAATCCCGTGCCTCATAGTATCGGTTCAGTGTGCTGTCCCATACGAAGGTGCGTTCCTGACATTCCCGCAGTTCGTTCACCATCCGTCTGATGCGCTCACGCAGGGCATCCTTCTGACCTTCATTTATGGTTGAAGCATAGGCCATCGCCAATGCACTCATGTAATGTCCGCTGCCGTGTCCTTTCAGTTTCGTTGTGGGAGAATCCCAACCTTCCGATTGTTTATATCCCTCTGTGGAAAGTCCATAGGTGTCGCGATAGTTGTACAGCATCTGTGTGATGTCGAATGAGAGGAGTGCTTGGATGTCTGCTGATTGGTTATGTGTTAACCGATTGGTTCCCTGAAGTTTTACTTCCTTTAGTGAAAGCGTTCGAGCAATAGGCTTAGGGGCAGGGCTTGCCCATTCCTTTGCTGTGACCATCACCTTTGCCTTGATGGGATAACCCTCATCTGTGGTGTTGTCACCAATGATGAAACCATTCACCATATAGGTCTTTCCGACAGGATTGAGTGCAGGGTCTGCTTCCTGCTTTTCTTCTGATATTTGGAAATTCATCCATTTGGTCTGACGCCATTCGTGCGAGCCATCACTATAAGTCACCCAAACTTGCCAAGGCAAACGGGGTGCTGTTCCGACAGGTGTTTCCACTTGAATGGGATCTACCTTCGCAATGGTTCGTGACTTGCTTCTGGAAACAGGATTGGCAGCAAGGGCGTTCACTGCAGATTGGGCTGTTATGGGCAATGCCAGACAGATATACAAGGTGCTGAATAGAAGAACTTTGAGGCTTTTCATCATGATGTTGTATTGAATTTGGGTTCAAAATTAGTCCTTTTTCTCGACATACCCAAGCATCATCGCTGAAAAACCACTATATATTTGGTTTTTCGTTCACTTAATCGTACCTTTGCACAGACATTATCTTCTTTTAGGGATTTTCCCCCATGAAGGTAGGGATTTCAATATGGAGAGTTGATAAATTATGGCGAAATTTGCATCGTGTTTAACTCTCAGGATGTACAAACGATAAAATAGAACGGATATGAAGAAATTATTAACTTTAGCATTGATTCTGGTTCCATTGCTCAGCATGGCACAGGATGACCTCTATTTCACTCCTTCCAAGAAGGCAAAAGAGGCTGCACAGAAAAGGACTGCGGCATCGATGACGGCAAGAACGGAAACGGTGACTGCTCCTACTGTAGTGGATTACCATAGCAATACGCGCAGCGAGGATGAATACAACCGCCGCTATGTGAATGGCGAGCAGTATGTGGAAGATTCGCTGGATGCAAGTGTTAATACGGTTGATGAAGGTGTGGCACCACGTTATGATCTGAGCGACCCAGAATTGGACTATCGCTACTCTCGTCGTATCGTTCGTTTCCATAGTCCACGTCTCTATGCGCTGACAAGCCCTTACTACTGGGATCTCTACTATGGATATGGTGCATGGGATTACCTGTATGACCCATGGGACCCTTGGTATTGGCACTACGGATGGAGCTACGGCTGGTCATGGGGACCTTGGGACTGCTGGTATGGCAGCATCTGGGGTTGGAACCATCCTTACAGTTGGTCTTACTGGGGATGGGGACCCGGTTGGAGTCGTCCCGTCTATTACACTTCCTACTACCGCAACACGGTGCCTCGTGAGTTCAACTCTTCCCGTGGTCACATGGCTGCAGGCAACCGTATCCGCACTAATGCTGGTGGTGGTCGAACGATGACCTCTCGCACCAATGTCAATACTGTCACCTCACGTGCTAATGCGGTAGGTGGTCGCACACAGGTGGGAGGCTCACGCACGCAAATCTATAATGGTGCTATTCGCGAGGGAAATGGCAGAAGGAGCACCGTTGGAGCTGCCAACAACAATTTCCCCACACGTTCTGCTAACAATCAGGCCAGCAGCAGTCGCACAATGCCGCAGCAGCAAGGTCGTACCCAGGTTCAGCCTCAGACTCGCACCCAAGTTCAGCCTCAGACTCGCACACAGGTTCAACAGCCTACTCGTACGCAGCCTCAGCAACAGCAGCAGACCCGTACGCAGCCTCAAACTCGTACGCAAGTTCAGCAACCTACTCGTACGTACACGCCTGCTCCAGCAACACGCTCTTCTGGTAGCATCGGCGGAGGTGGTTTTGGAGGCGCAACCCGTAGTGGCGGTGGCAGCTTCGGCGGCGGAGGTAGTCGCGGCGGTGGCGGCAGACGTTAATGGTACCCTCGTTCTCACCCTTTACAACTGAATCAAATCATTTCAAATACACATTATATATTATTAGGATATGAAAAGAATAAACAAATATCTGCTGTTCACAGTACTCATGGGTGCTGCCAGCGCAACCTACGCACAGGATCATTACGATGCGTATAACTTCGCCAACGGCGACCTGAACGGAACGGCTCGTTTCGTGAGTATGGGTGGTGCCATCGGCGCTTTGGGTGGTGACATCAGTGTGATGAGCACCAACCCCGCAGGAACAGGTATGTATCGCAGGAGTGACGCAGCCCTCTCTTTCAGCGGTGTCTTTGCTGGCGACGGTGCCAGGGGACATGATGGTGCTCGTATGTCGTTCGATCAGGGTGGTGTGCTCATCTCCTTCGATATGGATAACCCAGTAGGGGAGGGACTTCAGTTCGTCAACTTTGGTGTGAACTACCAGAAGAAGCGCAACTTCCTTTTCAATCAGAAGACGAACGTGGGTTTCCTTGATGACTATTACAGCCAGACATACCAGATTGCCAATCTTTGCAATTATGCGTATGAGAACAAATATTGGGGAACGATTGCTGACATGAGCGCGACTAAGGAAGATGTGCATGGAACCATCTTGAACGAGGAAGTGGACTATGGTTATGATGGCTTCCCTGCCTCAAGCGCATACTTTGAGAAGGCTACACACGGTAGCAATTCGCAGGCAGATGTGAACATCTCCTTCAACTTGAGCGACAAGTTCTTCTTTGGTGCATCGGTTGGTGTGTACGACATCGATTACACCCGCGAATCGTTCTATCAGGAGACTGGTACAGATGGTGCCATTTATGACTTCTCCAACTACTACAAGACTGAGGGTGACGGTTTCGATGTGAAGCTCGGTTTCATCATCCGTCCCATCGAGGATAGTTCTTTCCGTATTGGTGCATACGTTCACACACCTATTTGGTACCGTATGACTGATGCCAATAGTGCGATTCTCTATCTGAACGACCAGTATGTTTCTTCTGGTTCGAATAGCGAATACGATTACCGCTATCGTACCCCTTGGAAGTTTGGTGTAAGCCTTGGCCACACCATCGGACAGAACTTCGCCATTGGCGCAGAGTATGAGTTCCAGGATTTCGCCTCCATGCACTACAGCGAGATTGACGACATCTATTCCGACTATTTCCGCAATCAGAATGATCTCATCAAGAAGACTTACCGTGGACAGCACACCCTGAAGGTAGGTGCAGAGTACAAGCCTATTGAGGAACTTTCGTTCCGTGTGGGTTACAACTTCGTTTCCTCTCCATTCAAGAAAGATGCCTTCCGTATCATTGGTTATGATAGCGCATACACAGAAACTGACTACACCAACTGGGGTAACATCAACCGCTTCACCGTAGGTTTGGGCTATCGCTACAAGAGCGGCTATGCTGACATCGCTTGGCAGTATCAGGCACAGAAGGGTGATTTCTATGCGTTCGACAATGAGGGTCTGAAGCCTACGAAGATCAATGCCAACCGCTCTCAACTGATGGCAACGCTTGGCTTCCGCTTCTGATCCATTTCATTTAACCCAATAAAAAAATCCTGTGAGTTGTCTCGCAGGATTTTTATTTTGTTTGAAAGTCTTACAGGATTTTATTCGTGTTTCGGTCGGGGAAGACCACCTTGGGCGTGAACCTCTTGGCCTCCTCAAAGTCCATCATGGCGTATGACATGATGATGACCGTGTCACCCACCTGCACCTTACGTGCAGCGGCACCATTCAGACAGACACATCCGCTGCCACGCTCGCCCTTGATGACGTAGGTGTCGAAGCGTTCGCCGTTGTTGTTGTTGACAACATAGACGCGTTCACCGGCAATGAGGCCAGCGGCATCCATCAGGTCTTCGTCGATGGTGATGCTGCCCATGTAGTTGAGGTTGGCTTCAGTCACCGTCACGCAATGCAACTTCGATTTCAGTACTTCTATCTGCATGTCCCTTGATAATATCCTATATTTAACAATTTACATTTCACATCATTTATAGTTGATGTTGTCGATGAGTCGGATGGGTGTGGCACCACAGAATACCGTAATGCAGCCCTGCACGTGCTCTGCGTCATCCCATGAGGCGACGCTCTCCAATGTCAGGGCATTGACGATGTCATAATATTGCACCTCCAGACCCTTCACAGCGTTGATGTCGCTGATGGCCTTCTGCTTCGTCTCCTCCACCGTGTGTGTCTTGCTGTACTTCACGCTTGCCTTCAGCGCCTTGTAGATGTTTGGTGCGATGGCTCTCTCGTTCTCAGCCAAAAGCGTGTTGCGGCTGGACAGCGCAAGACCGTCCTCCTCTCTGACGATGGGGCAGGGGCAGATTTCCAGTCGTTTCGCCCATTCAGCGTCGCGACCCACATAGTCTGCCACCATTGCCTTGATGACAGCAATCTGCTGGAAATCCTTCTCGCCGAAATATGCCTTGTCAGGCTCCACCATCATGAACAGCTTGCTCACAATCTGGCAGACGCCATTGAAGTGACCCGGACGGAACGCGCCTTCCATCACCGTATCCGTAGGAGGATAGGAGAATGTGCGTGTGTCAGGTTCTGGATAGACCTCCTCCACCGATGGGGCGAACACATACGTGGCGCCGATGCTCTCCAGCAGGGCGCAGTCAGCCTCCAATGTGCGAGGATAAGCCTGCAAATCTTTCTTGTCGTTGAATTGAGTGGGGTTGACGAACACGCTCACCACCGTGGCGTCGTTCTCCTTCACGCTGCGGCTCACCAACGATGCGTGTCCGGCATGCAGCGCACCCATGGTTGGCACCAGTCCAACCGTCTTCTTATCACGTCTCAGGGCAGAAACCTTGTCCTTGAGTTCCTTTACTGAATTGATAACTTCCATTGCTTTAATCTAAATCGGGTGCAAAGGTACGGAGAAAAAATGAAAGAATGAAATAATGGCGGGTTATTTTTCAATAAGGCAGGGTTATTGGAAACCTCAAATGAAAAAAATGACGGAATTGTTTGGTGAAATAAATACAAAGGAGTATCTTTGCAAAAAATAATCAACTAAAAACACATATCAACTAAAAAACAAGCATTATGGATCAGGAATTGATTAAGCAATGTACGGCTGAGGCGCAGAAGTGGCTCTCACCTGCATTTGACGCTGAGACTCAGGCTGAGGTGAAGGCGATGTTGGAGAATGAGGACAAAACTGCCCTCATCGATGCTTTCTATCAGAATCTGGAGTTTGGTACGGGTGGTTTGCGGGGCATCATGGGTGCTGGCACCAACCGTATGAACAAGTACATCGTCGGTATGGCCACGCAGGGCTTTGCCAACTACATCAACAAGGCTTTTGCTGGCAAGAAGGACATCAGCGTGGTGGTCGGACATGACTGCCGCAACAACTCTCGTCTCTTCGCTGAGACGGTGGCTGACATTTTCTCTGCCAACGGCATCAAGGCTTATCTGTTTGAGAGCCTGCGTCCTACGCCAGAGATTTCTTTCGCCATTCGTCAGTTGGGCGCTCAGGCTGGTGTGAACATCACCGCCAGCCACAACCCACGCGAGTACAACGGCTACAAGGCTTACTGGGATGACGGCGCACAGGTGCTGGCTCCGCATGACACGGGCATCATCGACGAGGTGAACAAGGTGACCATCGACCAGGTGAAGTTTGAGCCCAACAACGACCTCATTCAGATCATCGGCGGTGAGATGGACATCGACTACCTCAACGCTGTACATGAGGCACTTGTGGATCAGGAGGTGATCAACCGTCAGAAGGATCTCTGCATCGTTTATTCTCCTTTGCACGGAACGGGTCGCGTGATCATTCCTGCTGCGCTGCGCACTTGGGGCTTCCAGAACATCAACGTGGTGAAGGAGCAGATGGTCATCGACGGAAACTTCCCAACGGTGGTGTCTCCTAACCCAGAAAACTCCGAGGCGATGACGCTGGGCATGCAGCTTGGCACGAAGCTCAATGCTGACCTCGTGTTGGCTTCTGACCCCGATGCTGACCGTCTGGCTGTGGTGTGCCGCGATCCGAAGGGCGAATGGTGCATCCTGAATGGTAATCAGACAGCGCTGATGCTTTCTTACTACATCATCGAGAACAAGAAGAAGCTCGGCCAGTTGAAGGGCAACGAATTCATGGTGAAGACCATCGTGACGACCGAGACCATCGCCGAAATCGCCAAGCGCAACAACGTGGAGATTCGCGACGTCTATACAGGCTTCAAGTGGATTGCCCGCGAAATCAAGCTCTCCGAGGGCGTGAAGAAGTACATCGGTGGTGGCGAGGAAAGCTTCGGCTACCTGCCATTCGACAAGGTGCGCGACAAGGATAGTCCAGCTTCCATCTGTCTGCTTTGCGAGATTGCGGCATGGGCAAAGGACAACGGCATGACGCTCTACGACCTGCTCATGAAGATCTACCTCGACTATGGTTTTGCATATCAGAATGCCATCTCTGTCACCAAACCAGGCAAGTCAGGTGCCGACGAAATCAAGCAGATGATGGAAGACTTCCGCAAGACTCCTCCAACGTCTTTGGGTGGCAGCCCAGTGGTGTGCGTCAAGGACTACAAGACGCTCAAGATGGTGTGCGATGGCAAGGAAAGCGCTCTCGACATGCCAGCCACCAGCAATGTGCTCCAGTGGTTCACAGCCGATGGCACCAAGATTTCCGTACGTCCTTCCGGCACAGAGCCCAAGATCAAGTTCTATGTAGAAGTGAAGGGCGAGATGGAATGCCCGAAGTGCTACCCATCTGCCACTGCCGACGCCAAGGCCAAGGTGGATGCCATCAAGGCAGACTTGGGTCTGTAAGCCTACTCACCATAATATAATGAGCCCGTGCAGCAATGGTTGCACGGGTTCATTTGTTATTAATTCAGGCACATTTTCTCACCATTCATTATCCCTGTCTTTTTCATTTGACAAGCGAGATTTTGGGTGTCCCCTTGTCCCTTTGTCCCGAAAGAAGACACAACGATGATTATTCATCTTCCGATTTAATCTTCACATACATCTGGGTGGTCTCATCAAAGTCTATTTTGTGACGTTGACGCAGCTTTTTCAGATGCTCCTTGTGACTGCCTTTCAAACCAAGTTTCTGACGAGCCTGAATGAACTGTTCCTCTGTGAAGGTGTCTGGCAGAATATCGAGGATGTTCTTCGGATGGTAGGTCTGCAATTGCTTTTCCTTGTCGATTTCATCTTCCATCTTCTTGCCAAAGAAATGAAGCTTCACCCAGATGTCTCGCTTCAATGACCATTCGATATAATCTTCAATGGATTTTGACCATTTGCCCTCCATGACGTAGAGAATCATCGCCTTCCAATAAGCTATGGTGATGGCACGAGATGCAAAAGTGGAGAGGGCTTCGCTGTCGGTGTCAGCATACTGGTCATCAAGCATTGCGGTCAACCTCTCTGCCAATTGTTCGGCTTTTTTACAGAGTATCAGTCCGTTGGCATTGTTAAGGCGAGCAATGTATGGGACAAGAGAGTCTTTGTAACGCTGGGTGATGGGTTTGTACTTGGGTCGTGGCCCTTCATCAACGGTCAGAAGATTAATGCGTGAGAGTGTGCCATCATTCACCCATGGTGCGCATATCTGCTGCGCCTTGATGGGTGTGGTGGCGGCAGTAAAGTTCCAACGGAGTGGGGCAACACCCGTGACAGAGTCTGTACCAACACGTTCTTGGCCATAGTTCTTACGGTCAAAAGCTTTACGGATGATGCGGCTCACATCTTGCTTGCCATTGGTGATAATCGCATAGATTTCGTCCAACTCTTGCATCTGTGTGAAGATGGGGCGTTCTCCATTACGGTCGCAATCAATCAGTCTCTGCACAAAGGCAGCGTTGGTCATATCCGACTGACAGACTTGGATGTATATGTCAGTGGGACGTGGAGTCTTTTTCTTCTTTTTTCCACCATCTGGTTGGTTTCCTTGCTTATACTCCTGCTCACGCTGACGGTCTATGCGGTCATGTGCCTCAAGGTCTTCGTTGATGCATTCGATCGGTCTGTCGATGCTGCCTTTGCCACGGCTTTGACGGAAGATGAGAATCTGCATGATGGCAGGTTCCACATCGATTCCTTCAATTAAGTGAAATTTGACGCCATGCAAGTGTGTGGACAAAGCACCGAAAGAACCTTCCGAGACAGTGGACTTCAGGTGGTCAGGTGTCGTGGCAGTAATCTTACGCAATGACTCTGGATAGCCCCCCTTATATACAGGAGGAGTGGCCATGTCCATGCCAAATGGAAGAGAAGCCTTTTTATTCTCCTTGTCCAATGCCTCCAACACCTTACGCATACGGAAAGTTATGCCCTTGTGTGGTTCATTGTTGGCACTGGCGATGGTCTTGCGTCTCTCCTCGTCTGGCAGACCGTCATAACAGGGGATGATGCTGTTCAGGCGCTCCAGAGAGAAATCACAAATGCAACGCAAGTTCAATGCCAACTCATAGGTCAGCGTGTTTCTGCCACCCGAACTGGGTGTGTTCCCATTGTTGAACAATTCCCAATACTTGTTGATGATGACAGAGTAGGGGTAACCTTGATAGCTTTGTGCAGAAGGGTCGGGAGTGACCGATGCCTGTCCTGCTGATGTAGCCGTCGTGGTCGTGCTGCATGTCTGTGTGGTGGTTTCCTGCTTGTCCACCGTCTCCACCGGCAGGTTGGCTTCAGGAGCGAACAGGTCGGGAGAGAGGAACAGAAGGTCTTCGGGCGATGCACTGGTGGTGTAGAACACCCTCGTGATGTCCTTTGCACGCTCGTCAAACTTGCAACCGATCAGGTCGGATGCCCACTTCAAGTTCTCTTCCTGCGTGAGGTCTAGGTGACGTTCGAAGACGAGGTGAAACCCCTTGCCGGCACTTCTCTCCAGCATGCGTAATCCCAGTTCATCAGCCATCCCGATGATGCGCTGGGGTGCTTCTGCCATCTTCTTCTCGAAGTCTGGATCATCTGGCTCGAAGTCCACATCCATGCCTACATACCTGGAATACTGAGTGCAACCTTTCAGTTTCATGCCCTCATCAGGAACACAAGAGTAGTTGTACTCCGCGAGGTGACTCTTCTCAGCGTCTATCGCATCCTTCTTTTGCTTGAGGGTTTCAGCATCCATTCCGCAAGAGATTTGGAAGTAATAGTCGTTGTACATCGTCCGCACCTTATTCAGCACAGACAGATTATACTTGCTGTCACGGTCAGCTCTGTAGTCTGCCTCATTGGTCACCGGTTTCATCACCTTGACCGTCTTGCCCGTTTCCGGGTCTTTCTGATAAATTAGCTTATACATAATATATTGTATAATTTAATAATTATTGCCTCGCACTTTAGTCACCTAAGGCATATTTTCAGCGACTTCGGACACCGTGCTCAGTGTGTTACCCTATCATACGCGTATTTTGATGCAGGAGGTTTACTCCGTTATCGATTGCAAAGGTAGGGAATATAAAAAGCCCCTGCAACGAAATATTGCAAGGGCTAACGCCGTAAAGAAAATTAAAGAATTATAAAGAATTATAAAGGAGATTGCAACCTGGCATCCCCATTTTCAGGGGTTTGTAGAGCTTGGAAACGTGTAACCAGAGGAGCCAGTTCCTTTGCATCATAGTTTGCATCTTTCTTATTCACCCAGTCGCTCCAATTTTGACCGCTTAGTGTCAATCTATAGCGATCATTCATCCATTTTAAATCGACCATAGGCAACACTTCTGCCTCTTTCCCAGCTCGCACAGGCATCAATAAGTGCTTGGGTGAATTCGGATGTTGCGTGATGGCCACCTGCATCAACTCGTCCAATAAACTCAATGCAGGAAATGCTCCGCCCGCCATTTTGTTGTTTGCCTCCATCTTGTACTCGTTGCCGTAATGGTAGTGTGTCTCGTTGTGGGCGGCATTATCACTATAAATATTGCCACCATTCATGTCTACGTTTCCTAAGATAATCATACCGTTCAAATCTATATTGTTGATATATTGTAAAATAAAGGTCTTGGGGGCATTTGCAGCTACCATATTTTGCTGTAGTTGCCACATAAGGAATTCATTCCTTCTTTCCATCTTGACAAGTTTAGACTTCATTACCTTCATAGCTTTGCAAGCCCTTGCTCGTTCTTTTCTCAACATAGCCTTTGCTCTGTCACGCTCCCTCTTCATGTCCATGAATATCTCATATACTGTCTTTATCGTTTGGGCAATAAGATAGAAACCAGCCACGACGACCCACAACCACGGACTCTTCAATAAAAAGATAAGTCCGATTGCCAGCACGGTAAATAGTATGACGCATCCTCGGGCGATGAATAATGGTGATGGGAATGAACGGAGTAATCCATTTGCCACCCAACTCCACAGCCCTACGCCCTCTGTGGAGTAGAATGCACTGCGCATCTCTCTTCTCAGACGTTTTCGTCGCTTATTGCGTGCTGTGTGTTTATACTTATTGAGAACCTTCATGAAATTATTAATTATTTTGCCGCAAAGTTAAAAATTTTTTCTGAAATTAACAAAACATTTGTTAAAAAATAACAAAATATTTCTTACACCATAAAGATTCAAACACTTTAGCACTTGTGCTCAGATTAGTTTATTATTATAAGATGTGTGTTGCACAAAGGGCACAGAAACAATAAAGCGAAGCTTGTTGAGCTCCGCTTTACAGTAAAATGTCAAGTTATTAAGACATATAATATCATGGCAGTTTTTTAGTGTTCATCCTCACTTTTCCATCTTGTATAAATATTTTTTCATTCGAAGGGTCAACCTCTATTCCACTAAGATTATAGGTTTTATTAGACTGCATTGCATTGTTTTGCCGACTTTTAATAGAACTTGCTTCATCAAACCCTTTGTAAATATTTACAAATCCATCATTCATTATATAAAACGAAGGTGAACTTACATATGGATGCTGTACGAGAATTTCAAAATCATCTGCTTTGTGAAATTTGTCGTCAAGAATGGATACGACTTCATCCGTCATGACATCTACAATACACAAACTTGTACCTTCTATAACAAAAGCATAACAACAATACTCACCCCCTTCTTTAGAAATAAACAAAAATTGTTCACATGCTCCTAGTCCACGAGCTCCGCCTGCGAAGATTTTGAACGAAATGTATTCCCCATGTGATGAACTAATTTGTGATGACGAATTAATTTGTGAATATTCCCCCCCATTGGAGTATAATAAGGTTATCTTGTCAGCATATTTGTACTTATTACTTAATTCCTCCTCTTGTTCACAAATATGTGCAACATATACATTAACTTTATTGTATTCATATGCATGATATAAAGTTCCTTCTCCTGTATATATTCGTTTATCCTGTCCCATGCATGTTAATGAAAAGAAGAAGATGAGAAAAACAAATAGTATTTTTGTCTTCATAATTTTTAGCGAACGCTTATATGCCATCGTCCATCGGCTTTTATGGTTGAACAAAAATAAAAAAGGCGCAGACTATTGCCATACGCCTTTGAGGTTCACCACAAACCTACACATGATACGGAAAGCCTGCACCAATATGGTCGGCTCTTTCCATGTGAGGTTTGCTCTCTTGTTTGAGGTGGTGATTTCAAAGGCAAATGAGCAAAATATATCATGCCCCTTTCGGAACACGTCGCAAAGATAGTGATTTTTTTTCTTACACAAACTTTTTTCCAAGAAAAAATGAAAAAAATGAGAGAGGGAGCCTGAAATGGGTTCCCTGAAACGTGAAAATGGAAAGGGGAGATGGCTAGTTTCACTAGTTGACTAGTTTCACTAGATGGGATGGGCTGGGCTATTTCTTTCGTTCCTGCTCAAGGAGCACCTCCAGATGGCGTTTCTCGTTCAGCAGCTGCTC
Source organism: Bacteroidaceae bacterium (assembly GCA_017534815.1). GTDB lineage: Bacteria > Bacteroidota > Bacteroidia > Bacteroidales > Bacteroidaceae > Minthosoma. Next base: position 3,808 of record JAFXVS010000002.1, on the reverse strand, counting down.
AATTTGCTGCTCCAGGATGGTGACGCGCTGGCGCATGCCCTTGTTCTCCTCGCGTAGTCGCTGGAGTTCTTCGTCTTGTCCTTTTCGGTAGCCAGTCCGGGCTGCGTACATCCTTTCCTTGATGCCGCCTTGCGTCACAAACTGTTTCTCCAAGCCGCTGAGGTAAGTCTTCATCATCTTGTCCACCATGTGCAGAAGGGTCAGAGCGACGTTGCAAAGTTCCTCGGCGTTCCATTTCGGGAAGAAGGGCTCGTAGTCAACCACCTTGTTGTGGGAGCGGCAGAACTTCAGCATCTCGTCGTAGCGTGGGTGGAAAGATTCCCAGCGTGCGAGATGTCGGGTGAGCAGATAATCGTCATAGTCGGCACGGAGTTCCTTCAATGAGGCTCGTGCCACATTGAGCAGTTTCAGCTGCATCTCGGAGGAGGTCATGCCGTCGGCCAGTCCCTCCACAATGTTTTGCTTGCCAGAGCGGGCTGCCTGCACCATCTGATCCACGGTGCGGTCTCCGCTCACTGGAAGGAACCGTTTGGCAAAATGGAACGTGAGCGCATAGAGCACTTCTGCCTTCTGATAGAAGAACAAATCTTGATGCTGCACTTCGTTCTGCAGCACGGGTGGAAGTTCGTCGTTGTTCATAAATGGTTGTTTTCTTTTTGCAAAGATACGACATTATTCTGACACTCCAAATAAAAGATGAAAAATTAACTTGTCGGGGACAAAGGGACAAGGGGACAGCATTTTTCTGCCCCTCCATACCTTGGTAGAATAATATAATAGATATGAGTATATATATAACTATGAGTATATATAACTATGTAGTAAAATAATTAGGCAACAATATAGCAGTTGGCACAAATGCCTATCAAAAAGAATTAGCAACCGATTATGGCCGCTCATTCTTTTATGTCGATATTCTCTTTATATAATCATTTATGGTTTCCATAACTATTCTGCTAATTATGGATGAATTTTCAAAGCTTCTTCCATTACCAACATATTTTTGCTGCGTTCTATCATCATCAGCCAATGATGCATCAGGGTCTGAAGTGCCTCTTCTATATGCCCTATTACTCATATTTGAATAATAAATTGCATTATCAACGATGATAACATCGTCTTCAATTTGGGCTGTAAAGTACCATTTCTTATCAGAACTTGGAGTTGGTTCTGTGATTCCGTCTTGTTTTAATTGGGTAAGTAAAGGTTGACGTTCTGACACATATTGCAAGGCTGCTGTTGTTATTGCATCAATCGTTTTATCAATACTATTGTCAACATCATCATCAGTCCATGTGTTCGGGTATTTTTTCCTTACGTTCGCATAGAATGTTGCAATATCTTGGATAGCGTTGTCGGTTAAATTAACTGTCATTTAACGCATGTCATTTCCCATATATTAGTTTCCTTGCATACAGTTTAGCCAAACGTTTTGCTTCTTCTACTGGAACATGCCCAAGTCGTGCAGCATCCTCTGTCAAGATAATTCTCGGCATTCCATTTTCAATGATGACTGTATTTTTAATAGCCTTTTGCATGACAAATCTGTTTATTCATTAATAAATATCATTTTGGTGCAAATATACGGACTATGATAACATTCACCAAATTTGTTAACATTTTTTTACAATGAGATATTTATACTAAAATACACATAAAGATTATGAAAAAGACAATACGATTAACTGAAGGTGACCTCCATAGGATTATAAAAGAGAGTCTGAATAATGTGATAGAAAAACGAATAAACGAAGGGATGGGAGTTGATGATAATTTGTGTAAGGACGAAGGGTTTAAGCAAACATATATATCACGAGAAATAAGAAAAATATGGCACATATTGGAAAATTTGAGAAGTGATAGAGAGGGGGTCGTTTTTACCATGAAATTACACGAATATCTCAATGAGATAGAGTATGTTATAGATAATATAACCTCGGTAATGGATGGAAACACAACTGGGTCTATTGGTGATTCATATTATGACAAGCCTGAACATTATAACGACGCATTTAAGCGATGGCAAAAGGAAGGACATCTTTAAGCAACCATTAAACCAACCCTAATCTCACTCCACCTCTTAACAAGTCCAATAGACTTGTTGAACATGTCTGAAAAGCGTTCCGTCTGGGACGCTTTTCTTGTATTCCAACGATACACAGCCTCGTCAATGTACTGTTGCAAGTGTTCATCAGACACATCGTGATAACAACCAGTTATCATCCTTCTGAAATGACTCCAGAACCCCTCAATCGAATTGGTGAACACATCACCATTGGCATACTCCTCAGCACCATGAGAAACCACAGCATGAGTATATCCTAATTCGCTCAAGCCATTATATGCATTTAGCTCATCAGTTATCACTCTTGAACCATCCTCAACGAACTGCTGAATGACGGGCTGCAACGTATCCTTATTCGTGTTCCCTACAACGAACGCATGGACATAGGTGATTGGTTCCTCCTCACCTTCCTCGTTCTCAATCGTCGAACGCTCCATCATACCGAACACAGGTGTCTTGGTGGCTGTTGAACGACCTTGCGTATGCGGTGTACGCATGGACTGATGCTTCCATTTCTGCTTTCCACCGATGTACACCTCATCACATTCCACAGTGCCATCAAACACGTCAGCATCACTCTGTGCATAGAGCAAGCGGATTTTCTGAAGCATGTACCATGCTGTGGCTTGTGTCACGTGGATGTCACGGCTCAATTGGTGGCTGCTGATGCCCTTCTTATGGGATGATATCAAATACATACCCACAAACCACTTGATGAGCGGAAGTTTTGTGTTCTCGAAGATGGTGCCCACAAGACAGGAAAAATTCTTGTTGCATGCCGTACAATGGAAACGTCCTGATTTTGAATGGTTGCAGTGGTGTTTGCCGCAGTATGGGCAAACCACATCCTGTTCCTCTCCTACGCCCCAACGTGACTCGATGATTGCCTGTTTACAAACATTATTGTTGCTGAAATAGGTGGTAAGCGAGATGATGTCGTCGAAGTTACTGAAGTCTATCATTTTGCACTGTTTTTTGATTTACAGTACAAAGATACGGACAATTCATGGGTCTTGGCTGGAAAATATACGTATAATAATTTGATTTTTAGAAATTTGTGGATGTTTGTGGGTTAGGCAATGGCATGCAGATGGGATAGGGTTGTGCCAACTGCTATATTGTTACCAATAATTATCAATAGAAGATGTGCTGAGGTGAGGGCAGGGAAAACACTTGTCCCCTTGTCCCCCTGTCCCCATAAGGCACCCTTATTTTCCAATAACGCACGCTTATTTTCTGATAAGGCTTGGTTATTGAAAATACCTCAACCATCACTCTAAAAAATATATTCTTTTTTATTGAAAATAATTGTATTATTATTTGTATATATGAAATATTTTTCGTAACTTTGTAGCGTAAAAGTTAAGGGTCGGAAGATGAGGAGGAAGAGCCGAGGCGCCAGCGCTCTAAACCCCAAACTCTCAACTCTAAACTTTACAAAAAAGGCGGGACGAGGCCACCCGATGCAGCTGGCCTACAATAAAACTTATACCATAAAAAACAACAAAACAATGATTGAACTTTATTTGAGCAAGGTGACCGAGACATCGGAGACCGAACAGGCGGGCAAGCTTTACGCCCGAGTGAGTTACAAGCAGGCGATGACCATTCAGGACATGGCGCGCCACATGGCGGAGCACAACACGGTGTTCTCGGAGGGCAGCATCCTGGGTGTGCTGACGGACTTCGTGAAGTGCGTGCGCGAGATGGTGCTGAACGGCAACACGGTGAAGATTGACAACC
>JAFXVS010000015.1 GCA_017534815.1 Bacteroidaceae bacterium | reverse complement strand
GCGGTCAGCCCTGATGCGGAATGTGAGTGCAAGAGGAGTAGATGCTGTAGTCATTGGTTCGTCAGATACCTTGAACCAGAACTGAGACCAATAATCATCACCAGCATTATTGCCAGTAGTAACTACGATGCTACCATTGCCGGTAGTCTTGTCTTCCAGTTCGAAACGAGGAATCATGCGGATATCCTTACCTTCTCCGTCCTTTTCAATTCGACCGCCATCCTCAACGCCCTTGTAGTCAACTACACGGAAGTTGTCCTCAACGTACCATGCATCTGGCTCGATAGGAGTGGCAGACTCCTTGAATGTAGCGCTGACAGTCACAGGGAATGCTGGCATAACGAATACGCCACCCTCTGAAACCTCTGCAGTCAGGTCATCTACGCCGTCATTGTAAGTAACAGAGAAAGCTTCCAGCTCATAAGTCACGACTGGAGTAGCCTCCAGAGTAACCTCTTCACCTGCAGCAGCCTTAGTGAGACCACCCTTCACTGCTACAGAACCATTCTCGATGCCTGCAGCAATAGTGATGTCATACTTAGGAGCTGGGATGTAAGCATCAACTGTAGAGAGCTTCATCTCCTCAACGTTGACAGAAGTGTTGTATGCAGAAGCCTTGATGGCATTCAGGTGAACGAAGCCCTTGTCTGCCTTGAATTTAGCAAGGTCGTAGATGATAACACCATCCTCGTTGCTTACGACATAGTTCTCATCGTTAGCATAAACTAAGATGTTATTTGCATCATTCTGGTTGAAGAACAAACGTGGTGCACCAGATGCTGCAACAATTGTGAGGTAATCCCAGTCACCGAGGTCAGCAAACTGAGTTGCTGTGCCGGCGTTGATATTGCTGTTACCGTAAGCACAACCAGTTTCAGAATTCAAAACATAATCACAATTTGCATTGTCAGGATCAGCGATTGTTGCTTCAGCGTCGTAACCTGTCCACAAGTGATACAGACTCTTATCCAAGTCAGCAAGCTTAGCCTCCTTTGGAGCCTCAAGCTGTACAAGACGGAAGTTAGAGAATGACATCCAGTTGTGAATAACATTTGTCACACCCTTCACACCAATCTTCACTGCACCAGCTTCTGCCACATCAAATACGATGAACTGGTCGTTCCAACCGCGGTTGAACACACCACCAGCAGCGCCGATTGCAGGAATAGCAACCTCTTCGCCACCAGCATAGAGAGTGAAAGTAACATCACCAGAAGCGCGAGCAATCGTAGTAAGCAAGTATTTACCTGCCTCGAGATTTACTTCTTGTTCGAAGCTAACATCCCATGCGCTTGCGCCCCAGTTGCCACCATCGAAATAGTTATGCGTTGCATTATCTGAACCATCAGTCCAAGGTTCATTGTTCTTCACGTCAATATTGCCACCAGAGCCTTCGCCCTTCACAACAGTCCATCCGTTAATACCATCTGCTGAAGCAGGGTTGGTAATCAGGTCTGTCATGTCAACAGCACCTACCACAGATGCAGCAGCTGCGTTAGACTCTACATACTGACGATAAGCCTTCAGCAAAGCAGTGGCCTTAGTTGCTGCATCTTCAGCAGAGGTAGGATCAACAGACATAGCGTCCTCAACTGCAGACTTCTTAGCAGCATCAGCGTATGGCCAAGCCTCAAAGTTAACCAAAGCCTTTGCATCAGCATAAGGTTTATAGCTGCTCAATGCGTCTGTAAACGTTGTAAGAGCTGCATTTATAGCATTAACTGCGGCTTCATAAGCTGTTCCTGTAGCTTCAGGAGAAGAGTTTTCAGAAATTGCAGTAGAGAGAGCAGTACGTTCATCACCTGTAATAGCTGCATACTGTGCATCCTCAAGAGCTGCATTTGCAGCAGTAATAGCATTGCTAAGCAAAACCTCTGCATCAACTGTTGCAATGACACTCTTCAACTGAATCACATGCCAGTTGGTTGATTTAGAGGTCTTGCTCATACCAATCTTAATTTTGCCAGACGAACCGACAACAACATCATTCAAAGTAACAGTTGCTGCGCCTTCAGGAAATTCTGTAGCATAATAGATTGGGATTTCGCCTCCATAGGTTACACCCTCTGCCTCAGCATAAAGCGTCACGCCTGTTTTGACCTCATCGCTTGGCTCAATCTTGTCACCAGCTTCATAGTTGCTATTCGTAGGCGTCGTAAGATCACCAGTGAAAGCCTCAGAGCCAAATCCTCGACCGAATGTAAATGCTGCGGCACCATACAACTCAATCTTGTAGGTGCCAGGAGCAAGTCCGGTCACTGTTTGATAAAGGACTTCACCAGTATAATCACACCCTGGGTTGTGATAATACTCACAGACTTGTTTTTCACCAAGTCCATTGACCGTAACCTTCGGACAGAAGTTAACAGCAGTATAACCAGCTGCGTTGCCCGCGTAAGTTGTCCAGTTAGCAGCGTTGGTTAACGCCGAAAACTGGCTGGTCAAATCCGTCTCGATGTAGATCTGAGCCCTCGCGACTGTCGCGACAAGCATCATCACCACTAACGAGAAAAGAAATTGTAGTTTCTTCTTCATAAGATTTGTGAATTAAGTTAATAAAAAAATTAATAATAAAAAAATGTTATAAAATAACGTTGGTTGTTTGCTTTTGGTTGTTTTGGTTTGTTTGATTGTCTCTTACATATATATATTAATAATGTGTAAAAAGATTAGTAATTCGCGTCCCTTATACGGAGCCGCAGAAATGGCTAAAGCCAAATCGGCGGTAAAGTTACGGTTTTATAATTTTAACACATGTAAAAAATGTAACAAATCTTTTAATTTATGATACATTTCGCCAATTTGTACCGATTTTGGCACGTCCAGATTACAAAACAGGACTTTTTATCTCTCACAAATTGCACCGTAAGGGTGCCCTAGGGTTACCCTAGGGTTACCGTTGGGTTACCCTTCGGTTTAAAAACAGGGGGAATGGTTAGGTTAGGCGCAGGGAGCAGGAAGGGTTCCCGGTCGGAGCGGGAAGGCCTCGCGGTCGGAGCGGGAGGGGCGCCCGGTCGGAGCGGGAAAGGAGGGGTCGCCCTACGGGCTCAAAATCAACAAAAAATCTGTTAGAAAATCATCAAAAAAAAGAAATTGGGAGATTTTCTTTGTACTGTGAGGAGTTTTCACTAACTTTGCCCCCATGAAAAAGATTATAGCGCTCTTCAAGGATAAGCCCCGCTTATATAATATTGTGTTCAATTCGGACACCAAGGCGGGCAAGGCATTCGACATCGCCGTGATGGTGGCAATCATCCTCAGTCTCATCGTCGCTTTCATCGAGACGAAACCTGCTGTGATGGGACGATTCAAGGACGTGCTCACCATCATGGAGTATGTGCTCACCTTCTTCTTCACCGTCGAGTACATCCTCCGACTCTACTGTTCGCCTCGTCCCAAGGACTACGCCCTCAGCTTCTTTGGTGTCATCGACCTGCTGGCGACCTTGCCGCTCTACCTGTCCTTCATCCCCTGCCTCTCGTCGGCACGCTACTTCTTCATCCTGCGTGTCTTCCGACTCATCCGTATCTTCCGTGTGCTCAAGCTCTTCTCCTTCATCAACGAAGGTCATCTGCTTCTCCAGAGCATCCGACTGAGTCTCCGTAAGATACTCGTCTATTTCCTCTTCGTCCTCATTTTGGTCACGATCCTTGGCACCCTCATGTTCATCGTCGAGGGAGGACAACCCAATACGCAGTTCACAGACATCGGCACCAGCATCTACTGGGCCATCGTGACCCTGACGACGGTGGGTTATGGTGACATCACCCCTGTCACCATTGTGGGGCGGTTGCTCTCCAGCCTCGTGATGATTTTAGGTTACACCATCATCGCCGTTCCCACTGGTATCGTCTCTGCCACCATGATTGACGAGACCAAGCGTAAGGGCAAGAATGGTCGCTGCCCCCGCTGCAACGAAAAGACTGACCTCAGAGCGAACTACTGCAAGCATTGTGGGGAGAAACTGTAGAATTAAGGGAGTTAAAGAAGTTAAAGAAGTTATCGAAGTTAAAGACGATACTCAATCAACAGCAAAACATTCGTCGAACGCAGTGATAACTTCATGAACTTCGATAACTTCGAGCGAAGCGATAACTTCCGAAAGTCAAATTAAGGTTAGAAATGGGATATCATTTGTATTTGAAGGAGGAGTTGGAGGCTGTCAGTGGAGAGGAGTTGGAGCAGGCTATTGCTTCTCTTCCCGACTGGCGGCGCGAGAAGGCTTTGCGGTTCAAGCATGAGCAAGGCAGGAAAGAGTGTGCCTTTGCCTACCTTCTTCTCTGTCAAGCCCTTCGTGAGACTTATGGAATCACAGAGAAACCCTCTTTCATCATAGGAGAGCACGGAAAGCCGAGGTTGGAGTTTAACGTTAAAGATAACGTTAACCCTAACTCTAAACTCTCCACTCTAAACTCTAAACCATATTTCAACCTCTCTCACTGTAAAAACGCAGTTGCTTGTGTTGTGTCTGATCAAGAGATTGGGGTTGATGTTGAATCTGTGGGGCGATACAATGAGTCACTGGCCCGTCACGTCCTCTCCGTAGAGGAGTTCGAGGCGGTGTCTTCTTCTGCTGATCCCCAGATCCCTTTCACACGTCTTTGGACCCAGAAGGAGGCGATTGTCAAACTGACTGGACGAGGCATCGACGATGACCTTCCCAACCTCCTTTTTAAATATAATAATGTGTCTCTCCACACAGAAGAACACCTCGACAAAGGTTATATCCTCACCGTCGCCACTTATAAAAGTTGAGAGTTAATACAAGTTTCGAGAACTCAACTTGATTGAAGTTAAAGAAGTTATCGAAGTTAAGATTCCATAACTTTTGCACATCTTTTTGGGCGGTGTGCATTTTTTCTTGCCGTTTTTTACACAGAATGGGGATGTGTGTGTAAAATGCTCATAATTACACGCTTTTTATTTGTCCAGGTCATCATTTATTGGTAATTTTGAACCCGAAAAGCGGCACACCTCATGTGGAGTGTGCATTTTTAGTGTAAGAAAGAGACAAAATAAAATATGGGCAATACGATGCTGGACAGGTTCTTGAAAAAGTCAACCTTCACCTCTCAAGAAGATTTCGAGAAGAACTTTGAGTTTGTGATTCCCGAGAACTTCAACTTTGCGTATGACGTGATGGACGTGTGGGCGGATGAGACGCCCGACCGCCTTGCGTTGCTTTGGTGCAACGACAAGGGAATTGAACGTCGATTTACTTTTGCTGATATACGTCGCGAGTCCAACAAGGTGGCGACTTATCTGCTGTCGTTGGGCATCAAGAAGGGTGACTTCGTGATGCTCATCATGAAGCGCCGTTACCAGTTCTGGCTGACGATGCTGGCGCTGCATAAGATTGGCGCTGTAGCGATTCCCGCCTCTTTCCTGTTGACGAAGAAGGATATCGTGTATCGTGTGAAGTGTGCTGACGTGAAGGCGATTGTGGCGACGGGCGACCCGGAGATTTTGCGACATATCAACGAGGCTCACGCTGAGTGGCCTGCGCTGAAGCATCGCATCAGCATCGGTCCTGTAGTGCCTGAAGGTTGGGATGATTTCAAGGCTGGCGTGAAAGTGGCGAAGGAATATAAGGGTGAGCGTGTGACGAAGTCGTCGGACTTCCTGCTGATGTACTTCACATCAGGCACGAACGGACAGCCGAAGATGGCAATTCACGACCACACCTATCCATTGGGACATATCGGCACGGCCGCTTTCTGGCACAATCTGCACATGGGCAGCCTGCACCTGACGGTGGCTGACACGGGTTGGGCGAAGGCAACGTGGGGAAAGATGTACGGTCAATGGATTGCTGGTGCGACGCTGTTTGTATATGACCATGAGAAGTTCCATGCAGCTGACATCCTGGAAAAGGTGGGACAGTACAGGATCACCAGTTTCTGTGCGCCTCCAACGATATACCGTTTCATGATTCGCGAAGACCTGAGCCGATTTGACCTCAGTTCGCTGGAGCATGTGACGACAGCTGGCGAGGCATTGAACTCAGCAGTGTATGACAAGTTCCTCGAAATCACGGGCTTGGAAATCAAGGAGGGCTTCGGACAGAGCGAAACAACATGTCTGATTGCCACAACACCTTGGATGAAGACCAAACCTGGATCGATGGGCAAACCGATGCCACAATACGAAATCCACCTCATCACCCATGAGGGCAAGGAGGCCAAGGTGGGCGAAGAGGGACAGATTGCCATCAGAACGGACAGGCAGAAGCCCATTGGTCTGTGCTGCGAGTACTATCATAACTCAGGGGAGACGAAGAAGGGTTGGCACGATGGTTTCTACTTCACAGGCGACTTGGCCTATAAGGATGAAGACGGCTACTTCTGGTTTGTGGGACGTGCTGACGATGTCATCAAGTCGTCAGGTTATCGCATCGGTCCGTTCGAGGTGGAGAGCGCACTGATGACGCATCCATCGGTGGTGGAATGTGCCATCACTGGTGTTCCAGATGACATCAGAGGTATGGTGGTGAAGGCGACGATTGTGTTGGGCAAGGAATGGAAAGATAAGGCGAACGAGGATTTGGTGAAGGAGTTGCAGGATCATGTGAAGAGGACTACTGCACCGTATAAATATCCGAGAATCATTGAGTTTGTGGATGAGTTGCCGAAGACGCACTCAGGAAAAATCAGGAGAGTGGAGATCAGGCAGAATGATGCGGAGAAACTAAAACAATGACGGAACAAGATTGGATTGCCAAAGGCAAAGAAGCGTATGCACGGCAGGACTGGAAGGAATGCTTGGATGCATACGCTGAGGCTATCAAACTGAACCCTGCATCGGAAGCGGTGGAACTGAGGAAGATGACGATGGAGATAGTGGAGTTCTACTGCAAGGACAGGTTTAATCCGTGAGGATTAAAGGAGTTAGAGAAGTTAAAGAAGTTAAAGGAGTTAACGACGATACTCATCTGTCAATAACATTTGTCTTTAACTTCTGAGCGTAGCGATAACTTCGATAACTCCGAGCGTAGCGATAACTTCTAAAAAAGTAAAAGTAAAAGTATATATATAATATGGCAAAAATGAGAGGCGCTATCGTTGTGGACATTGAGCGTTGCAAGGGGTGCAACCTCTGCACGATAGCTTGTCCGTTACATCTTGTCACACTGAGCAGCACCGTCAACCACAAGGGTTATAACTATGCGGAACAGACGAACTGGGAGGCATGCAACGGTTGTACCAGTTGTGCGATCGTATGCCCCGACGGCTGCATCACAGTATATCGTAAAAAGGAGGAATAAAGATGGAGAACGGACAGAAAGATATTGTATTGCTGAAAGGCAATGAGGTGATTGCCAAGGCCGCCATCCGCTACGGATACGACGGTTTCTTTGGCTATCCTATCACCCCACAGAGTGAAGTATTGGAGACACTCGCTGTTGACAAGCCTTGGGAGACCACTGGTATGGTGGTACTGCAGGCAGAGAGCGAGCTGGCTTCCATCAATATGTTGTATGGCGCTGGTTGTACGGGTAAACTAGTGTTCACCTCCAGTTCGTCTCCTGGCATCGCCCTGATGCAGGAAGGTATCAGCTATATGGCTGGTAATGAACTGCCTGGCGTGATTGTCAGCGTAGGTCGTGGCGGTCCTGGTCTGGGCACCATCCAGCCAGGTCAGGCTGACTACTATCAGGCTGTGTATGGTGGTGGCAATGGTGACTACCACACCATCGTGCTGGCTCCCAACAGTGTGCAGGAGATGAGCGACTGCATGGGCAAGGCCGCTGAACTGACATTCAAATGGCGCATGCCTGTGATTGTGCTGTCGGACGGTATGCTTGGTCAGATGATGGAGACGGTGGAACTCCCACCCTATCGTCCTCGCCGCACTGACGAGGAGATTGGCAAGCAATGTCCTTGGGCAACCAATGGTATCGGTCTGAAAAACAGAAAGTACAACTTCATGTCCACCTTGGAGTTTGACCCTGCCGTGATGGAGGAACGCAACCAGAAGATGGCTGCCAAGTACCGTCAGGTGGAGGCAGAGGAGGTGGATTACGAACTCTACCGTGTGGATGACGACACAGAGTACTTGATTGTCGCCTACGGCATCTCGTCACGTATCAGTATGAAGGCCATCGACCTGCTGCAAGAGACGGGCATCAAAATTGGCATGCTGCGTCCTAAGACGCTGTGGCCCTTCCCCAACAAGATCATCAGCCAACTCTCCGAGCGCATCAAGAGCATCTTGTGCGTAGAACAGTGTGAGGGTCAGATGATTAACGATGTACGTCTCGCCACAGAAGGACAGGCTACCGTGTTCCACTCTGGACGTTCAGGCGGTATGGTTTCCTCCCCCATGGAGGTAGTCGAGGACTTCAAGAGCATGGCTCGCGAAAGAATGAGTAACAACTGGCCCAAAGGCTACTGGATGAAGTAAGAAGAATTGAAGCGTTGAAAAATTGAAGAATTGAAGTAAACTATGACACGCGAAGAATTAATTATACCTGAGAATAGAATCTACGGCAAGCCAACGCTGATGAACGAGACACCCATGCACTACTGCCCGGGCTGCAGTCATGGTGTGGTGCATAAGTTGGTGGCCGAAATCATCGAGGAGATGGGTATGGAGGAAGACACCATCGCCATCTGCCCTGTGGGTTGCGCCGTGTTCGCCTACAGATATGTGGATGTCGATTGGATTGAGGCCAGTCACGGACGTGCTCCAGCCTGTGCTTCTGCCATCAAGCGGCTCTGGCCCAACAAACTCGTCTTCACCTATCAAGGCGACGGCGATATGGCTTGTATCGGTACGGGCGAGACCATTCACGCACTCAATCGTGGTGAGAACATCGCCATGATCTTCATCAATAACGCCATCTACGGTATGACTGGCGGTCAGATGGCTCCCACCACGTTGATGGGCATGAAAACTGCCACTTGCCCCTACGGTCGTCAGGCAGACCTGCACGGATACCCACTTCACATCACAGATTTGGCTGTCAACCTCGAAGGCACTTGCTACGTGACCCGTCAGGCCGTCAACACGGTGGCAAACATCCGCAAGGCCAAGAAGGCCATCCGTCAGGCGTTCGAGAACTCAATGAACAAGAAGGGAACCTCCCTCGTGGAGATCGTATCCACCTGTTCATCAGGCTGGAAGATGACACCCGAGCAGGCCAACCAATGGATGGTGGACAACATGTTCCCATATTATCCATTGGGAGATCTTAAAAATACGATTGTTGAATGAGGAATGAGGAGTGAGGAATGAGGAATTAAATGAATATAAACCAGATGATTGGTGTCAATTCCTCATTCCTAATTCCTCATTCCTAATTTTTATAAAATTATGACTGAAGAAATCATCATATCAGGCTTTGGAGGACAGGGTGTCCTCTCAATGGGCAAGATCCTTGCCTATGCCGGCATTATGGAAGACAAGCACGTGAGTTGGATGCCCGCATACGGTCCTGAACAGCGTGGCGGTACTGCCAACGTGACGGTCATCGTAAGCGACGAGGTGGTCAGCTCCCCTATCGTCAGCGCCTACGACACAGCCATCGTGCTCAACCAACCTTCGTTGGAGAAGTTTGAGCCACAAGTGAAGCCAGGTGGCACCATCATCTATGACGGACACTCCATCATCCAACCACCTAAACGAGACGACATCAACGTCTATCGCATCGATGCGATGGAAGAGGCTGCCCGTACAGGCAACTCAAAGGTGTTCAACATGCTCGTCCTTGGCGGATTCCTCAAGGTACGCCCCATCGCAACGGTGGAGGACGTGGTGAAGGGACTCCACAAGGCATTACCCGAACGCCACCACAAACTCATCCCCATGAATGAGGAAGCCATTCGAAGAGGAATGGAACTCATTCAGAAGATGAATTAATTGAATTGGGAATTTAAGGGGTAGCTACGCACTACGCATCACCTTGCTTCAAGTTGAAGGGGGCAATAGTACGTCCCTCATTGGACTGAGGCTGAGGTAGTTTGATTGTGCCAAACTGCTGCTCATACTTTTGTACATTATCCTGCAAGGCTGCGAGGAGGCGTTTGGCGTGTTCTGGAGCCATGATGATGCGGCTGCGCACCTGTGCCTTCTGCATTCCAGGCATCATCTGTACAAAGTCTGCCACGAATTCACTACTTGAATGGGTGAGGATGGCGAGGTTTGAATAGATGCCCTCTGCCACCTCTGGTTTCAGTTCAATCTGAAGTTGTTGATTGTTTTCTGCCATAATGATGTAAATTAATTGTTATTTGATTTTAGTTTATATTTTTCAATGACTCGCTTGGGGCCATCGCCCACCCACGAGTAGCCTGTTCTCCGTTCATAACCCACCTCCGACAAGTTCTTGCGGGGTACGCCATCACGGTCACAAAACATTGGTTCTGCCTGTTCCAAGTCGTAGAATCTTGCCCAAAGAACGGAACCTTTCCGTTCCACCAGACGTACATCCTCCCGTCCTTTCTCATCCTTGAAACGTTCCAATGCCATGTCCCTCATCGCATGGGCTTCCAACCATTCCACGCCGCACTTCACGGCCTCTTCCACCTCTGCCGAAGGATGGGGCAGATCCATCAGGAAATCGAGGATGGCACACGTTTCCCCATTGCCTGTAAACGAGGGCAATTCATAAGCACGTGCCTTCACGGGAACTAAGGTCTTCTTGTCGTGCTGCTGACACCATACGGTTCGTTTGCCCGACCGCCACGCATCTGTTCCATATTCAAGCACTTTGCCCGATTCATCCACACGTATCTGACAATCCAACACACACTGGATTCCCTTCTCATACGCCACCTGACACTTCTTCCTGATAGACTTCTCCACCACCACATATTTGAATTGTTCATCATTCTCCAACACCTTCTTCATCAACCGCAACACATTCACGGTCGCATTGTCATTGAAGGTGATCTGTGACGTGTAGGCCTCCTTCTTCTTGGCAGGATAGAACTGAGGGAAACCGCCATTGTCATATTGCATGTCCAAGAAAAATTCCAGACCTCGATTAAAAGCCTCAGTATAGCGTTTCCTCCTATCCTTCACCAGATCCTTATCTAACCAGTGGGAGTTTTCAGACACCATCCGATCCAACTGCTCCAATGCCTTCGCCAAGGTTTCCATTTCCTTGGTCGTTGCGCCATTGTCGATGGTGGAGCCAATCCCCTTCTTCTCCCACGCTTTCGCCTCCTTGGGGTCAACACCATGAAGCCAGTCCTGATTCTTCGGCCATCCGCCCGACTTCATCTGGTATTTCACAATCGAGTCAGCCGTCTGCTGCACATCCAACTGAGCCGACATGCCCAGCGTGATGCAGCAACACATGATGATGATGATCAAACGTCTCATTTCTCTCCTTGTTGGGTGTTCACTACCAAATTAAGCGTTCATTACTTGAAGATGCTCTTCAGGATTTCGTTGGTCACCTTGCGAGTGGCCGTGTTGGCTGCCGTCTTGGCTGCTGAGCCAAGGATAGAGCCAGAAGATGAACTTTTCTTGGACGTGGTCTTCTTGCTGGAAGAGGTTGTCTTCTTGGAAGTGCTGCGACTGGAGGATGAGTTGCCAGTGATCTTCTTGCCAACAGAGGTGCCGACCTGATGACCTACAGAACCAAGCACAGCACCAATGAGGGTACCGAAGATGGTACGCTTCCACATGCTGGATGACTTGGACTTCTCCTTCGCCAGCCTCTCTTCTTCCTTGCGACGACGCTCCGCCTCTTTCTCTTGCTCCTTACGCTGGCGCTCAGCTTCCTTCTCATGTTCCCTGCGCTGACGTTCCTCTTCACGAGCAGCCTCACGCATCTGACGTTCTTGTTCCTTCTCAGCCTCGCGCATTTGGCGTTCCTGTTCCTTGATTTGACGTTCCGCCTCCTTCTCGGCTTCCTTCTGTTGCTTGGCTTCTTCTTGACGGCGAAGCATAGCTGCCGCTTCAGCATCTTCCTGCTCCTTCTGGGCTATGAGCACCTCATAAGCACTCTCACGGTCGAAGTAATTGGCATAATCCTTGATGATCGCTGGTGCTGCATTCTGGATGTCGAGACGCTGACCTTCAGTGATGGCACCAATCTGGCTGAGCGGGAAGAGAATCTTGGCACGCTGTACAATGGTTGGTGCGCCCTTCTCGTCAAGCACAGACACGAGTGCCTCACCTGTACCGAGTTCCATGATGGCCTGTTCTGTGCTGAAGTCTGGATTGGCACGGAAAGACTGAGCGGCCACCCGCACCGCTTTCTGGTCTTTCGGCGTATAAGCACGGAGGGCATGCTGAATGCGGTTACCCAACTGACCGAGAATCGTGTCAGGAATGTCGGAAGGTGACTGCGAGATGAAGTAAATGCCGACGCCCTTGGAACGTATCAGACGGATGACCTGCTCGAGTTTATCGACCATTGCCTTGGACGTGCCGTCGAAAAGCATGTGCGCCTCGTCGAAGAAGAAGACGAGTTTGGGCAGATCCTGATCCCCCACCTCGGGCAAGGTGGCATAAAGTTCCGTCATCAGCCAAAGCAGGAAGGTGGAATAGAGTTTAGGATTGAGCATGAGTTTGTCGGCGGCCAACACGCTCATCACACCCTTGCCGTTCTCCTGCGCTATGAGATGCTCCACATTGAAAGCTGGTTCGCCAAAGAACTTGTCACCGCCCTCGCTCTCAATCTCCAGCACAGCACGCTGAATAGCACCGATGCTGGCAGGAGAGATATTGCCATAGACTGTCGTAAAAAGCCCTGTGTTCTGACCCACAAAATCAAGCATCAGTCGCAAGTCCTTCAAGTCGATGAGGGCGAGCTGCTTGTCATCAGCGATGCGGAAGACGATGTTGAGCACACCACTCTGCACATCGCTCAGATTCATCAATCGGCTGAGCAACTGTGGTCCCATTGCCGACACGGTGGTGCGCATGGGGAAGCCCTGTTCACCAAACACATCGTAGAAGCGGACGGGACAGGCCTGGTACTCAGGATTGGGAACGCCGAACTCATCCTTGCGCTTCTCGATGAACGAGGAGGTCTTGCCTGCTTGGGAGATACCAGAGAGGTCGCCCTTCATGTCGGCCATGAAGCAAGGAATGCCAGCCTGACTGAACGTCTCGGCGAGCACCTGAAGCGACACGGTCTTACCCGTACCTGTTGCACCAGCGATGAGTCCATGACGATTACACATTTTGCCCACCAGATTGATGGGGCCATCAGCGCAATGCGCGATATAAAGATTACCGTCTAATAACATAGTTGTAAAGTTTAGAGTTTAGGGGTTAGAGTTATGATAGTGAGAAAGTCCGCTGTTGAGCCACGAGAGGAACTTGGAGATGTCCTCGTCGTAGGAGTAACTACGTTCAAGGGGATTGCCGTCGTTGTCGAGGAGGACATAGAAAGGTTGGGCGTTTGCACCAAACTTCTGGGATTGGAGATAACTCCATCGGTCGCCCACCGTGCGGAGTTTGCGGGTGCTACTGTTGTAAGACTTGTCGTATTCATACCGATTCTCGCCATCGGTGGCAGACACCTTGAGGTCGGCAGTCACTCCCACGTTGATTAAAGACGTCCCATCTTCATTTTCAATCACCTCGATAGGTTCCGCCAACTTGGTTTTGTCATCTACATAGAGTTGAATCAGCACGTATTTGTTGGTCATGATGTCCGCCACAGTGGGGTCGGTGAAGACGGCAGCCTCCATCTTGCGACAATTCACGCATCCGTAACCCGTAAAGTCTATCATGACAGGCATATTGTGCGCTTTCGCGTAGTTCATGCCTTCTTCGTAATCCGTAAACATGGGCTTCACCTCCTGCTCAGGAGCAAGATTGAAATCCTGCGTCTTCATCGGTGGGGCAAAGGCGCTGACGGCCTTGAGGGGAGCACCCCACAAACCTGGAAGCATATATATGGCGAAGGCAAACGAGATGAGTGCCATGAAGAAACGCGGGATGGAGGTCTTGGGATGCATCACCACCTGCCCCATTTCGTCATATTCCTCTTCATCATGCGGAAAACGAATCCAGCCGATGAGGTATGCGCCCAATAAGGCTGCAAGGATAATCCAAAGGGAGAGGAACACTTCACGGTCAAGCAGTCCCCATCCGTAAGCCAAATCCGCTACAGAGAAGAACTTGAGGGCGAAAGCCAGTTCGATGAAGCCCAGCGTCACCTTTACTACATTCATCCAATTGCCACTCTTCGGCACAGCATTGAGCCATTGAGGGAAGAGGGCAAAGAGGGTGAAGGGCAAAGCCAAAGCAATGGCGAATCCCAACATGCCAACAACGGGACCTGCGATGCTGGAAGTGACCACCTGCACTAACAAAAATCCGATGATGGGACCCGTGCAGGAGAAACTGACCAGCACCAACGTGAAGGCCATCAGGAAGATGCTCAACAGTCCCGTCGTGCTGCTGGCTTTGTTGTCAACAGCCGTATTCCACTTCGAGGGCAAGGTGATTTCGAAACCACCGATGAAGGAGATGCCGAAGAGGAGTAGCATAAGGAAGAAAAAGATGTTGAACACGGCATTCGTTGCAAGGTCATTGAGCGCTGATGCCCCGAAAATGGCTGTGATGACCAATCCGAGCGTCACATAAATCACGATGATGCTGATGCCATAAAGCACAGCATCACGAAGACCGCGTTTCTTGGCTGCCGATTTCTCCTCTGGGGTGGACTGCTTGGTTGTCCCTCGCTTGAGGAAGAAAGATACGGTCATGGGGATAATCGGCCAGACGCAGGGCGTGACCAGTGCTACAAGACCGCCCAGCAGTCCCAATAGGAAGATTTGCCAGAGGGACGTGTTGGAGGTGTCGCTGTTGCCGCCTTCATCGAAAGCAGAAAGCTGGTCGATGACAGGTGCCCAAATGGATGAGGAGGCGCGTGGAATGGCGTCAGTGAACAGGGTGGTGTCTTGGTCGGTCGGCAGCTGACAATTGACGGCTGACAACTGAGATTCGTCTGTTGACGGGTTCGTGTTAGGACTGTCATTCGAATTGCCGTTGGCGTTGGGAGTCACAGCCAGCCCATTGTCCTTCGCACCCTCTTGAGACTGAACCTTTGTTTTAGATTCAGGGAGAGTCACTTCGCCACTGATACTGAATTCGGCAGATGTGGGAGGAGTGCAGCTTTGGTCATTGCATGCACCATACTTCAGATAGCCCTCCACGATGTACTTGCCGCCCTGTAGTTTCACTTTCTGGGTGAACGTGGCAGACCTCTCGAAATAATAGACATCGGTACCAAACATCTCCTCATATTTCTTGATGGGAGCGGTTACGTGGGTCAAGGCACCCTCCAATTCGGCGCCGGAAATCTTTTCTACCGTCAATGTTGTCGGTGTGGGACCATCAACGGGCTCCGTGCTGTACATGTGCCAACCGTTGCTGATGGTTGCCACGAATGTGAGGACGCCTTCTGTGTCCGAAGTCACCTTGAAGGAAGAGGACACTTTGACAGGTTTCAGGGGCTGAGCATTCGCCATCCCCAAACAGCATAGTGTCAATATGAAGATAATCCACCTTCTCATACGATACCTTTTTCCTGTAAGTAATGCAGGGCATCGATGGCTGCATGACAGCCGCTGCCTGCCGCGCTGATGGCTTGACGGTAAAGTGGGTCTGCCACATCGCCAGCCGCAAAGACACCGGGGATGTTGGTGGCAGTCGTGGGGTGCTGCACCTTGATGTAACCCTGCGCATCCACCTCTACATCGGGACGGAACACCTCACTGTTGGGATGATGTCCAATGGCCAAGAAGAAACCATCGATGGGCAAGTCATAATGACGCTCATTCTCCTTGCCTTTGTTCTCAACCAGATGAGCACCTTCCACACCGTTGTCGCCAAAGAGTCCCTCTGTCTGCGTATTCCAAAGAATTTCGATGTTTTCAGCCTCCTTCACCTTCTGCTGCATGGCATCAGAAGCACGCAACACATCGCGACGCACAATCATATAGACTTTCTTGGCAAGGCTGGCCAAATACTGCGCCTCCTCACAAGCCGTGTCGCCACCACCTACGACAGCCACCACCTTCTTGCGATAGAAGAAACCGTCACAGGTGGCACAAGCAGACACACCCAGACCTGCATATTTCTTCTCATCATCAAGACCCAGATACTTGGCGGATGCGCCCGTCGAGATGATTAGCGTGTGAGCCTCGAGTTCCGTGCCGTCATCAGTGGTCACCTTATGAGGCGCGCTGCCGTCCTTCGAGAGTTCCACCTTCGTGATCATGCCAAATCGGACGTCCGTACCCAAGCGTTCAGCCTGCTTCTTGAGGTCATCCATCAATTCTACACCTGTAATGCCATTGGGGTAGCCAGGAAAATTCTCAATCTCTGTGGTTTGTGTCAACTGACCACCTGGTTGTAATCCCTCATAGAGCACAGGGTTCAGGGAGCTTCTCGAAGCGTAAATCGCTGCTGTGTAACCAGCAGGGCCGCTACCTATAATTAAAGTCTTTAATGCCATTGTCTTTGTTTATTGTTTAAGTTTTGGTTGCAAAGATAAGGAAAATAAGTGAAAAACTAAAAGTTAAAAGTTAAAAGTTAAAGTATCCACCCTTCGAATGGTAAGTAATCATCACTTTTAGTTTTTAGTTTTTAGTTTTTAACTCAAAAAATGACTACCTTTGCAGCCACATTGACCAATGAAATATGAATGAACGCGTAAAACGTCTGCGCCAGCAGAGTATTGACACACCCGCCACGCTCACCATCGAACGTGCCCTCATCGAGACAGCCTTCTACAAGGAGAACTATGGCAAGATGCCCAACTGCATCCTGCGCGCCCGAAACTTCTACGAGATTTGCAAGAAGAAGACCATCTATATCGGTGAGGACGAACTGATTGTGGGTGAACGCGGTCCTAAACCCAAAGCTGTGCCCACCTTCCCCGAGTTGACATGCCATTCTGTCGAAGACCTTCATACGCTCAACGACCGTACACTGCAACCCTATCTCATCTCGCAGGAAGACATCGACACCTACGAACGTGAGGTCATCCCCTATTGGCAGGGACGTACCCAGCGCGAACGCATCTTCAGTCACGTGAGTAAGGAGTGGGAAGAGGCATACCACGCAGGCGTCTTCACGGAGTTCATGGAACAACGTGCGGGGGGACATACCGCCATGGACGGCAAGATGTATCAGCGTGGTCTGCTCGACTGCAAGGCACTCATTGCCAAGACCCTCTCCGAACTTGATTTCATCAACGACCCAGAAGCCACTGACAAGCAGCAGGAACTCCAGGCCATGGACATCTCCTGCGACGCCGCCATCCTCTTTGCTGAACGACATGCTGCGTTGGCCGAGACTATGGCTGATGAAGAAAGTGACCCGCAGCGCAAGGCAGAGCTGTTGAAGATTGCTGACGTCTGCCGTTGGGTACCAGCTCATGCACCACGTGACATGCAGGAGGCGATTCAGATGTACTGGTTTGTGCATCTCGGCACAGTGACAGAGTTGAATGGTTGGGACTGCATGAATCCTGGACACATTGACCAGCACCTCTACCCCTTCTATCAAAAGGGATTGGCTGATGGTACTTTGACGCGTGAGAAGGCAAAAGAGTTGCTTTCCTGTTTTTGGATCAAGTTCAACAACCAGCCGGCACCTCCCAAGGTGGGCATTACAGCATTGGAGTCTGGCACCTACAACGATTTCACCAATATCAATATCGGCGGCATTGACCGCAATGGCAACAATGCCGTCAACGAACTCTCTTACATCATCTTGGAAATCCAAGAGGAACTGCACGAACTCCAGCCAGGCTTGAGCATTCATGTCTCGAAAGTCACGCCCGACGAGTTTGTGATGGCGGGCGCCAAGGTGATTCGCCAAGGGTATGGCTACCCCTCCGTCTTCAATCCCGACACTTACACCAAGGAACTCGTGCGTCAGGGGAAGACCCAAGAAGATGCCAACGAGGGCGGCTGTTCCGGCTGCATCGAGGTGGGCGCCTTCGGTAAGGAGGCGTACATCCTGACAGGCTATCTTAACACGCCCAAGATTCTCGAAATCACCCTCAACAACGGCATCGACCCCATGACGGGCAAGAAACTCGGTCTGGAGACAGGCGACCCACGCACCTTCACATCCTATGACCAACTGTACGATGCCTACCATCAGCAGATGGTGTACTTTGTCAATCTCAAACTGGCGGTCAACAACTACATCGAACGCATGTTCTCCCTCTACGCTCCAGCTACCTTCCTCTCCCTCTTCATCGATGACTGCATCACCCGTGGACGCGACTACTACAGCGGTGGGGCACGATACAACACCACTTATATACAATGTACAGGATTGGGCACCATCACAGACTGCCTCTCCACACTCAAGAAGCATGTCTTTGAGGATAAGAAGTTCTCGATGGATGAACTCCTTCAAGCTGTCGCCTCCAACTGGGAACCCCAAAAAATCCGTCAGTTCATCCTCAACCGAACCCCCTTCTTCGGCAATGATGATGACTATGCTGACAGCATCGCAGTACAGGTTTATAACGACCTTGTGAAGGCCATCGAGGGACATCCCAACACACGTGGTGGCAAGACCCAACTCAACATGCTCTCCACCACATGCCACAATTACTTTGGTTCCGTCTGTGGCGCCTCCGTAAATGGGCGATTGGCTCATTTCGCCATCAGCGACGGCACCTCCCCTGCACATGGTGCCGACACCCACGGTCCTACTGCTGTCATCAAGTCATTAGGCAAACTTGACCAGACCCTCTCAGGTGGCACCCTGCTCAATGTACGATTCGTTCCCACCCTTCTCAAGCGCGATGAAGACCTTCGCAAATTGGTTTCCCTCATCCGCACTTACTTCAATATGGGTGGGCATCATATCCAGTTCAACATCGTGGATACCCAGACCTTGCTCGATGCTCAACAGCAGCCCGACGACTACAAAGACCTCCTCGTCCGCGTTGCCGGTTATTCCGACTACTTCAACGACATGACCGAACAACTCCAGAACGAGATCATCGCCCGAACGGAAAATGACAAGTTCTAAAAGAGGGGCTCACAAAGTCAAGTAAGCGTCACTCACAAAGTTAAGTGTAGGGCATCGAGCCAGCAGAGGAAGGCGACAAGAGAGGCGTTCCAGTTGATGGCAATCTCGTTGGAGGCGTAGGACTCGTAATTGTCGAGGTAGGACTCGTCAGGATAGTTCGAAGGATAGGTGGCGTTGTGCAGGTCACGCTTGTCCTGTTGACCCGGGTTGGGTCCCCCTACGAGCATACCTGGGAAGGGAGCCTCAACGGCATCGGACTCTGAGATTCGGTGGTGAGGGTGCAGGGGAGAATGGTCACCAAAGCCAGTAACGTAGCAGTAGCCAGTGGCATTGCGTCCCAAGAGATAATCGGCATTCTGGAGGGCATAACGGCGATAGGTTGTGGTGCCTTGCAGATGGTCGGCATATAGGAAAGTGAAGGCCTGACAACAGCAGTTCTCTGCCAGACATCCCCAGCCGAATTGGCGAGGTTGGTTACCGAAGGGCGATTGGAAAGAGGAAGTTTCCACGCCCTTCACGGCTTCTTCACAATAGGCGAGTAACTGGTTTTGCATGGCTTCCTCCAGCTCCAAAGTTTCCCCTATCGCCTCTATCCTCTCACTGTTGGCTTCTGAAGTTTTACTGAGGGCCAACATCCTCATTGCCAGCCACTCAAAGGCGCCTAAGGCTGAGACGTTTCCCCAAGATGGTGTGGAGAAGCGGTTAGGCTGATACTGACGGGCTTCCTCCAGATAGTGCGGCTGACCAGTCAGACGGTAAAGGGCGGAGGCAGCCCAGAAAAACTCATCGCGAGCGTTACCATCGCCATACGTTCCTGTGCTGACGGCAGGGTCTTTCAACTGCTCCTGACGATAGAAAGCTGTCGGGTGCTCCTCTGCCCACTGATAAGCACGTTCTGCAGCATCCTTGGCCTGGTCAGGGAAGTCGGGATAGTCCTTCTGATAGGGTGCGAAGAGCCTGGCAGCGTCTGCCATTACCGCCGCAAAGTCGAGGGTGGCGGTTACACTTTTTGCGACCACATAACGGGGTTGGAGGCACTCGGAAGGTAGGATAAAAGCCTCGAAGTTAGGGGTTGTGAGCTTGTGGTAAACCCCGCCATCGTCAGGGTCTTGCATGGTGAGGAGCCACTTCAGATTGAACATCATCTCATCCAGAAAGTCGGGAGTCTTGTTGTGACTTTCTGGGATGTCCGTGACCAACTGAGCGAAGTAATCGCGTTGCTGTTCGTAGGCTGCAAACATCAAGCCGATACTGAAAGCGGAGTTCACTACGTACTTGTTGTAGTCCCCTGCATCGTACCATCCATAGGGTGAACTGATGACGGTACCTGCTGGACGTTTGTCCGTAGCAGCTGACGGATGCACCAGCACATGCGTGTCAGGGTGTCCCAAGGGACGGTTGTACACTCCCCCCTGTTCGATGGGGATGCCAGAGCGGATCAGATAGAAGAGGCGGAGGGAGGATTTGGCGATGTCTTGGTAGGGACGCTTGGATACGGTCAGGTTACATTGTTGGTCGCCCACACTGACCTGATAGCGACCCACCTTGTCGAGGTTTCCGAGGTCAATGACGTAACGTGTCTTACCAGAAAAAGGCGACACGGCCTGACGCATCACCTTGGGGTTCAGCACCTTTCCCTTTGGGTTTGTCACCTTGACTTTCCCCTCCGGATTCATGCCTTCCACTACGATTACTTTCTCCTGATTGGGGTAGCAACCCACCTGATTTCTCCTAATTTCCACACTACCCTGCCCCAACACACTCAAGGTGGCTAAGGTGAGGGAGAGGGTAAGCATTACTCGCTTCATGATAGATTAGTTTGTTAGGATTCAGTGATTGATTGTGTCTGTGTTGCGGCTATGTATTTCCCTATATTTATAAATAATGAGTGTTACCCACGAGCCATCTGGTAGATAGCTTCCATGTCTTCGGCTTTCAGGACTTTGAGCTGGCCGCAGGTACGGGTACCGCCACGACTGCACTTCTGTACCATCTCCTTGATTTCCCCATCTTTGATGTCGCGGCCAATCAACTCTTTGATGTTAATAGGCATGCCTATGGCGTGGTAGAAACGTTCCATCGCTTGGATGCCCTTCTCGGCGGTACCCTCTGGGTCTGTGTAGTCATTGGGCACGTCCATCACCTCGACAGCGAAGCGGACAAAGCGGCGCAAGTTCTTGTGCATGACATAACGTGCCCAGCTTGGCCAGACGGCGGCAAGACCTGCTCCATGGGTGACGTCGAACATGCCGCTGAGTTCGTGTTCCAGCTGATGGGTAGCCCAGTCATCGCTGATGCCACAGCCCGTCAAGCCATTGTGCATGAGACTACCTGCCCACATGATCTGAGCACGGTAACGGTAGTCCTCTGGGTCTTTCAAGACGGGGAAGATAGCCTGCTTCATCTCCCTGAGGAGACTCTCGGCAAGGGCAGTCGTCACGTTCATGTCGTCGTCCTTGGTGAAGTAACGTTCCATGGTGTGCATCATCATGTCGGTCACACCCGCTGCCGTCTGATAAGGTGGCAGGGTGAAGGTACGTTCTGGGTTCATGATGGCGAACTTCGGACGGGAGAGATTGTTGCTGTAGCCGAGCTTGATGCCTCCGTCTTCGTTGGTGATGACACTGGACTCACTCATCTCACTTCCCGCTGCTGGGATGGTCAGGACACATCCGAGGGGAAGCATCGTCTTAGGCTTGCCTTTGCCCAAGTAAAGATCCCACACCTCACCCTTGTAAGGTACACCATAAGCGATGGCCTTGCAGGAGTCAATCACACTACCTCCTCCCACTGCGAGGAGGAAGTCAACGCCTTCTTTCTTGCACAGCTCAATCCCCTTATGCACCATCGAAAGCCTTGGGTTGGGCACCACACCACCTAAGGCAACATAGGGGATACCTGCTTGGGAAAGTTGGTCACAGATTTTGGGGAGAAGGCCACTCTGAATGGCGCTCTTTCCACCGAAGTGAACCAGCACTTTTGTGCCGCCATACTTACGGATCATTTGGGCCACTTTGGCCTCTGAGTCTCTGCCGAACACTACCTCTGTCGGCGCATAGTAAGTGAAGTCTTTCATATTCAGTAAGTTTAGGTAAAAATATTGTCTTAATCTACATAGAATAATTGTCTTTGTCCAGATAGGCTGAAAATTTAGGGCGCCTAAGAGTGCCACTCTAGGGCGCCTTAGAGTGCCGCTCTAGGGCGCCCTAGATTATCATAGTAGGGCGCCCTAGTTTGTCACTCTTGGTTAAAACACCTATTCAGCCTTACCCCATTTCTTCTGATAACGTTCGTCCGTATCCTTCTTTCCTCCGAACAGATTGAGTCGGTAGCGGACATGCAACATGGCATAGGAGTTGATGCTGTTATACTGTGTGTCGCTTCGGCTGGTGGCCGACACCCAGCGGTCGTAGTTACTCTGCTGACGAAGGAGGTCATAGAAGTTCAGGGCGACCGTGAGCGTCTTGTCGCTGAGGAAGGACTTGGAGATCTGCCCGTTCCAGATAAGCTCGTTGGTGTTCATGGAGGGATCGTTATAGCCTCGACGGCTCGACTCTCTCATGTTGGTGCTGACCTCAAACCCGCCCGGAATGCGGACAAGCACCTGCCCTCCGTAGCGGAACTGCCATGTGTCGAGGTTGGCATTCGGCTGCAACTCGTTCCGGGTATGCTGGTAGGTCACGTTACCATCGAGGGTCACTTCTAACCAGGAATTGCGGAAGCTGAAGTTAAGGCGCTCGGTCAGGGTGGTCGAACGTGTCGTGTTCTTCTGAGCGTCGGCTTTTGCCTGCGCTACATAGCTGACGTAGTTGTTGTAACGCAGACGCGTATCGGTGCCGATGTTCCACCGACCGAGGGTGTCTATGGCCGTGTTGAAGTTGAATCCACCGTCGGCATTCCAGTTGCCGTTGATATTCTCAGGACGTGAGACTGAGCCGCCCGTGTCCGCATTGTAACGTACGAGATTCGAGATGGAGTTCCTGATGTGTCTATAGTTGGCATACAAGACGATGGACCTCTTCCAACGTGCGATGTAATTGTTGTAGTATAGGTTCAAAGTGTTGGTGAATTGAGGCTTCAACCCAGGGTTACCTTGGGTAATGTAGAGGGGGTTGCTATCGTCGGTAATGTCGAGCAACTGAGTGATGTCAGGCTGACGCGTATCCCCACGGTAGTTCAGGCGGAAAGAGCTCTGCTCGCTGAACTGGTATCGGAAGTTGAGGGTGGGCGTAAAGTTGGTCACGGTACGGACGGTATCCACATATTTTCCACGATAGTCCTGCACGAAATTGGAGCGCTGTGGTTGGAGGAGGACACCCACGTTATAGTCATATTTTTCGGCCTTGTGACGCAGGGTCAAGCGGATGTTATGGGTGTAGTTCTTATACTCGGAATAGCGACTCAGGTTCTTGTCGAGGAAGTCCTCAAGGGGTCGGTCAAAGTCCGCAAACCGCGACTCAGGACCTAACCAAGTGCCCCAGTCCCGATAGACCGGCACGATGCCTTCGAACGGATTGAACGCCTCATGGCTGAAGTCGTAAGTCTGGCGGTCAGACTTGTTCTGGTTGTAACGGAGCTCGTAGCGAGTCTGGAGGTGTGCCCCCTTCCAGAGCGGCTCACTATAGTTGGCACTCACCACAAAGCCCTTATTGTCGGAGGGGGTCTCATTGTAGCGTGCCGTGAAGTAAGTGGAGTCCTCTCCTGCCTGGTTCTGCCTCAGGAAAAGATGGACATGATTGTTCGACCCGTTCCGCTGCTTGTTCGACCCAGCGCTACCCTCCACTCGGACGGAGAAGTTCCTTCCCTTCGAATTCAGTCGGCGGAAGAACTGCAACATACCCCACACGTTTCGGTTACGTCCGTACGACAGACTTGCCTGGTCATTTCGGTTGACCGCAAGCCCCTTTTCGTGCATCAGTTCGATGGCATCGTCGGTCAGAGGAGCCGAAGAATAAAGGTAGGGGTCATCATTGTAAGTGGCACTGAGCGAGGTCGTTGTCCCATCGCTGGTTCCCAGACTTCCATTGGCACGCAACATGATGGTGGTCAGGGTGTCTGGCTTCCACTCCACACGCATGTTTCCGTTCCAATTATCATTGCGCGTCAGGTTGACAGAGCGACGGTTTGAGAAGGTTCTGTAGTCCTGACTGTAGAAGTTCTCACTGGCATTCTCATTACGGTTATCGCCCGTCCGATGGTTCCATCTCACACCCACATCTACCCGCCAGTGCTCATCATCGTCATAGTTCAGATTCAGACCCAGCATCTTGTTGGTGTTCAGTCCTCGACGGTTCCACCAGCCCGCATTCTCCTCCTTATTGTTCATGTTGCCCAGCAGCACAATCCGCCTCGTGTCAGTAAAGCTACTGCCCGTCCCTCGCATGGCATAGCGGTCCTCTGTACCTCCAGCCACATCTACATTCGCCATATACCCACGGTTCATGCCTTTCTTCACCGTGAAGTCCAAGACCGTCTCCTTATTGCCATCATCTATGCCCGTGATGCGGCTCTCGTCACTCTGCTGATCATAGAACTTCACGTTCTGGATGATGCTCACAGGAATGTTCTTCAAGGCCGTCTCAATATCGCCCAGCATGAACTCCTTGCCATCCAAGAGAATCTTCTCCACTTGCTTGCCGTTGATGGTGATGTTTCCGTCTTCGTCGATGTCAGCGCCAGGTATCCTTTTTATGAGCTCTTCAATGGCTGAGCCTTCTGGAGTGCGGAAGGCCTCCGGGTTGAACAACAGCGTGTCTTTCTTCACCACCACCTGGGGCACATTGGCCGACACAACCGCATCCTTCAGCATAAACTCGTCCGTAGCCATACGGATATTTCCCAAGTCCAAGTTCTGGGCTCTCCGTAGGGTCACCTCACGTTCCACCGTCTGATAACCCACAAACGAAATCCTCAGTTTGTACGTTCCCACCGACGGCACATCCACAGAGAAGTTTCCTCGGCTGTTCGACACCGTTCCCCCCACAAACGCACTATCTGCCACAGTAAACAACTGCACAGACACATGCTCCATCGGTTCCTTCGAATCGACGTCTGTCAAATATCCGTTAATGGAGAAATTGCTCCGTGCTTCCTGTGCATACGCACCCATAGAAGCCGCACAAAACAACACGGCGAACAATAACCCTTTCATGCTGAACAGCAAAGTCAACAATAAACCCTTCATGCCAAATAGCATGGACATATAACACTTCATAATACGCGTATTTTCTCTTCTTTCTTTTAACTTTTTACATAGACCTACATCACCCCTCATTGTAAAGAAAGCTTACGCATACATTATAATTCTTTAACTAATTGGAACATTTTTTCATCCCAAAAGGGACAAAATCCTTACTTCCTCCAGAATTTTTTGCCATTCTCATCGATGAAGAAACCCTCAGCAGGCATTCCCTTCAACTGACGGCCACCAAAGTCATAATACTTGGGCGAGGAAGCATCAGAGGATGCATCGATGAAGGGCACGTTGATAGCATCAGGCACCTCGTCAGAGAACTGCCACTGATCAAACTGAATGGCATGCTCACCTGTGGAGACAAAGTAGAGGTTCTTCACACCCACACACTTCGTGGGATCTACATCAACCGTATAGGTCTTCAAAGAGGTGGTCGTGTTTTCAACAATAGCGACAGAAGTCGAAGTTCTACTACCGACCCTCACCTCAAGCGTCCCCTTACCCTTCACACGAAGCGTGACAGAGGTGGCGCCTGAAGTACCGAAATCCACATTACGCACCACCGTCCAAGCGCCCTGCGCCATCTTCACCGTCATATTGCGTGAAGCATCATTCCCAAGGCCGCTGATGTCTGTGTTAGCAGAGAGGTTCTTGAAGTTTTCATAGTTCACACCTCCGCTGGTTGCCATCGTCTCCGCCTGCTGCAGGACGTAAGGGTCAAAGTTCTTAATGGCAGCAACACCCGACTGATTCAGCGTCACACTATTGATTTTCGGCGTACTCTCCGTCACAGTGGCAGCATTCACGCAGATGGAGCGGAAAGTGCTGGCACTTCCATCCACTCCCCCCTTGCTCTTCATACTGTTCAGCAGATCGGCAGAGTGGTAAATGTGATAGTATTTGCCATTGAATTTGTGCAAATGGGAGTGGTTGTTGGGAGCGCTGGCATGAGGGCCATATACGCCCTTGTATTTCCATGAAGACGGCTCCGTAGGGTCATCTGAAACCATATAGCACATCGTACACTTACCAGGGGTACTCACGGTGATGCCCTGCTGCTGTTGGTAAGTGCTCCAAGCGTTGCGGTCTTTCCATGATGAACAATATGTATAGACAAACTTGCCGCCGATGATGTTCAGTTCACTGGCCTCAAAGTGATAAGGAGCGGGCAACTTAACCGCACTGCCATCAATCGCCGTCATAGTGGACTTGAGTTTGGCGATGCAAGCATTGTTGGGCTGCAGGTCACTACCCTGACCGTTGGGATCACCACCACCAAAAGAAATCCAACCTTGTCCGTTCTCATCAATCACCACACCTGGGTCAAAACACCAGTTGCAGGGGCTCACACCTGACGTACTGCCTGTAATCATCGGGCCACTCTTCGGAGAGCTCCAAGGGCCTGTTGGAGAAGAAGCCGTCAACACACCTATATTGCTGGCACCATTGGCAAAGTACAAAAAGAATTCATCTCTGTATTTGCCAGATCGCCAAGTCACGGAAGGAGCCCATGAATTACCAAACTGCCATCCCCACGAAGAACAGAGCTTGCCCACATCGATGGTGCCATGAAATGTCCAGTTCACCATATCGTCAGTAGAGAACACCACCAGCGACTTGATTTTTCCGTAGGAGTTCTCGCCCTTCTTGCCGTTCGCAATAAACTCCTGATGGTCGTTCGAACCATAGACATAAAGACGTCCTTCGTAGTCAAGAGCCGTCGGGTCTGCGCAGAATATGGAACCACTGATGGGATTGGCATTGCCCACCGTTTTATAAGCTGTTGCAAGACTTTGGGCGCTGGCTGAAAAAGCCGACACAAACATCACCCCTATCAGGAAAAAATGCTTGATCATAAGTGTAAATAATGAGTTATGGGTTTGAGGTTTGGATAATTCTGCGGCAAAGGTACGGATTTTAATTGAAAAACTTTTCACTTTTCACTTTTTTTCTCTACCTTTGCCACCAAATTCATATCAACCTATTAATGTAGAACTAACATGAAAAGATTACTGCATCTTGTTTTGACACTCATGTTGGGGACGATGCTCCCCATCATCGCTGCGGCTGACACGCTCCCATTGGTGGGCAATGTGATGGCACGCAAGACCACCTCGCTGAATGGTAACTGGAACTACATCGTCGATGTACAGGAAGAAGGGTATTATGACTACCGCATGAACCCGACCTCTTGGGGTTTCTTCCGCAATGCGAAACCACAACGTCCTGAAGACCTCATCGAGTATGACTTCGACACCTCTCCCACCATGCCCATCCCGTCTGACTGGAACACACGCGACGAACGTCTGTTCTTCTACGAGGGCACCGTATGGTTCAAGAAGAGTTTCGATTGGCACCCTACCGATGGACGCAACACCCTGCTCTACTTTGGTGCTGTCAACTACGACTGCCATGTCTATGTGAACGGCGAGAAGGTCGGACACCACATCGGCGGTTTCACGCCCTTCAATTTCGACGTGACCAAGCAGCTCAAGGATGGCGAGAACACCGTCATCGTGAAGGTCGATAACAAGCGTCATGCAGAGGATGTGCCCACCCAGATCTTCGACTGGTGGAATTATGGAGGCATCACACGCGACGTGTTGCTCATCAACGTGGCTCCCCTCTATATCGAGAACTACTCCCTCCAACTCCAGAAGCCGCTCCAGATGAAAGGTGGCAAGCCCAACGCACAGCAACAGATGCAGTTTGAGGTGAACCTGAACAAGGCAGAGGCTGGACAGCAGGTGACGCTGAGCATTCCAGAACTGAAAATCAACAAGACCCTCACCACCGATGCTGAGGGCAAGGCCTCGTTCGGATTCAGCGCCAAACCACAACTCTGGTCGCCAGAGAACCCCAAGCTCTATCGTGTCAACCTCACCCTGAACGGCGAAGTCCTGACCGATGACATCGGTTTCCGCACCGTCGAGACACGCAACAAGGAGATTCTGCTCAACGGCAAGCCCATCTTCCTCAAGGGCATCTCCATCCACGAAGAGAAACCTAACGGAGGCGGTCGTGCCAACTGCACAGAAGACGCGCACACCCTCCTCTCATGGGCAAAGGAACTGGGCTGCAACTTCGTGCGTCTGGCTCACTACCCCCACAACGAATATGCCGTCAAGGAGGCTGAGCGCATGGGTATCCTTGTCTGGTCAGAGATTCCTGTCTATTGGACGATCGCTTGGACCAACACCCAAACTTTCGAGAATGCACAGGCACAGTTGCGCGACATGATTGCACGCGACCACAACCGCGCCAACATCATCATCTGGAGCATCGCCAACGAAACGCCCCACTCTCCTCAGCGCGACTCTTTCCTGAGCAGACTTTCTCAGTATGCACGCACCCAGGACAACACCCGTCTCATCTCCATGGCCATGGAGGTGACAGGTGCATCCAACTACGTGAACCGCCTCAACGATAATATGAACGAATACGTGGATGTGGTGTCGTTCAACCAGTACATCGGTTGGTATCGTGACGTGAACGATGCACCCAAGATGAAGTGGGAGATTCCTTACAACAAACCCGTCATCATCAGCGAGTTTGGCGGAGGTGCCAAGGCTGGCTATCATGGAGAAAAGAACCAACGCTGGACAGAGGAATTCCAGGAGAACCTCTATCGCGAGAACATCGCCATGATTGACAAGATTGAAGGATTGGCAGGCACCACCCCTTGGATTCTCAAGGACTTCCGTTCACCTCGCCGTGTCCTCCCCGACATCCAGCAGTACTACAACCGCAAAGGCCTCTTCAGCGACAATGGCGACAAGAAGAAAGCCTTCTACGTATTGCAGGAGTGGTATAAAAATAAGTAGTTTACTTACTCGTAATATGCAGGAACCTTGTGATTTGGCTGCCTAAACTTCTGTCCTTATTGTCGATGTACGCATCGAGGATGCGGGTCGTTCCGTTCAGCGGGATGACATCATAGTCGGCAATGGAGGCAGGGATGAGGGTGCTGTGCCCCTCGCGCAACACAATCTCGTCACCCGTCGTACGCATCTTGATCTTGCAGTCACCCTTGATGCACATGCTGATGATGAAACTGTCATACTTGATGAGGTTGCGATGGAAGGTACCCGTCATCTCCGTCACCCTCACGCTGAAATAAGGCGAGTCGATGATGCGGTTCGCACGTCCAGCCAAATTGCTGTATTGCGTCCTGTAATCATCCTCCACATGGAAGTCCAACGCCTGTGCAGCCAGTTCCGTGTGCAATTCACGCGGCTTGCCGTCCATGCCAGGACGGTTGTAGTCGAAGATGCGGTACGTCACATCCGACGACTGCTGCACCTCCGCCAGCAGGATGCCACCACAGATGGCATGCACACGACCCGCAGGCAGGTAGAACACATCCCCAGCCTTCACCGTGTGCTTCGCCAGCACCTCCACTATCGTGCCGTCCTCCACCCTGCGCTTATACTCCTCAGGCGTGATCTCATCCTTGAAGCCCGCATAGAGGTGACTTCCAGGCTTCGCATCGATGATATACCAAATTTCGCTCTTGCCGAACTTCCCATGCTCACGCTGCGCCATCTCATCATTCGGATGCACCTGAATGCTCAAGTCCTTCTCCGCATCGATAAACTTCACCAACAGCGGCAGTTTTCCACCATACTTCCTCGCCACCTTCGCCCCAAGGATGCGGGCAGGCGTCAGGGCGATGACGCTGTTCAGGTCTTTCCCTGCGAACCCACCATTGCTGATGATGCTCGTGCTCGACGGCACTGCACTCACCTCCCAACTCTCGCCCACAGGCTCATCTGTCGCCTCCATCCCCTTGTAGGGACGTAGCCGCTGACCACCCCACACAATCGTGTGCAGGTTCGGCTCAAACAGGAAAGGATACAACTTCTCCATATCAATGTTTTTCTTATGCGGATGCGAAGTTACAGAAAAGTGTGCAAACAACCAAGAAAAAGACCAATGTTTACCTTCATCATGGTCGCTTTAGCTCAAAATCGACAAAAATCCAACTTCCAAAAACAAAAAAACAAATAAAAACTTTCAAAGATCGCTGTCAATTCACGTTTCCGTTTATTGACACCGCAAAGTTACGGAGTATGGAGAACGCATAAAAATATGTTTCCAAACAATCTGCACCCATTGGAAACGGTTTCCGGCATCCCTTGTTTCTTGGAAACGCAAGGGGGGCCGTTGCTGACAATCCCCCACTCTTTCGCATAACAAAGGTTCACACGCACGCATGACAAAGCCCCGCTCATCGATTATAGTACTGCCTGTGGAAATTTGCAGAAAACCTAAAGGCTGATGCCCTCGTTTTCCCCTTCCTTCCACTCCACTTTGGCCCCCCAAAAAAATAAGCACAAAAACAGGGCCTCAACCTTCTTTTTTGTGGTGTCGATGTGAAAAATCGCCACTTATATTTTGTAGATATTCCATTATTGCTTAACTTTGCAAACAAGAAAAACAAAAAAATGAACGACATACAGAATATTCAAAGCATGATATACGAGGTACGTGGTCAGCGTGTAATGCTTGACTTCGACTTAGCTGAAATGTATGGCGTTGAAACCAGAAGACTGAATGAGCAGGTGAAACGTAACATCGAACGCTTTCCTGAAGACTTCATGTTTCAATTGACTAAGGGGGAATTGGAGACTTTGAGGTCGCAAATTGCGACATCCAATTCTTCTGACAATCAAAAAGATACAAATTGGACATCGCAAATTGCGACATCCAATTTTGCAAAGATGGGCTTAAGAAAAACACCTTATGCTTTTACGGAGAACGGTGTGGCCATGCTTAGTAGCGTGCTTCGTTCGCCTCTTGCTATACAGGTGAATATCGGTATCATGCGTGCTTTTACTGCTTTTCGTCATTTAGCCACATCATTACCTAAGTCTGATGTTACTGCCGATGTTGCTCAACTGCGCAAGGACTTTGAAGACCTGAAACTTGACATCGAGGATATTCTTCACGACCAAAACGACATCAATGAAGAGACTCGTGCCCAACTTGATGCCATCAGCACAGCCTTGTCAGAACTCCAAAGCACCCCCCCCCACAGCCCCATCGTCCCATCTTGGGTTTTAGCAAGCCAAGTGATAAGAAATAATTCATTCACACTAAACAAACTTCAATGTTTAGGTACATTGTATATACATGACGCTTTCTTACGTTTGTGCGACGAAACAGCACTTATATCATCGCAAATTCTGCGGCAAAAATATGAAAATAATAACGAACCGCCAAACAAACTTGCAAAATAACGCATATTTTGCGACGTTTTTGCCTAAAAACGCACAAAATCATACACTATACCGCTTTAAAAAGGTTATTTGGTTATTCGGTTATTTGGTTATTTTTTTGTTTCCGAGCCGTGCGTACCATATCATATTAAATTTAAATCTAAAAGACCTGCCCCCCAAACATCCCCCAATCCAAAAATTTGAAAAATAATCAGCAGAGGAGCGTGCCGCACTGATGGCTGAAGCATCAAAATAAGTTATACTCAATGAGAGATTTTGGAGTCAAATATGCAAATTATACAAAACAAATCTCAAAAATTTCAAGATTTTGTCTTTTATAAAAGATAAAATCATTATCTTTGCAGCAAATTTCATCTATAAAAGACATGAGAGCAATTGTAAGACAAAGTTATCTTGACAAGATAACGAAGCATCTTGGTATGGACACCATCATTATTATAGTTGGCCAACGTCGTGTGGGAAAGAGTTACACCCTGCGCCTCTTTAGAGATAAAGTGGCAGAAGATGCTCATACAAACATTATCTTCATTGACAAGGAGAAACATGAGTTTGCTGGCATTCAGACTGATCGGGACTTGAATGCCTATATTGATGAACGGCGAGACAAGACAAAAACCAACTATATCCTAATAGATGAAGTTCAGGATATAGAAGGTTTCGAGAACAGTATTCGCAGTTATTATGAGGAGCCAGATATTGAAATAGTTGTAACAGGCTCCAACTCCAATATGCTCAGTAGTGACTTGGCTAACAAAATAGGCGGTCGCTACAAGGAAATCTTCGTTCAGGCACTAAGTT
>JAFXVS010000094.1 GCA_017534815.1 Bacteroidaceae bacterium | reverse complement strand
GTGCTCTATCAACTGAGCTACTTCCGCAATATCCTTTTTGTGGGTTTTTAACCCCGATTGACTCCACTTTCGTTTCGTCTATCCGTGGATTTTTCCCCGATTGACTACACTTTCGTTTCGTCTATCCGTGGGCAGGGACGGATTCGAACCGCCGAAGCCGCAAGGCAACAGATTTACAGTCTGCCCGTTTTAACCACTTACCTACCTACCCGAAGCTTTAGTATTGCTACTATTGCCTTTCTTGAAGTGACTCGCACAGGATTCAAACCTGTAACCTTTTGATCCGTAGTCAAATGCTCTATTCAGTTGAGCTAGCGAGCCGAACTAACCATTATTTCAAAGATGTTAGGACGTGGGCGCTGACGGATTCGAACCGCCGACCCTCTGCTTGTAAGGCAGACGCTCTGAACCAGCTGAGCTAAGCGCCCTCTTGCCTGTTGGAAAGTCCCATCGGAATAACGCTGTCTCGCATGACTTTGTTAGGGTGTTTCCTGTGTTTCTTCCCGAAAGCGAGTGCAAAGGTAGGGACTTTTCAGCAAACAGCCAAATATTTCGGAAACTTTTTTCCAAAAAATTTTCTTATAACTTTATAAATGGCTGATTTTCAGTACTGCCCTTTGCACACGCTTTTTGGCAAGATGGGAATATGTCACTTTACTTGACGATTTTCCTGACTTTTTTCAGCAGGGCTTTCGATGGTGCATCGCCCTCGTAGGGAGTCAAGAACCATTGTACTGACCAGCTGAGTGATTCGCCCGCTTTCAGTTCTGTGTAAGCTCCTTGACTCTCCAACTCGATGTAGCTCTTGCCTCTGTTCACATAGACCTGAATCTCGGCTTCTTCTGGAGCGGGCTGCGAGGCGTTGAGGTCTTGGAACTTCTTCACCATGAGCAGACCGTTGTTGAGGTATGCGAGCCAGCCCTTACCATCGGCATTGATTTTGCGGTTTTGGTTGGCTTCATCTGTCTGATACCATGAGATGCCGAATGCTGATTGGAACGGCATGAGGTCAGCTGGCGTAATCTGGTCGGTGGGGGCATCGAAGAAGATGAGTCCTTCGTTGACCACACGTGTGATTTCCCAAGGTGCCACTTTACGTGTCTCGCCTGATTCGTTGATGATGGAGTAGTTCACAACGATGGCATTCTTCTTGGCATCGACGCTGAACTCCTTGCGGATTCGGTATTTCAGTCTGGCTGACACGTTGCTGGTCATGACGAGTGATGTACCCTTCTCTTCTACTTCGTATGGCTGTTTGTCAAATTCCTGCACGGGTGGCCAGTTCCATTCTTTCTGCGGACTTGTCCAGAAGGTGCTGCCAAAGCTTTCTGGGAAGGTGGATTGTGAGATGACTTCCGTATCCTTATATTTAAAGGAAAGGATTTTGCCTCCTCCTGCGCCGTTGATGGTCATGGAGAGGTCGCCCACCTCAATGCAATACTTGGAGTCTCCAAGGTTCTTGATGGTAGGGTTTGCTGCCAGAGCGTTTGTCATGCAAGCAATGGCCAGACATAGGGTTGCTAACTTTTTCATAAACGTGTTAAATGTTTGTTTGGAAATAGATGGATTGTTATTTCAGTTGCGAATTTCGCAAAAAAATGCATCTTGAACAAATAAATTCAACGATTTATGAAGAAAATGATGTTTGTTTGAGATATTCTTCCTAACTTTGCCCTCGGATGTTACTATCTGTAAATAATTATATCTATTCTTATTTTACAACCTAAACATTATTTTAACATGAAAAAGTTTCTATTAGGTTTGTCTCTTTTGCTCGCCTGTGTAGGTGGCAAAGCACAGAACAATCCAGTGTTGACCATCGAAGGTGGTCAGGTTCAGGGTGTGAAGGCTGACGATCATCCTGAGGTGTTTGTCTATCGTGGTATTCCTTACGCAGCTCCTCCAATCAGGGAGAACCGTTGGAAAGCGCCACAGCCTGTTGTGCCTTGGAAGGGCGTGAAGATTTGCGACACTTTCGGTCGTCCAAGCTATCAGGCCATCCAGTACACTGGTGGCTACTACACAGAATGGGGCTACGGCAAGGAAGCTGCCTTTAGTGAGGACTGCCTGTATCTGAACGTATGGACAAAAGCTCCAGGCAATGCCAGCAAGAAGCTCCCTGTTGCCCTTTGGATTCATGGTGGTGGCTATCGCGAAGGTTTTGGCTCTGAGCCAGAGTTCGATGGCCAGGAATGGGGTGCTAAGGATGTGGTGCTTGTCAGCATCAACTATCGTCTGGGCATCTTCGGATTCCTTTGTCACCCAGCTTTGGCAGAGGAGAGTCCTAACAAAGTATCGGGCAACTATGGTATCCTTGACCAGATTGAGGCCTTGAAGTGGATCAAGAAGAACATCGCTCAGTTTGGTGGTGACCCCAACAACGTGACCATCTTCGGACAGAGTGCAGGTGGTGGCAGCGTTCGTACGCTCTGCGAATCTCCTCTGGCTCGTGGTCTGTTCCACAAGGCTGTCATCATGAGTGCCCAAGGTCTCAGCATTCCTAATCCTAACGGAGGCGGCATGATGGGTGGCCGTTACAGCGGTGGCACCATCGAGGATGCAGCAAACAACGCCAAGAAGATGTTCGACTGGGCTGGCATGACCGACCTGCAGAAGATGCGTCAGGCTTCGACAGAGACCGTATTCGCCCTGCCAACCATCTACCAGCAGGTGAACAGCGCCGGCCAGCAGCAGCAAGGTGGCATGATGGGTATGATGCGCATGGGCATGGGCTTCATGCCGATGATTGATGGCTACGTAAGCGTGAAGAGCTTTGACGATGCTACTCGCGAGGGCACTTTGGCAGACGTTCCTTACATGATTGGTTACACCCTCAACGATATGGGCGATATGGCTCCAAACATTGCTGAGTTCTGCAAGGTTCGTCAGCAGAAGGGCGGCAAGGCTTGGGCATACGAGTTCGCACGTCCATTGCCAGACGACGGTTCTCATCCAGAGGTAACTCAGCGTCTGAAAGGTGCATTCCACTCTTCCGACCTTTGGTTCGTGTTCAAGTCGCTCAAGCATTGCTGGCGTCCTTGGACAAAGGGTGACTGGGATCTCTCTGAGAAGATGCTGACCGCATGGACAAACTTCGCCAAGTACAGCGATCCTAATGGTCCTAAGGGTGGCGCATGGGCTCCTTGCACAGAGCAGAATCCCAAGTTTATGGTCTTCAAGCTCAACGACAAGGATGCAGAGGCATCTGTCTTCGGTGACCCAGAGAAGGCTCCACAAACTCAGGGCTTCGGCTTCGGCGGTTTCGGCGGAAGATAATGTTTATCAATAATCATTGAATTAGAGGGGAACGTGCTCGCAGGCACGCTCCCCTTTCAAAACCTCTTAGCATGAAATTTTTCTCTCTATATATTATATGTGTATTGTCAGCATTGTCTGCTTCAGCGCAAACAACGCAGTGGAACTTGCGCCAATGCATCGAGTATGCGATTGAACACAATATCAACATCAAACTGCAGGAGAACAACGTGAAGAATCAGGAAGTGTCGCTCAGTACTTCCAAAAACAGCCGTCTGCCCAATTTGCAGGCATCGGCCAGCGAGAGTGTAGGTTTCGGACGTGGACTGACCAGCAATAACACCTACGCCAACCGCAACACACAAAGCACATCATTCAGTTTGGGTTCTGATGTTCCCCTCTATACTGGTGGACAAATTACTAATCAAATCAAACAGAACAAACTCAATCTGCAATCGGCGTTGGCCGATCTTAACAAAGCCAAAGAGAATGTAAGCATGCAGGTGGCGTCATCTTATCTCGAGGTCATCTATCAGAAAGACCTCGTGAAAGTGGCAGAAAGTCAATTAGAACTCAGCCGCACTCAGGAACATCGCATCGAACTTCTGTTCAAGAACGGCAAGGTGGCTGAGACGGAATGGGCTGAAGCCAAGTCGCATGTGGCTTCAGACGAATTGGCGTTGACCCAACAACAAAACTCTGCGATGCTGGCGTTGTTGGATCTCTCCCAACTACTCGAACTCCCCACTCCTGACGATTTTGACATCCAACAGCCCGAAACCTATGAACCTGCCAGCGTTGTGCTCACGATGCCAGATGTCATCTATGCAGAAGCTCTCAACATCAAACCTCAAATCATCGCAGGAAAACTCAACGTGCAGAGTGCTGAAAGAGGTGTCCGCATTGCACAAGCAGGCCACTACCCTTCCGTCCATTTCTCCGCTGGTATGGGCAGCAATTACTACAAGACCTCAGGTTTCAAAGCAGAATCGTTTGGCAAGCAGATGGATGACAACTTCAATCAATCTTTAGGCATTTCTTTGGCAGTCCCCATCTTCAACCGTT
Organism: Bacteroidaceae bacterium; assembly: GCA_017534815.1. GTDB lineage: Bacteria > Bacteroidota > Bacteroidia > Bacteroidales > Bacteroidaceae > Minthosoma. The sequence continues at coordinate 19,060 of JAFXVS010000094.1, read as the reverse complement.
TCGCCACCAGAAATGCCGTTCGTCAAGCCCGTCTGCAAGTAGCAGCCCAACAACTTCAGTTAGAAGACACTCAAAAGACACTCTACAAGGAAATTCAGCAGGCCTATTACAACGCTATCGCAGCACAGAAACAATGCCTTAGTAGTGATGCAGCTCTAACCGCCTCACAAACAGCCTTCAACCTCATGCAGAAGAAATATGAGAACGGCAAAGCCACAGCCACAGAGTTTCAGGAATCAAAAACAGCTCTGCTAAAGGCTGAATCCACAGCACTTCAAGCTCGCTACACCTTCCTCTTCCGTCAGAAAATATTGGAATTCTATCGAGGAACGGCATTCTGAGAGGACAAATGCATGGTGGAAACACAAAAAACAAAGAATCTTTTTGATATTATGAAAAAAACACCTACCTTTGTGGAGTTAAACTTTTTGAAAAACTGGTAAGATGAACATACGTTTTGAAATAGAATACCGAACCCAATGGGGAGAGGAACTTCGTGTGCAGGTGTGGACTGTCGGAAAAACTGGAAAGAGGACTTCCATGCATGAGATGCAGCTCTCAACAGAAGAAGGAATGATGTGGACAGGTGAGATGGACTTGGATGTGCAGCAACCACCTAAAGGTGATGTGGTGGCGTTGGAGTACCTGTATGCCATGTGGCGTGACGGGAATTTAGTGTGGACAGAATGGGAAGTGGCTCCTCATCGGGTGATGTTAGACGGCATCACAAATCAGTATCAGTTGAGCGATAAATGGCGTCCCATTCCAGAGGACTTGCCGTTGTTCTCATCGGCTTATACGGAATGTGTGGGGGCGAGTGCCAATCTTGGCGTTAACGCTAACGATAACCTAAACAACACATTAGACACCCTGTATTCTTCCACTTTGCAGTTGCGCATTGTCGAGCCGCGACTACGAAAGGGCGAATGGTTAGCTATCTGTGGCAACACCCCTCAGTTGGGTGAATGGCAGCGAGCCAAACGGATGGCACTCATCAACTTGCAGGAATGGACCATCAACATTGATGCAGACATGCTGTTTGATGAGGCTGATTATAAATATGTGGTGGTAGATGCACAGAACAACATCCTGCGATGGGAAGATGGCGAGAACCGTCATCTGCGCTGTCATAAATTACAAGCTCGACAGATGTGGATCAAGACAGATGAAGGTTTTAGAATTGAGGGGGCAGAAGCCCGTGTTGATAAATGGAAGGTGGCAGGTGTCGTCATTCCCGTCTTCTCTCTGCGTTCCACCAAGAGTTATGGTGTGGGCGACTTCGGAGATTTGAAATCCTTGATTCAGTGGGCTGTAAAGACCCAGTTGCATGCCATTCAGATTTTGCCCATCAATGACACGACAACGATGGGAAGTTGGCAAGACTCCTATCCTTACAACGCCATATCTATCTTTGCCCTCCATCCACTCTATTGCGATCTCTCGGCATTGCCAAAATTGAAAGACCGTCTGGCGATGGAGACCTTCATGATGAAGCAGCAAAAGTTGAATGCCCTTAAGGTGATGGATTATGAGCAGGTGATTGCCTTAAAGATGGATTATTTGCGACGTGCATACGCTCAAGAAGGCAAGCAAGTGCTGGAAGAGAATGATTTCAAGAAGTTTTTTGCAGACAACAAAGATTGGCTCATTCCGTATGCAGCGTTCTCGTATCTGAGAGATAAATATCAGACAGCCGAGTTCGGGAAATGGCCACAATATAGCCAATACAACAAGAGAGAGGTGGAAAAACTCGTGGCCAAAGGACAGGAGCCCTATGACCAAGTAGCCTTCTTCTATTATGTGCAGTATCAATTACACAAGCAGTTGTTGGAGGTGCGGAATGAGGCACGAAGAAATGGCGTCATTATCAAAGGTGACATTCCTATCGGCATCTCACGCACCAGCGTAGAAGCATGGTCAGAGCCTCATCTCTTCCATCTTGACGGACAGGCTGGCGCACCACCTGACGATTTCTCCAAGAATGGACAGAACTGGGGATTCCCCACCTATAACTGGGAGGCGATGGCAAAAGATGGTTATCGCTGGTGGATTCGACGTTTCCAGAAGATGGCCGAATATTTTGATGCCTACAGGATTGACCACGTGTTAGGTTTCTTCCGCATTTGGGACATCCCGATGCATTCGGTGCATGGACTGTTGGGGCAGTTCTCCCCTTCCTTGCCGATGACGGTGGAGGAGATAGAGAGTTATGGCATGCGTTTCAATGCCGAACTGATGACACGTCCATACATTACAGATCAGACTTTGGAGCAGATATTCGGTTATCGGAAGGAACTGGTGAAGAGCATCTATCTGAAGCCACGTCACGACGGACGGTATGACATGAAGGATGAATATGCCAGCCAACGTAAGATTGAGGCAGCCTTTGCAGGAAAGACGGATGAGGACAACCTTTCGCTGAGAGATGGGTTGTACGACTTAATTTCATGCGTGCTGTTCGTGCCAGACAGAAAGCAAGCCAACATGTATCATCCACGCATATCGGCACAAAAGGATTACATTTATCAGTCGCTTCTGCCGCATGAGAAAGAGGCTTTCGACAGATTGTATGAGGATTATTATTACAAACGCCACAACAAGTTCTGGTATGACGAAGCGATGCGGAAACTTCCTGCCCTGACACAGTCAACACGCATGTTGGTGTGTGCCGAAGACCTTGGCATGGTGCCCGAAAGTGTAGGATGGGTGATGAACGATCTACGAATTCTCTCGTTGGAGATTCAATCCATGCCGAAGTCACCTTGGTTGCAATTTGGACATTTGTGGGAGAATCCATATCGGTCAGTCGCAACGATTTCGACTCATGACATGCCACCACTCCGCCAGTGGTGGGATGAAGACGTAGAACGTGCACAACAATATTACAATACAGCGCTTTACAAGGATGGCGCGGCTCCCCACCCTGCTCCAGGATGGCTATGTGAAGAAATTGTGTCGGCACACCTTTTCTGCCCATCAGCATTGACGCTGCTGTCGCTGCAAGATTGGCTGTCAATGGACGAAGGACTGAGATTGCCCGATCCGAATGGTGAGAGAATCAACATTCCAGTACATCCACGCCATTATTGGCAATGGCGGATGCATTTGACGATTGAGCAGTTGATGGAGGCGAAGGATTTGAATGAGAAAATAAGGGGTTTGGTGATGAATTCAGGAAGAGGATGAAAAAGAAAAAGAAATATAGTCAGTGGAAGTTCATCATGGTCTTTGTGGCGGTGATGGCAATGTTTGTTGGGGTGAAGAAAGTGATGGGGATTGAAGTGAAGATGGAGACGAAGGCGAAGAAGATGGAAGTGATGAAGGAAAAGACGGAAGAGCGTGAGAACCGCTTGACGCCAACAGCGAGGAAGATGGAAGCGATGAAGGAGAGGAAAGAGGAGAAAGAGAGGCGGGAGAACCATCTAATGCCAACAGCAAAGAGAGAAAATGGAGGGGTACATAGAGTACGTGGTGTTTGGAGTTATTCTGAATGTTTCCCTGATAGTCAGAGCGTGCAGATTGTGGCGGCTGAAGAGAATGGAATTACGCCTGTGAGAAATCGGGAGGAAGCAGAGGTGTTGGTGAAACAGCATCAATTGGTCAATATTTGTCACTCACCTTTTTATTCGGTGGATCGACTCACACATTCGATTCCGTATCTGGTGCCCAAAGCACAGCACCTGCTGAACACAATTTGTCTGAATTTTATGGATTCTTGTCAGGTGAAAGGATTACCCATCCATATGCTGATTGTAACATCGGTGCTGAGAACGACGGAGGATGTCTCGAATCTGCAACGAGGAAACAAAAATGCCACGACCAACTCATGTCATTGTTATGGAACAACAGTGGACATCGCTTATAATAAGTTCATGCCCATGACAGGAACTTACGAATCGAAAGCGGCTCTGCTCAGATGGAATGAACCCATGAAGCAGGTGCTGTCAGAAGTGCTGAATGACCTTAGGATGGAGGGACAATGCTATGTAAAATATGAGAGGAAGCAGGGTTGCTTCCACTTGACGTGCCGATGAGAGAGAACAACGGATTACCGATTTCTAACTTTAGGCAAGAGGCGTTTGGCTATCAGTTCCACCACATCCACATTGACAGCATTGCCAAGTGCTTTCATCTTTTGAACACGTGAAAGATTGCCATAGTCCAGTTCCTGCATGGATTGGATGCGAGCAGCTTCATTGTGAGAAATGTAACGTCCCCAGCGAAAGTCTTCTGGTTTGTATGGACGTCCTTTCTTATCAAGTGCTCCTTGAGAGGGGAATGGTGCAAAAGGCAAAATGGGTGTTGCAGTTGTGCAGAGCGTGATGGTGGGGACACAATTGATTGAACGGATGCGAATGCCAGAAGGACGGAGTTGGATGACATGGTGCTTGAAATCCCAGTCTTGATTGGTGCTCCACTCAAACATACGCTGAGTGCGTGGAAATTTACGAATCTTGGGAAGCCAAAGGTCAATCCAATCCTTATGGCGCTGGTAAAGTTCCCGATTTTGCCGAATGAGTATCTTCTTGAATTCAGGATAAGTGTCTTTGTATTGTGTCTTCTGCATATAGAAAGGAAGACCCGCAATAAGTTCTTCACGTGTACTCCCTTCGAGAAGTTGACCATATTCACCTCGATGACCACGAAGACGTTCAATTGGTTGGTAAACAGGAGGTGTGTCTTCAAATTCATAATCAGCCCCAAACTCCATCGTGAAGATACAATGTGAGGGCATGTAGCCATCGCGCTTGGTCACATTATAGACAAATTCTTGCCACGCATCAAACACAGGATGCAAGTCACGACGAACTGCCAGCAGGCGGTCGTTATCTTCGGCATCCACGATGGTGCGCACATCGCTGATGATGTCCTTGTCAGGTCGCATAAAATGGAATCTGTGCATACCGCTGATGCCCTGTTCGTCGCGCAACATTCCCACGATATAGAAACGAGGGCGATGCTGAGGTATGCCAAACTCATGAGGAGAATAGATGTGGCTCCGGATGTCGTACCCCAATGCATCCAACTTCTGCCGTATCACTTTCCAGGTACGTCCTCCATCATGTCCTGGAAGCGCAGAGACATTTTCGAGAAAAATGTATTTGGGGTGATGATAGCGTAGGATGCGACAAATCTCATCGAAGAGGTTGCCTCGACCCAACTCATCTTCAAATCCCTGCTTCTTGCCGGAGAAAGAGAAAGGTTGACAAGGGAAGCCTGCACACAAAATCTCATGAGGAGGAATGTCTTCGGCCTTGATTTTGGTGATATCACCCATGATAGGCACATCAGGAAAATTCAGTCGGTATAGTTTTTGCAATTTTGGCTGTATTTCAGAGGCAAAAACACATTGATGCCCCAAACGGGACAGGGCGAGGTGAAAACCTCCTAAACCAGCAAATAAATCTATAAAGTTCATCTATTCATATACATTTTAGCATGTTCGATGAACAACGGAGACTGACGCAATGTGGAGACCGATGAAAGTCAGAAGACCATTGAACATCAACATTTCATATCCAAATTTGTAACCCGTATAGTGCCAAACAAGGGTATCGATGATATAGCAGATAACGGGCGAAGCAATCGCAATGTAGGGAACAGCACGTTCGCAGGGCTGTTTCTTGGTGAACATACCGAAGACAAACAGTCCTAAGAGAGGGCCATAAGTGTAGGAAACTAATGTATAGATAAGATCCATCACGCTGCCAGAACCAATGGCATTGAACGCCAAGGTGACGATAACCAAAGCAATGAGCATACATAGGTGTACTCGTTTGCGTGTTTTCTCATCTTTTTCTTTTCCTAAGATGTCAATACAGAAACTGGTGGTGAGTGCTGTCATAGCAGAATCAGCAGAGGAAAAAGCGCTGGCAATAACACCAATGGTGAAGAAGATGAGACATGCCGTTCCCATTGTACCTTTGAGAATGATGCCAGACAAAAGATCATCCCCTCGTTCTGGCAACGTCATGCCTTGCTGCTGATAGAGCATCATCAAGAGGATGCCTAAAGCGAGGAAGAGGAAATTAACGGGCACAAACAAGACACCATAAGAACACATGTCTTTCTGTGCTGAACGCAAATCCTTGCAAGTAAGATTCTTTTGCATCATATCCTGATCAAGACCTGTCATCACAATGACGATGAAAATGCCAGAAAGAAACTGTTTCCAGAAATTCTGTTTAGAGGCAAAATCAGAAAATTCGAAGATGCGGGAGTGCGTATCGTTCCATACAGCAGTCATCGCTTCGACAAAATTCATGTGAAGCATGTCAGCCACCTTCAGCAGCATCAGGACAAGAGCCAACAAGAGGCAAAGCGTCTGAAGGAAATCTGTCCAAACCAAAGACTTGATACCACTTCTACGTGTATATAACCATATCATGATAAGTGCGCACAGTACAATTACAACGTATGGTACAGAGAAATAATCAGCTAAACACATTTGGAGAATTCTGCACACCACATAGAATTTGGCGGCAGCACCCAATAACTTACTGATAATAAAAAAGGAAGAGCCCGTCTTATAACTTACAGATCCAAGACGATGCGCCAGATAGGTATAGATAGAGATAAGACGATATTTGTAATAAAGCGGTAACAGCACAAATGCCACGATGATGTAGCCGACAACAAAACCCAGACACATCTGCAAATAGGTCATATCGGTGCTCATCACCCATCCTGGGACTCCAATAAACGTTACTCCTGAAATGCTTGCACCAATCATGCCAAATGCCACAAGTGGCCAAGGTGACTGACGGTTGCCTGTAAAAAAAGCAGCATTGCCACCCCTCCGACCCACCACTTGGGAGAGAAGCAGCAATACGCCAAAATATAATATCACCGTGATGAGAACCAGCATCCTTATTCTTCAGTCGGCTTCTTCATGTGAGCATCGGCATACAACGAGAACTTGGAACCATAACCAGCCTGACTCTCCACGTCCAATGTCAAATCCATACCTTCAGCCAATTTTTTCGCAACATGCAGGCCGAGTCCTAAGCCTGGTATAAAGCCATCATCCTTCCAGAACAGGCCGAATGCCAACTGCTGTTTCTCCTTCGGAATGCCACAACCTGTATCACCCACAAAGAGTTCTGCACGTCCAGAGTTGAAATGATAGTCAACACCTACTAAAATGGTTCCATGCTTGGTGAACTTTACAGCATTGCTCATCAGCTGGTTCATGATATACTTGACACGTGTACGGTCATTATTGATGGTGATGCCTGGCAGAATTGACAATTCATGCAATTCAACCCCATCAGGAATCAAATCTCTCCATTCGTATGCCAACTCGCGCACCAGTTCCGATGCATCAAACTCATTCTTCACATACTGAATACGTCCACTCTCGATACGTGAGAACATCAAGATGTCCTCAATCATGCCAGAAAGGCTTGTATTGTTAGCCTTGATGATTTTCGCATATTCAGCCATCTCCTCAGGAGTAAAAGAGTCTGGTGGCATGCTGACCAAGACATCGCTGAATCCAACCACCGCATTCAATGGGGTGCGAATCTCATGACTGATAGTGGTCAAGAAGTCCTCCTTCTGTTTGGCTTCCTCCGCCAACAGCATCGCCTTGCGAAGGTTCTCCTCATAACGTTTCGTTTCGTCAATGTTAATCAAGATACCATCTACATTCTTCTTGCCCGTCTTGGGGTCAAACATCACGACAAAACGTAATTGCCACCATCGGAATTTATCCTTTTGATCCACATCTGCACAAATCTCATAACTATGCGATCCCTGAATATCGATGGCCTGCATGATGAGTGGAATCTCGCTGGAATGGTCTGGATGCACATGGGAAATGATTTCTCTCAGATTCGCTTCTGTACGCACCGTATGGCTATCTGCTCCATGCAAAGCCATCTGTCTCATTTCGGCACGTCTCGTCACACCTTCAATCAAAATCTGTGCTGTTCTATTCTTCCATGATTGCAACACCAAAATGATAGATCCAATGGCCATCAGGAAGATGAAAACGATAATGATCCATGTAGCATAAGTATAGACAGGAGATATATTCTCAAGAGGAGCTCCCACGATGATGAAGCGGCTGCTATAATCTTTGTATCTCATGCCCAACTTTTCCATCGCATCATAGTCCATATAATAGTTCTTCTGATGCGTCATCCCGACAAATGATGCCAAGTCCGCTCCCTTCAGAATTTCGGATGCCACCCTTGCCATATCTTCACCCACAGTCTCATAGCCGGCAAAATAACCACAGAGATAACGTCCCCGTCCATCTGCGAAGCCGGCTTTAACTGCTGTGAATTGAGGCCTTCCTGTCTTGTCCGCAATGGCAGAGCTATACAAATCCCTCTTCAGCGCCACCGATGGGTAGAGCCATGAATGGACATAGATTCTTCTCAAGTTCTGGTAGCCCTCTTCCTTGTCTTCCAGTCCACTGGAAGAATTGCGTTCTGGAGATTCTGTCGAGTATATCAGTACCACAACACTATCTTTCCATATCGTTGAGAAATCCTCATCTCCCACAATGTTCACATGAAAATCAGAGTTATCAACGTATGGAGGACGTGCGATGGCCTGTCTCAATTCGTTTCGAATCATTGAATCCTGTTCAAAGAAGTCAAGCTCAATCTCTATACAGTTCTTACCAGACATCTCTGCCGCCAGATTGATGTTGGCACAATAATCAATAGGATCGTTGATCACCACAATATTGTTGTGCTTTCTGATGTAATCCCATTTCGGATGATGCAAACCACCAAAGATGATGGGCAGCGAATCAAGCAATTCCATATTACCTATCTGTCGCCATTCAATCAAATCGCATGCAGCACGGTCACCCTCTGTCATCACGATGTCTGGGTACCAATGCCATTTGTCTATGGAATCCTTGACGGCATAATGCAGCGCTCTGGTGTCCGTCATAGGATTTTCCAAATTCAGATAGACATGTCTGATGTCGGCATTGACGCCATTGCTGCGGAAAGTCTGCAATATCTTATCATTAAATTCCCGATAACCAGACTGTCCCTTGCTATAGCTGTGATATACCAGTATTTTCGCACTCGTTGTGTCATCGTCGGATGGGGACACACATGAAGATGGCATCAAAGCACCAAAGCCAATGGTCACGATAAGGAGCAGGCATTCCACCATCTTCTTCAGACGGAAGAAGAACTTACTTCCCTTACCTATTTCACTTTCCACACCAATCGTTCCATCCTGCTTCTCCATAATGGTCTTACTGATGTTCAAGCCTAAGCCTGTTCCCTTATCAGTTTCGTTCACCTTGATGTATCGTTCGAACAACTGTGCCTGCTTCTCTGGAGCCACACCAATACCGGTGTCTCTCACATAAACTTCCAACCATTCCGGCTCGTCTTCCATGTGTTTCCAACCCAAAGTGACGCTACCTTCTGTCGTGAACTTGAATGCATTGCTCAAGAAGTTATTCACCACCTGTTTCGTGCGTGTTGCATCAATGTTGACCATCGCATCTGGTTCGCCCATCTCCAGTTTGAATTCCAAATGGGTTGGAGCAATAATGTAGTTGGTCTTATAGCATTCATCCACAAGCTTCTGTATTGACATCGGCTTCTGAATAATCTCAAGATCACCCGTTTCTATCTGCGCCTTCTCCATCACACTATCAATCATGTTCAGGATCATGTCCGTATTCTGATGAATCACCTCGCCATACATCTCTCGCTCACCTTCTTCAAAGGTCATGCCTGGAGTAGTTAGCATCGTAGAGAAACCAGTCACGGCACCCAACGGGGTACGAAGGTCGTGACTAATATTAGCTAAGAAGTTCTCCTTCAGCGCCACCTGACTTGCTAAGATTTGTGCCTGTTCCAGCTTTTCCTCCGTTTCCTTCTTCTTGTCAATGTTCAACAGCAAACCATACAACTCACCTGTCTTCGCCGATTCCTCAGTTGCCGTGTACATGGCTTCAGCCCAATACCAATTTTGTCCGCCATCTGGTGAAAGATGCAGACGCACGGTCTTTCTTCCTCGCTGTTCACGGAAATTCATCAAAAACTCAAACGAAGCTTTCGTGTCTTCATGCACGATGGACTCCATCTCCTCAATTGTCAAACGGTTCGGTACCTTGAAATAATCGGAGAACTGCTGACTCAACGTGAAGACGCCGTCCTTATACAGCCAGAAGGTATCTTTGGCGTCGGAGAACATCAGTTCATGCACTTTCTCCTCATATTGCAATTCTTCCACCAAGTTCATCTGTCCCTTCCATTTCCATTTCAAAAGTATAAAGACAATAGCATAGACGAACAGACCTACAAAAACAATGATCACGCCAACCCAAAGCGCAAATTCCAGCGGATTTTCCAGATAGAAGGGTGCATTGATAATCTTAAAGTCTTTACTATATACGCTATATGGCATCTTAGGCGTCATTTCCTGCATGGCATTCCAGTCCAAATAATAGTCACTCGAATGCATGCTGATAGGTAGCGAGCGAGGCACTTCACCATTCATGATGCGGACTGCATACGCCACCTGATCTTCCACCTGCGTTTGTGTGCTGGTGAAATAGCCACCCAAAAATCGCAAATTGGTTGGGTCATTGAATTGTTCCCTCACCGCTGTGAACTGAGGATGCGTGGTGTGATCGATGATGGCATTGCTCATCAAACTGCTCCTCACCTGCAGCTGCCACATATCTCTTGCTTGCTGGTAGAAAATTCTGGTCGTGGCTTTGCCTACGGAGTCAGACTCTCCCTCCAAACAATTCCTGTAAGGGAAGGCGGCTGAAACAAAGTTCACCACAGCAATACCCGGACGAGTTTTTCGGAGAAACTCATCATCAAAGTCTTTGATTCTGAAGTCCGTATTGTTGATGTATTTCGTGGAGTCACGCAATTCCTCCATGAATTGTGCACGCAGTCTTTCATCCATTTCCCGATAATCAAGTTCAATGGTCACGCTTTGGGTCTTGGCCATCTTCATGATAATCTCTATGTTTCGTGCCAGATCAACCCTATCTTCAAAACCTGTGATTGCTGGAAAAACAGACAGCGAGTCACGCAACAAGGCGCTGACACCTGCAAACACAATCGGCGTACTCTGGAAAATGGAGTCACGCCCCCTGCTCGTCAACACCCAATCCACAATAGGGTCATCGTTCAGCAGAATGACCTCGGGTTTCCACTGCTTAATCTGCTCGGAATAGGTTGGCCAATCAAACTGAGACATCACATCACTTGAACGATGCAGCATGTTCGCATAAATATGGTGGACATCTACCGCCATATCATGATTTCTGAAGGCATCTTCCATGCATTGGGAAAACAACTCTTTCTCTTCCCCAATACTATCCCACGAGTGGATGACGACCACGCTATGGCGCGCCCCACTCGGTTTTGTAATATTGCTCACCTTGCTACATGAACCCAACAATGAGATGACGACAACAATCAGTAAAGGCAATATTCTTGACATCTTATTTCTATTTTTCATGTCTGTGTGTACTTAAGATTACGCTTGCAAAGATACAAAAAATTCTATCGCTCCAAACAAAAAAGAAGAAAAATGCGTGAAAAGTATATCATTTTTGTATCAAGAAGCCATTTTTCAGCCTAAAGAGGGTGTTAAAAGATACTCTGCTAACCTTTCTGCACATCTTTCACCATCCACTCCTGCACTCACAATTCCACCTGCATACCCTGCTCCTTCACCACAAGGGAACAATCCTTTCAGACGCACATGTTGCAAGGTGTCCCTGTCACGCAGAATACGAACTGGAGCCGAGGTACGTGTCTCCACACCAATCATCACCGCCTCGTTAGTCAGGAAACCATGACAAGCCTTGCCAAAATTGCGGAATCCTTGTTGGAGACGCTTTGTCACAAAGGCTGGCATCCAGAAGTGCATAGGCGTGCTGATCAGTCCAGGTGTGTAGGAAGATTTGGGAAGGTCATAACTGCCTTTGCCATTCACGAAGTGTGCCATTCGCTGGGCAGGAGCCGTCTGCTTGCGATTACCTTGCATCCAGGCTGTGTATTCGAGACGCTCCTGAAACTCCATCATGGAGAGAGGGTTGAGGGATGAGGTGGGAGAAGCAAGAGGTGAAAGGTCGGGGACGGGGGGAAGTTCCATGAGGGAACGATCCTGAAGGTCTTCCACATGCAGTTCCACAACCATACCGGCATTGCTCCAAGGACTGTTGCGCAGCGAGTTGCTCATGCCGTTCACCACCAATTGATTGGGGCCACTGGCAGCAGGAACAACAGTACCTCCCGGACACATGCAGAAGGAATAGACACCTCGTCCATCCACCTGAGTTACAAAACAATACTCGGCAGCAGGCAGATACATTCCCCTGCCCTCCTTGCGATGATATTGTATCTGGTCTATCAACTCCGACGGATGTTCCAAACGTACACCTACAGCAATATCCTTGGCCTCTATTTCTATACCCTGCGAATAGAGATAACGATACACGTCACGGGCACTATGACCTGTTGCCAAGATGACAGGCCCCTTGAAAGTCTTTTCCCCACAACGAACACCCTCCACCTGATCCTTCTGTAGCAAAATGCCATCCATTTTCGTTTCAAAATGCACTTCGCCGCCACACTTGATAATCGTGTTGCGCATGGCCTCAATGATGTTGGGTAATTTGTCCGTCCCAAGATGAGGATGAGCATCTGCCAAAATGCTGGTGCTGGCACCATGCTGACAGAACACATTCAGGATTTTCTCCACATTGCCACGCTTCTTGCTGCGTGTGTAGAGCTTGCCATCAGAGAAAGCGCCTGCACCACCTTCACCAAAAGAATAGTTCGATTCTGGGTCAACTTGCTGTGTACGTGAAATTTGCGCGATATCCTTTCTGCGCTCATGCACACTCTTTCCACGTTCCACCACGATGGGACGCACACCCAATTCAATCAGTCGTAACGCCGCAAACAAACCACCTGGACCTGCACCCACCACAACAGCTTGAGGCTTACCTTCCACATTCGGATAATCCGTCCTCACAAAGGCATCGTCCTCTGGCAGCTCGTTCACATAGGCTCTCACTTTCAGGTTCACGTAAATGGTTCGCTGACGCGCATCAATGCTTCGTTTCAGCACTCTTACCGCTGTTGCCTCCACACCCTTCTCCTCCTGCAAGAACTGCTTGATGGACTGCTCACTCGCTGCTTGTTCGGGCAGCACCCTGATTTTATATTCTTCTATCATATTGGATTCCTTACTTAATTTTCGGTACGAAGGTACGGATATTTTACCACAATACAAAATGATGGAAGTTTTTTTTGGTTTTTCACTCACTAATCCGTACCTTTGCACACAAATTATAAAACATTGACGAAATGGAAAACTATATTGTTTCAGCACGCAAGTACCGCCCGATGACGTTCGACACGGTGGTGGGACAGGAAGCGCTGACCGTGACGCTGAAAAACGCCATCCAGAGCGGGCGTCTGGCTCATGCGTATCTGTTCTGCGGACCTCGCGGCGTGGGCAAGACGACCTGCGCCCGCATCTTCGCCAAGACCATCAACTGTCTCAGTCCCTTGCCAAACGGCGAGGCCTGCGGCGAATGCGAGTCGTGCAAGGCTTTCAACGAACAACGTTCGTACAACATCCACGAACTGGACGCGGCGTCGAACAACTCTGTGGAGGACATCCGCCAGCTGATTGAGCAAGTGCGCATCCCGCCCCAGATCGGCAAGTACAAGGTGTTCATCATCGACGAGGTTCACATGCTCTCACAGGCGGCATTCAACGCCTTCCTGAAGACGCTGGAGGAACCCCCTCATCATGCCATCTTCATCCTCGCCACGACGGAGAAGCACAAGATCCTACCGACCATCATGAGCCGCTGCCAGATCTATGACTTCAAGCGCATGGGAGTGAACGACATCGTGGGACACCTGAAGCATGTGGCGGAGCAGGAGAACATGACGGTGGAGGATGCGGCGCTGAACATCATCGCACAGAAAGCGGACGGCGGCATGAGAGACGCCCTGAGCATCTTCGACCAGGTGGCATCGTTCTGTGGCGGCAACATCACTTATCAGCAGACCATCCAGAACCTGAACGTGCTGGACGAGGATTACTACTTCCGCCTGACGGACTATTTCCTGGAGGGCAATATCACGGAGTGCATGCTGACGCTGAACGAGATTCTGTCGAAGGGTTTCGAGGGTCAGTACTTCATCACGGGATTGTCAAGCCACTTCCGCAACCTGCTGGTGAGCCAAGACGCCCAGACGACTGAACTCATCGAGGCCAGCAACGACGTGCGTGTCCGCTATCAGGAACAGGCAAAGAAGTGCAAGCCGAAGTTCCTCTTCCAAGCCATGAAGCTGGCCAACTACTGCGACCTCAACTATAAGCAGAGCCAGAACAAACGTCTGCTGGTGGAACTGACCCTCATCGAGATGGCACAACTCTCCTCCGATGAAGGGGACGCTTCCGGGCTTTGCCCTACGAAGATTCTAAAACCCATATTCAACAAACTGAGAGCCCAGTCTCCAAAGACCGAGGCTCCACATGATGCTGCGCCAAAGGTTGCAAGCGAGAAGATTGTCCAACAGGCTCAGCAAGCGATAGCAGCACAAAAGGTTCAGACACCATCAACAACGTCAGCAGCTCCACGAACCGCCAGCCCGACGTCAGCCCACCCCATTCTTGGCATTGGTGGTTTCTCCCTCCGACGTCCACAGCAAAAGCCCGCTGCACAGCAAGAGGCAAGCGCACAGACAGAGGCGGAAGAATACAACTTCGAAGATATGCCTGTGACCCAAGTGGACTTGACGGTGGCATGGAGAGAGTTCGCCAAGAATCTGCCACAGGAAGACAGAGCCATGTCGTTCCAGATGGACAACATGGAGCCCCTGCTGCAAGAGGATGGCTCGACCTTCTTGGTGATTGTGGACAATCCGTCCGTAGAGGGCGAACTCCAAAAGATGCGGTCTCGCGTGGAGAAGTATCTGCATCATCGGCTACAAAACAAGACGCTGACAATGACGACCCGTCTGCGTGAAGTGACAGACAAACGCCGTGTATTCAGCCGCAAGGAAATCTATCAGCAGATGCTGGAACAGAGTGAAGCGCTGCGCAAACTGAAAGAAGAATTTCAATTGGAACTCACATAACCAGTCCAGAGGCGCCGGGCGACTTTTAAGGCACATATATTAAGGTATATATAAATGGGAAAAGGAAAGTTAGCGAAATTTGCAGAGATGGCAGAAAATCCGTTAGTGGTGGAATGTCCCTTCTGGCAGTTGCAGCAGGAAGGATTTCCGCTGAAGGGAAAGTGGCATGAGGAGTTTTTCAAGAACGGGAACCCCATCGTGCTCGAACTGGGTTGCGGACGTGGGGAATACACGATTGGACTGGCACGACGGTTCCCTGAGAAGAACTTCATCGGCATTGACATCAAGGGAGCCCGCATGTGGCACGGCGCCAAGACCGCATTGGAGGAAGGCATGAAGAACGTGGCGTTCCTGCGCACCAACATCGAGTGCATCGCTGGCTTCTTTGCCCCCGATGAGGTGGCAGAACTTTGGCTCACCTTCTCCGACCCACAGATGAAGAAAGCCACCAAGCGTCTCACCTCCACCTACTTCATGGAGCGTTACCGCAAGTTCTTGGTGGACGGCGGACTCATCAACGTGAAGACCGACTCCAACTTCCTTGCCACCTACACGAAATATATGGTGGAGAAGAACGGCCTGCCGATGGAGCAATGCACGTTCGATTTGTATGGGCAGCAGGCTACAGACAACGGACAACAGACATTGGACAGCTCTCTCACCGAAATCCGCACTTACTACGAAAGCATGTGGTTGGAGCGCGGCATTCCCATCAAATATCTCCAGTTCCGATTGCCGCAACAAGGCACGCTCGAAGAGCCAGACATCGAGATTCCCGTTGATGGCTACCGTTCCTACAATCACGAAGTTGTCAGCACCAAGAAGACAAGTAAATGAAGAAGTTAAAGAAGTCTAACTCCGAGCGTAGCGATAACTCCCAAAATAAGATAATCATGACATTATACCCCAAACTCATACACGACGCACTCGCCACCGTTCGCTATCCGGGCAACGGCAAGAGCATCATGGAAAACGAGATGCTGGAGGATGACCTCCGCATCGACGGCATGAAAGTCAGTTTCTCGCTCATCTTCGAGAAGGAGACCGACCCCTTCAAGAAATCAGTCGTCAAAGCAGCAGAGGCAGCCATCAAGACCTTCGTACATCCCGACGTGGAAGTGACCATCGGCACGAAGGCAAAGACTGCCCTACCCCCTGAGCCCGACAAACTGCTGCCGGGTGTGAAGAACATCATCGCCGTCTCTTCAGGCAAGGGTGGTGTGGGCAAATCGACAGTCACCGCCAACCTCGCCATCGGACTGGCCAAACTCGGCTACCGCGTGGGACTGCTCGACACCGACATCTTTGGTCCCTCAATGCCCAAGATGTTTGGCGTGGAGGATGCTCGTCCGTATGCCGTGCAGGTGGAGGGTCGTGACCTCATCGTGCCAGTCGAGAAATATGGCGTGAAACTCCTCTCCATCGGCTTCTTCGTCCAACCCGACCAGGCAACGCTCTGGCGTGGAGGAATGGCATGCAACGCCCTCAAGCAACTCATCAGCGATGCACAATGGGGCGACCTCGATTTCTTCATCCTCGACACGCCACCTGGCACGAGCGACATCCATCTGACACTCATCCAGACGCTCGGCATCACGGGCGCCATCATCGTCTCCACCCCCCAACAGGTGGCGCTGGCCGATGCGCGTAAGGGCATCAACATGTACATGAACGACAAGGTGAACGTGCCCATCCTCGGACTCGTGGAGAACATGGCGTGGTTCACCCCAGCCGAACTGCCCGAGAACAAGTATTACATCTTCGGCAAGGAGGGATGCAAACAACTCGCCGAAGAACTCAACGTGCCGCTCCTGGCACAGATTCCGCTCATCCAGTCCGTCTGCGAGACAGGCGACAATGGCGAACCAGCCGTGCTCAATCCCGCTTCACCCGAGGGCATCGCCTTCATGAGCCTCGCCGCCAAAGTCGTGACACAAGTCGATAAAAGGAATATTGAGAAGAATGCTCCATCCTCTTCCCTCTGAAGCCCAAAGCATCCCGTCTCCCCAGCAGTTCACCTACCCCTTCTGCTACGAGCCGCATCCCCTTTGTCAGCTGGCTGCGAAGGAGGTCATTGCCCATTGCCATCAAACGCCCGACATGTATCCACACGAGGGAAAGATGTTTGGGGTGCTCATCGTGGAGCATGAGAACCAGCGGTACTACCTATGCGCCTTCTCTGGCATCTACAACGGGTCTTACCATCACGAAGGCTTTGTGCCACCCATCTGCGACCTGCAAACAGGCTATTTTCGGGAAGAGGAACAACGCATTGTTGCCTTGACGCACCAAATCAACGAGACGGACGAGGAGCGTGAGAGGACGCAGCTGAAAGCGCTGCGGAAGGAGAAGTCCAACGCCTTGCAGATGTGGACATTCCATCAGTTTCGGATGAGGAATGCACGTCAGGAAGTAAAAGACCTCATGGAGATCTTTGCCGAAGTCAAGTCACCTTTCTCCGAAGAGGAATACATCGATTATAAAGAAGGACGCACCCTCGTCAAACCTCACTCCAAAATCGGCCTTCCCCCAGGCGGAACCGGCGAATGCTGCGCTCCCAAACTCCTGCAATACGCATATCTTCACCACCTCAAGCCCCTCTGCATGGCAGAGTTTTGGGTAGGGCCATCGAAGCAGAACGAGATGCGCATCGAGGGCTGTTTCTATCCTTCCTGCCAACACAAGTGCTATCCGCTGCTCAACTACATGATGCAGGGATTGGATGTAGAAGAGAATCCCCTCTTGGCACGCGGCAAGGAGAAGCTGAAACAGGTGCGCTTCATCTACGAAGACGATGACATCATGGTGGTGTTCAAGCCATCCGGACTGCTTTCCGTACCCAACCGCGACCTCAAGGAAGAGTCGCTCAGCGCCTATCTGCTCAACATCAATCCCTGCTATCGGCTGATGCACCGTCTCGACATGGACACCTCAGGTCTCATGCTCGTAGCGAAAAACAACATCGCCTCCAAAGCGCTTCAGGAGCAGTTCTTCCGTCACGACATCAAGAAGAAGTACGTCGCCATTCTTGACGAGGCCACCTCCGACAAGTGCGTGAATGAAGGGGAAGGAACCATATCTCTACCCCTTTCTCGCAATCCGTTCGATTCTCCCCGACAAGTTGTCAACTACCGTGTAGGCAAGCCCGCCATCACACATTATATCTTTAAGGGAGAGAACCGTGTGGAACTATACCCTGAGACAGGCCGCACCCACCAGCTCCGCATCCATTGCGCCCATCCCGACGGTCTCGGACGCCCCATCAAGGGCGACATCCTCTACGGAACGCGTGCCGACCGCCTCTACCTCCACGCCGAAAGCCTCTCCTTCTGCCATCCCCTCACCGGCCAATGGCTCCACTTCGAAGACAAGGCATTCTAAAGCACAAAAAAGAGAAGGCTGCCCATTTCTGCAACCTTCCCTTCTCACATCGCGTCAGCCTTCGCTAACATCTCAATTGGCACATCGCGTCAGCCCGCTCTCAACTCTAAACTCTCAACTAGAATCACCCTTCGCCACCGCCGCCTGGCAGGCCACCACCGCCTGTGTTGCCACCTGTGTTTCCACCGTTGCCACCTGTGGTTCCACCTTCGCCACCAGTTCCTGCGGCCTCATTCTTGGCAGCTGCGATCTCGGACTTGGTCTTGTCTGTCCACGTGAGGCGGACATCCTTCCTCAGCTCGTCGCGGGTGAAGTCGCCCGTGCTCTGCGCCAGAAGCTTCACCGTCTTCACGGCTGCGCCCGTCTTGGCTCCCTCAGGCAGCGTGCCAATGGCTGCTGTCGCCTGCTTGTCGCTCTCAGCGTCGTAGAGCACCTCCAGCGCGTTCGACTCCACCGTCGCCTTGAAGATGGCGAGGTTGTCAATCTTCACCGTGTTGCCGTTCAGCACCATCTCGCGCACGCACTTCACGAAGTCCGTCAGCACACCCAGGATGCTGCCC